>JBKBXX010000050.1:0-23427 GCA_046313915.1 Burkholderiales bacterium | reverse complement strand
TTTGTGCATCGTCGGAGACATCGCAGCCCAGCAGCGGAGGGTTGCCGAAATCGGCGGCGAGCCCGGCGACGCGTTCCCGCAGTTCGTCATTTTGGTAGGTGAACGCGAGTGTCGCACCTTCACGATGCGCGGCCCTGGCGATGCCGTAGGCGATCGAGCGGCTGGAAAGCAGGCCGGTGATCAGTATCTTCTTGTCCTGGAGAAAGCCCATGCTGGCTCCTTGTTTCTACTGCCACAGCGCAGTGCGGGTGAATAACGTGCGGATTATAGCGCAAGCCGGTCGGTCTGAATTTGCAGTAATACCGGATTGGGCTAAACTTCGGCTCGATGAGTTCCTTTCTGCCTCGCCTGGTGCTGCTGGCGGCTGCCTTGCTGGCAGGATGCAGCGGCTCGCCGTGGAACAATCCCTATCCCGCTTCCCAGTCCGGCGCCAATATTTTCTACTCGTCGTTTTCCGAGCGTCCCAAACATCTCGATCCGGCGCGTTCCTACAGTGAAAACGAGTATGTATTCCTGGCGCAGATCTATCAGCCGCCGCTGCAGTACCATTATCTCAAGCGCCCGTATCAACTGGTGCCATTCGGGGCCGTAGAGGTGCCGCAAGCAGCCTTTTTCGACAGCCGGGGGCGGCGGCTGCCCGACGATGCCGCTGCAAAGAACGTGGCTTACAGCGATTACGTGATCCGCATCAAGCCGGGCATGCGGTATCAGCCTCATCCCGCTTTCGCCGTCGACGCGCAGGGCAATTTTCTATATCACAACCTCGGGCGCGGTGATCTCGACGGTATTCGGGCCCCGAGCGATTTCCGGCGGCACGGCACGCGCGAACTGATCGCGGCCGATTACGTGCATCAGATCAAGAGGCTTGCCCATCCGCGGCTGCATTCGCCTATCCTGGGATTGATGAGCGGCTACATCGTGGGCCTGAAAGAGCTTGCCGCCACCTTGGCCAAAGTCGAGAAAAATCTGCCGCGGGACGCCTATCTCGATCTGAGCCGCTTCGAACTGGAGGGCGCGCAAGTGCTCGACCGCCATACCTATCGCATCAGGGTGCGCGGCAAATATCCCCAGTTCGTCTACTGGCTGGCGATGCCTTTTTTTGCGCCGCTGCCGCCCGAAGCCGAGCGTTTCTACGCCCAGCCGGGCATGGCGCAGAAAAACATCACGCTCGACTGGTTTCCGGTGGGCAGCGGGCCGTACATGCTGACCATCAACGATCCCAATCGCCGGATGGTGCTCGAGCGCAATCCCAATTACAAGGGCGAAGTCTATCCGGACGAGGGCGAGCCGGGCGATGCCGAAGCGGGACTGTTGCGGGACGCCGGCAAGCCGCTGCCGTTCATCGACCAGGCGGTATTCAGCCTGGAAAAGGAGCAGATACCCTACTGGAACAAGTTTCTGCAAGGCTACTACGATGCATCAGGCATCGCTTCCGACACCTTCGACCAGGCGGTGCAATTGACCGGCCAGGGCGAAGTCACGCTCTCGGACGAGATGCGGGAGCGCGGCATCGGTCTGCAGACTTCGGTTGCCACCAGCGTGTTTTATCTCGGTTTCAACATGCTCGATCCGGTGGTGGGCGGCCTGGGCGAGCAGGCGCGCAAACTGCGGCAGGCGATTGCGATCGCGATCGACCAGGAGGAATACATTTCGATTTTCCGCAATGGCCGCGGCATCCCCTCCCAAGGACCGATCCCGCCCGGCATCTTCGGCCATCGTGAAGGCAGGGAAGGCATCAATCCCTATGTTTATGACTGGGTGGACGGCGCGCCGCGCCGCAAACCGATCGAGTATGCGCGAAAGCTGCTCGCCGAGGCGGGCTATCCCAACGGCCGCGACGCGCGAACCGGCCAGCCGCTGCTGGTCAATCTCGATACCACCGCCACTGGCGTGGGCAGCAAGTCGATGCTCGACTGGTATGCCAAGCAATTCGAAAAGCTCGGTGTGCAGCTGGCGGTGCGCGCCACCGACTGGAACCGTTTCCAGGACAAGCTGCGCAAGGGCAACGTGCAGCTCTATTTTCTGGGCTGGAACGCCGATTACCCCGATCCCGAAAATTTTCTTTTCCTGCTGCACGGCGCGCAAAGCAAGGTTGGCGCCGGCGGCGAGAATGCCTCGAACTATGTGAATCCGGAATACGACCGCCTGTTCGAAGCGATGAGGAACATGTACAACAGTCCCGAGCGGCAGGCGCTCATCGATCGCATGCTCGAGATCGTGCGGCGCGACGGGCCGTGGGTCTGGAGTTTTTTCCCCGCGGACTACACGCTGCATCACGCCTGGCTTTACAATCGCAAACCCAATCAGATGGCGAACAACGGCCTCAAGTATCAGCGCATCGATCCGCAGCTGCGTGAAAAACTGCGGCTCGAGTGGAACCGGCCGGTGATATGGCCGGTGGCGCTGATTCTGCTCGCGCTGGTGGCGGGCAGCGTGCCGGCGATCCTGGTGTTCCGCCGCAACGAGCGTCGCCAGGGTTCCATCGCCTTGTATGAAGGCGCGGGGAGGCGGACATGATCGCGTACGTCGTCAGACGACTGCTGTACGCCGTCCCCATCCTGATCGGCGTCAATGTCATCACTTTCGTCCTGTTTTTCACCGTCAACACGCCCGACGACATGGCGCGCGCGCAGCTCGGCGTGAAGCGCGTCACGCCCGCCGCGATCGCCCAATGGAAGGAGGGGCGTGGATATGATAAACCATTGTTATTTAACGATAAATCGTCCGGATTCGGCAGGTTTTCCGAAACCATTTTCTTCGAGAAATCGGTCAGGCTGTTCGTGTTCGACTTCGGCCGCTCCGACCAGGGGCGCGACATCGGCTACGACATTCGCACTCGCATGTGGCCGAGCCTCGCGATCGCGCTGCCGGTATTTCTGCTGGGGCTGGCGGTCTACGTCACCTTTGCGCTGCTGATGGCGTTTTTCCGTGCCACCTATATCGATTTCTCGGGGGTGGTGCTGTGCGTCGCAATGATGTCGATTTCGGGGCTGTTCTACATCATCGGCGGCCAGTATCTCGTCGGCAAGCTGTGGAATCTGGTGCCGATCTCGGGCTATGACGGCGGCCTCGAGGCGTGGAGATTCCTGCTGCTGCCGGTGGTGATCGGCGTCATCAGCGGCATCGGCGCCAACGCCCGCTGGTATCGCAGCATATTTCTCGAGGAGATCAATCGCGACTACGTGCGCACTGCGCGCGCCAAGGGCCTGTCGGAAATGCGCGTGCTGTTCCGGCATGTGCTGCAGAACGCGCTGATTCCGATCCTGACCGGCGTGGTGGCGGTGATACCGCTGCTGTTCATGGGCAGTCTGATCACCGAGGCTTTTTTCGGCATTCCGGGGCTGGGAAGCTATACCATAGACGCCATCCAGTCGCAGGATTTTGCGGTGGTGCGGGCCATGGTATTCCTGGGTTCCGTGCTCTATATCGCCGGGCTGATCATGACCGATATTTCCTACACGCTGGTCGATCCGCGGGTGAGGCTGCAATAAACGTGAAAAGTGAAGGGTGAAAGGACAAACTTGCAGCTTTGACCAGGTGGCTGCCGTGCCGGGACGGAGGCGCCGTGGTGCCGTTTAAGGCCGTCATCCTCTGGACCGATGCGCTGGTTTTTCTGCTGGTGGCGATGGCGTTGCTGTTCGCCGGCTACGTGCGCCGGCACGAACACCTGCGGCAACCGTGGCGGCGCGTGGCGTGCAGCGCAAGCGGCATGTCGGCACTGACGGTGCTGGTTTTTTTCGCTGTCATCGGTTTGCTCGATTCCCTGCATTACCGGCCGGCGCTGCCCGACCAGGCAGGCAGGCGCATTTATGCCGTGGAAGTGCTGAGCGTACTCGATGCGGTGGCAGGATCGCTGCGCACCGCAAAGGAGAAAACCTATTCGGCGCCGCTGGCGACCCATCTGTTCGCGAAAGAGACGCTGGAGCTTCCCGACGGCAGGCAGGTGCGCGACCATCCGCGGCTCAGGTTCGGAGGTGCGCATCTCGCGGATCCCGCGGCCGACTGGGCAGCCGATGTCGCCCGCCGTGTTCTCAGCGGTGTGGCCGGCGGAGTGATCGCGTGGCTGGTGGTGGCGACATTGCTGTGTGCCGCGATCGCGAGCCGCCAGGCAAGCCATCTGGATGCGGCGTGGCGCGCGATCTGGCGCGGGGAAACCGCGGTGCCCTGGCGTGCGGTGCTGATCACCCTCGGGGGGGTGATGCTGGTTGCAGGTCTGCTGGCGCTGCTCAGCGCCAAATACCACGTGCTGGGCACCGACAAGGTGGGGCAGGACGTGCTGTACCAAGCGCTGAAAAGCGTACGCACCGGGCTTGTGATCGGCACCCTGACGACGCTGGTGATGCTGCCGTTTGCGCTGCTGCTCGGCATCATGGCAGGCTATTTCCGCGGCTGGGTCGACGATCTCATCCAGTATCTCTACACCACGCTTTCTTCGATCCCCGGCGTGTTGCTGATCGCGGCAGCGGTGCTGATGATGCAGGTCTATATCGAGATCCATCCCGAGATGTTCGACACGGTGAGTTCCCGCGCCGATCTCAGGCTGTTGTTTTTATGCATTATTCTCGGCGTGACCAGCTGGACCGGGCTGTGCCGGCTGTTGCGCGGCGAGGCGCTGAAGCTGCGGGAAATGGAATACATCCAGGCGGCGCATGCTTTCGGTGTTTCGCACTGGCGGGTGATCACGCGCCACATCCTGCCCAACGTGATGCATATCGTGATGATCGCGGTCGTCATGGATTTCAGCGGCCTGGTGCTGGCGGAAGCGGTGTTGTCCTATGTCGGAATCGGCGTCGATCCCTCGACCATCAGCTTCGGCACCATGATCAACAATGCGCGGCTGGAAATGGCGCGCGACCCCATGGTGTGGTGGTCGCTCGCCGCCGCCTTCTGCTTCATGCTGGTGCTGGTGCTTTCCGCCAATCTGCTGGCCGATGCGGTGCGCGACGCTTTCGATCCGCGCATCAGGAGCCGCGTGTTGTCGCCAGCGCGGCTGGTGCAGCACCTGAAGATGGCCGCGCGCCGCGGCCCCGCGACATGACGCGGCCCCTGCTCGAAATCGAGGATCTGCACACCTGGATCGATACCGGCACGGCGATTGTGCGTGCCGTCGAAGGGCTGTCGTTGACGATCGAGCACGGTGAGACCTTTGCGCTGCTCGGCGAATCGGGCTGCGGCAAGTCGATTGCCGCGCTGTCGGTGATGCGGCTGTTGCCCGACAGCGGGCAAATCGTCGGCGGCTCGATCAGGCTCGACGGCGAGAACCTGCTGGCGCTGACCGAGGCCGCGATGCGCGGCGTGCGAGGACGCCGCATTGCAATGATTTTCCAGGAACCCATGCTTGCACTCAACCCGGTGATGACCGTCGGTGCGCAGATCGCCGAGACGCTGAAATGCCATACCGGATTGGAGGGGGCGGCGCTGGAGCGGCGCGTGCTCGAGCTGCTCGACGCCGTGCGTATTCCCGACGCTGCGCGGCGGCGGCACGAATATGCTTTCCAGCTCTCCGGCGGCATGAAGCAGCGGGTGATGATCGCCATGGCGCTCGCCTGCGATCCCGAACTGCTGATTGCCGACGAGCCGACCACCGCGCTCGATGTGACGATACAGGCGCAGGTGCTCGATCTGCTGCGCGATCTGCAGCGCCACCGCCGCATGTCGGTGTTGCTGATCACGCATGACCTGGCGGTGGTTTCGGAGACGGCGCAGCGCGTGGCGGTGATGTATGCCGGGGAAATCGTGGAAGTCGCGGACCGCGAATCGTTTTTCGCGCAGCCGCGCCATCCCTATTCGCAGAAGCTGTTCGATTCGCTGCCGCAAAAGCATAAACGCGGCGCAGCGCTGGCGGTGATCGGCGGCAGCGTGCCGCCGCTCACGCAGGAATTTTCCGGATGCCGTTTTGTCGAGCGTTGCGATCATGCGTGGGACTTGTGCCACAGCACGGTGCCGGCGTGGCGCGACGCGGGCGGCGGTTGCGGTGTGAGGTGTCATCTGTACGGGCCGGCGGCGCGCGGCCGCCAGTCGACGGCAGGCGTGACGGCGATCGCACCCGTCGGCCCGGAACGGTCGCACGGCACCGGCCGCGCGCTGCTCGCGGTCAACGACCTCAAGGTTCATTTTCCCCTCCACAAGGGTGTGTTGCGGCGGGTGGTCGGCCACGTCAAGGCGGTGGACGGCGTGTCATTGTCCATCGCTGCCGGCAAAACGCTGGGGCTGGTCGGCGAATCCGGTTGCGGCAAGACGACGGTGGGTAAAAGCATCCTGAAGCTGATCGAGCCGACTGCCGGAGAAATCGTGTTCGATGGCACCGATCTCGCCCGCCTGGGCCGCTCGCAAATGCGCATGTGGCGGCGCCACGCGCAAATCATTTTCCAGGATCCCTACAGCTCGCTCAATCCGCGCCTGCGCGTGGCGGAAACGATCGAAGAAGGCATGGCGGCACTGGAGGTGGGCGAGAGCCGCGACGAGCGTCAGGCGCGCATCGATGCTCTGTTGACCGAAACCGGGCTGGCACCGGAAGCCAAGTACCGCTATCCGCATGAATTCTCGGGCGGTCAGCGTCAGCGCATCGCCATTGCACGCGCGCTGGCGGTCGAACCGCGGCTGATCGTCTGCGATGAGCCGACCAGCGCCCTCGACGTCTCGGTGCAGGCCCAGATCCTCAATCTGCTAAAGGATCTGCAAGCGAAGAAAGGGCTGGCCTATCTTTTCATTTCACACAATATTTCGGTGATCGAATTTCTGGCCGACGAGGTTGCCGTGATGTATCTGGGACGCATCGTCGAACACGGGCGCGCCGATGAAATCCTCGAAAATCCGAAACATCCCTATACGCGCGCACTGCTGTCGGCGGTGCCGCTGATCGACCGGAATACCAGGCGGGAAGTCATCAAATTGGAAGGTGACCTGCCTTCGCCGGTGAGCCCGCCGCCGGGTTGCCATTTCCATCCGCGCTGTCCTCAAGCCCTGCCGCAATGCCGACAGGCCTATCCCGGCAAGACCGTTTTGGGCGCCAGCCATTCGGTGCGCTGTCACCTCTACGGCGACGGAAGCTAAGGCTTCTGGTTCTGGGCGACGACGACTTTTTTCGAAGCCGGTGCGGCAGCGCGTGCCGCCGTCTGGGCACGCTTGGCCGGCGTGCGGCCGGCGAGGGTTTTTTTGCGGGCAGTCTGACGTTGCGCCGCTTTCTGTACCGTGCCGCGTTGCGCGGAGCGCGCAGGCTTGACCGCCTTGGCGAGCTTTAGCTGCGGTGCGGGCAGATCGGGCAGATGCAGCTCGCCGCCCGCTTTTGCCGGCACCAGCAGCGCCATGCCGGTGGTGATTTTCCTGCGTTCCTGGATACCGTTGATTTCCTTGAGATGGGCTACGGAAATGCCATGGCGGGCGGCGATTTTTTCCGGCGTTTCCCCGGCCTTGACGGTGTGGGCCTGCCACGAGGCGAGCGGCTTGTCATGGCTCGCCAGGTTGTTGAGGAAAATCTGGATCTTGTGCACCGGCAGCACGATGACTTCTGCACTGCCGGCCTTGATCACCGGCTTGTTGTGAGCCGGATTGAGGAAGAGGAATTCGTCGACCGGCATTTCCGCGAACTTGGCGGCGAGCTTGACGTCGATGTGTTGTCGGGTCGTGACGGTCGCAAAGTACGGCTCGTTGGGGATGTGGGCGAGCCGCAAACCGTAGCGCGCCGGGTTGGCGATGATGTTTTTCACGGCTTGCAGCTTGGGTACGTAAGCGCGGGTTTCCGGCGGCAGCGTGAGGCTTTCGTAGTCGGTGGGAAGTCCTTTGGCCTGGTTTTTCGCGATCGCCCGGCTGACGGCGCCTTCGCCCCAGTTATAGGAAGCGAGGGCGAGTTCCCAGCTGCCGAACTGGGCGTAGAGTTTTTCCAGATAGTCGAGTGCGGCATTGGTGGCGGCAATGATGTCGCGGCGGCCGTCGTACCACCAGTTCTGTTTCAAGCCGTAGAGTTTTCCGGTGGAAGGGATGAACTGCCAGATGCCGGAAGCGTGGGAACGCGAATAAGCACGCGGGTTGTAGGCGGACTCGATCATCGGCAGCAGCGCGATTTCGGTCGGCATGTTGCGCCGCTCCACTTCCTCGACGATGTGATAGAGATAGCGGCTGCTGCGTTCGGTCATGCGCGCGATGTAATCGGGGCGGTTCGAATACCATTCTTCCGCTTCACGCACCAGCGGGCTGTTGAGGTTGCTCATCCGGAAACCGTTGCGGATGCGCTGCCACAGGTCGGCGGGAGGCGGGGTGAGCAGCCGCAGGCTCGGAAGCCCGGTTTCAGCGGTGGCCGGCTGGTGCTGCGACTGTGGCGAAGCGGCGCTTGCCGTTTCGGCTGGCGAGGCGGCCTGCTCGATGACGGGCGTTTCGCTGCGGGAAAGCGTCGGTTCCCCGGGCGCCGGCAGTTGCGCGCAGGCCGATATCAGGATGGTTATCGCAAGCAGGAAAGTGGTTGGCGCCATCACGGCCCTCTTGTTTGTTGGTTTTGACTGCCAGAGGTCGCATGGTAACCAAGCACGAGGTCGACGGTCAAGAGAAAAATTACTTTAAAATCATGGTCAAACGCAGAAAACATCAGACAAGACATCGCTTTTCCCGCGTTTGCCCGCTTGACTTCGTCGTCGCTTGCAGCCGGGACTCCGGCCCAACCCGTCAGAAGTGGTTTTTCCATTCGCGCAGAGCGGCGAGAACACTCACGGAGTCGGTCAGCCGTTTTCCCGCGTATGCGCTGGCCGAGGCGATCACGGCGGGGTCGTCGCAACGCAGAAAAGGATTGGTGGCCTTTTCCTGGCCGATGGTGGAAGGCAGGGTGGGCAAATCGCGGGCGCGCAGTTCCCGGGCGCGGGATTCGAGCGCCTGCAGCGCTGCGTTGTCGGGATCGGCTGCCTTGGCAAAACGGATGTTGGCGAGGGTGTACTCATGTCCGCAGTAAACGAAGGTTGTTTCGGGCAGCCGCGCCAGCCGCGACAGCGAATCGTGCATTTGCTGCGGCGTGCCTTCGAACAGCCGACCGCAGCCGGCGGCAAACAGGGTGTCGCCGCAGAACAGCATGCCGGCGCCATGAAAAGCGAGATGCGTGCGGGTATGGCCGGGGATCGCCATGACTTCGAATTCGAGCCCGAAATGCGGCAACCCGATGCATTCGCCATCGGCCAGCCGCCGAGTGACTTCGGCGATACGCGGGTCTTGCGGGCCGAAGACGGGAACTCGCCGGTGGTGCAGCAGAGCGCTGTTGCCGCCGACGTGGTCGGCGTGATGGTGGGTATTGAGGATTGCCACCAGTTCGAGCTTTTCACGTTCGAGATAATTGAGCACCGGACGGGCATCGCCGGGATCGACGACGGCGGCGCATTCCGAATCGCGGATGGTCCAGATGTAGTTGTCGTTGAAAGCGCGCAGGGCGACGACTTCGCAATTGCTCATGGGCCGGTTTCCGGAATGTATTCTTCAGGCCGATTATTTGATTTAAACTCGCAACATGTCAAACCTCATGGGACCGCAGACCGCGAGCGAATGGTTCGCGACGCCGCTCGGACGCTATCTGCTGGTTCGCGAGCAGGCGTATTTCGATACCGCGGTCGCCGACGTTTTCGGCTATCACGCTCTTCAGCTGGGACTTCCCGAGCTCGATTTTCTGCGGGCGAGCCGGATCGCGATGCGCTGTCGTGTCGATGTCGCCGGCGGTGTGGAAATACGCGCGGATTTCCGCGATTTGCCGATTGCCAGCAACAGCGTCGACCTGATGGTGCTGCCGCACGTGCTCGAGTTCAGCGAGCATCCGCATCAGATCCTGCGCGAGGTCGAGCGCGTGCTGCTGCCCGAAGCGCACGTGGTGATCGCCTGCTTCAATCCGTGGAGCCTGTGGGGGCTGAGGCGCATTTTTCATTTTCATTCACAATATCCGTGGCGTGGCCGCTTCATCAATCTGCCGCGGCTCAAGGACTGGCTCGCGCTCCTCGGTTTCGAGATATCGGCGGGGCAGATGAGCTGTTACGTGCCGCCGTGCACGCAGCAGAAATGGCTGGAACGTTGCAGCTTCCTGGAAGACGCGGGCGACCGCTGGTGGCCGATGGCGGGTGGCGTCTTTTTTCTGCAGGCCATCAAGCGCGTGCGCGGCCTGCGCCTCATCATGCCGAAATGGAGCGACCGGCTGGTGCCGAAGAAAAACCTCGCCCCCGCCCCCAAGAAAGTCGCCGGGGACGGCGGCTCTGCGATGCCTCGCGGCCCGGTCGGGATGCAATGAACGAGGTGGTCGATATCTATACCGACGGCGCCTGCAAGGGCAATCCGGGCGTCGGCGGCTGGGGGGTGCTGTTGAAGTACGGCGGCAGGACGCGGGAACTGTTCGGCGGTGAGGCGCTCACCACCAACAACCGTATGGAACTCACCGCGGTGATCCGCGCCCTGGAAGCACTCAAGCGACACTGCATGGTCCGTGTCCATACCGACTCGCAGTATGTGCAGCAGGGCATCAGCCGCTGGATCCACGACTGGAAACGGCGCGGCTGGCGCACCGCCGACAAAAAACCGGTGAAAAACGTCGACCTATGGCAGCGGCTGGACGAACTGGTGCAACGGCACGACATCGAATGGATCTGGGTGCGCGGGCACGCCGGGCACGATGGCAACGAGCGTGCCGATGTGCTGGCCAATCGCGGCGTGGAGTCGGTATTGAAGAACGGGTGAAGGGTGATGCGCGAAGAGTGACGGGTTAAAATTCCATGTCAATCATGATTCCGTTCGCAAGTTGCCCACTGCCTGCTACCGAGTGCCCATCACGGGTTCCGAATGAGACAGATCGTCCTTGATACCGAAACCACCGGCCTCGATCCGGCGCTCGGCCACCGCATCATCGAAATCGCGGGGGTCGAGCTCGTCGACCGCAGGCCGACCGGCAACCATTTTCACCGCTATATCAATCCGGAGCGCGAAAGCGAGGAAGGCGCGCTGCAGGTACACGGGCTGACGCGCGAATTTCTGAGCGACAAACCGAGGTTCAGGGAAATCGTCGACGAATTCCTGGATTACGTGAAAGGCGCGGAGCTTATCATCCACAACGCGCCGTTCGACATTGCGTTTCTCAATCATGAATTCAGTCTGCTGGATCTCAAGCCCCTCGCCGAATATTGCCCGTCCGTGATCGACACCCTGCGCATGGCCAAGGACATGCATCCGGGAAAGCGCAACAATCTCAATGCATTGTGCGAACGCTACCAGATCGACAACTCGGCGCGCACGTTGCACGGCGCGTTGCTCGATGCGCAATTGCTGGCCGAGGTCTATCTGTCGATGACGCGCGGCCAGGAAAGCCTGATCATCGAGCCCGAGAGCGCGGTCGTTGCCTGCATTGCCGAGCGGCTGTCGCCGCCCGGGCTGGAGCTGATCGTGATTCGCGCCAGCGAGGAGGAACGGGCGGCCCATGCCGCGCAGCTCGAGGACATCGAGAAGGCGAGCGGCGGCTCGTGCGTCTGGAAGCGTGTGGAAGCATGATGCCGCACGCACCGCGGAGACCCGTTTGGCGGTACTGAGGAATGCCGGCATACGCCGTGTTCCTGCGCCAGTCCGAATGGCGGCAGGATGCCGGCCTGACCGGTCTTTGTCGATCAGCGCGGATACCGCGCCGCAAGCTGCGCCGATACGGCATCGATCAGCCGCCGGGAAATGCTGATGCGCGGCGGCAGTTGCGGCAGTTGCCCGGCGTCGAACCAGCGGGCTTCCTCGATTTCCTCGCCGTCGGGCCTGATTTCGCCGCCGGCGTACTCGGCAGTGAACGCGATCATCAGCGAGTGCGGAAACGGCCACGGCTGACTGCCGAAATAGCGGATATTGGCGATTTCGACACCGACTTCCTCGCGGGTTTCGCGCACTACCGTCTGTTCCAGCGTCTCGCCGGGCTCGACGAAACCGGCCAGCGCGGAGTAACGTTGCTCGGGCCAGATCGCCCTGCGTCCCAGAAGCAGTTCACGGCCGCGCGTGACCAGCACCATGATCGCCGGCGAAATCGGCGGATAGACGACGCGTCCGCAGTTCGGGCAGGCGCGTGCGCGTTCGTTGCGCCGCTGTTCGGTGGGCGTGCCGCAGCGGCCGCAGAACTGGTGATTGCGGTCCCAGTCCATGATCTGGTAGGCGCGACCCGAAAGCGCGGCGAGTATTTCGTCGAAGTGCCCGAACGCTTCGCGCAGGCCGATCAGCTTCCAACCCGCGGGCACCGCATCGGATTCGTCCAGTTCAGCGGCATAGCAGTGTTTGCCGCCGTAGGTGCCCAGATACTGGCGGCGCAGCATGGTGAAGCCGTGTTCAGTCAGATCGGGGCAACAGGGAAGATCGGGCGCATCCGCCGCGGCGCGCACCAGCATTTCGGAACGCTGGAAGGCAAACCACAGCACCGGCCCGGTCTGCTGCTCGGGCGGGGTCAGCAGCGGGATGTAATCGTCAGCCATCGAACCTCAGTGGAGTCGGAAAATATTTCGGGACCACGCGCGGCGGTTCCGCCGTTATTGTCGCGCATTTGATAACATAACCCAATGGTGACTTTTTGCCGCAGAGCAACGCGGCTGGTGGTAAGGGATGGAAGGGCGGGAAACACGAGCGTTTGCCAGGCCCGGCGCCGCGGACGAAATGCAGGCCGACGCCGTGGAGCAGACGGTGCTCGACGGCGGGCAGCCCGTATTCCAGATTCACGAGGCAGGTGACGCGCAACTCATGCGGGCCGTCATGCCGGCCCTTGCCTGGAAGGACTATCTGGGCAAAAGCTGTCTGGGCTGCCACAACGTCGCGGAAGGCGCAGTCCTGGGCGCGGTTTCGATGGAGATTTCGCTGGACAAGGCCAACGCTGCGATGGCTGCATTCGTCATGAACATTTTCTGGGTGGCCATCCTGATTTCGGTGCCGCTGATGCTGCTCATCTATCTTTCCGTTTCCCGTTCGGTGACGCGTCCCCTCGACGCCATGACCGGCGGACTGCGGAAAATCGCCGAAGGCGAGATCGACCTTGGTCACCGGCTGCCGGTGCACGGCAGCGACGAGATTGGCGAGGCCGCAGCGGCGTTTAACCGGGTAATGGAGAAAATCGGCGAGATGGTGAGGGCGGAGCAGATTTCGCTGGATGTGTTCAATCACGCGCTCGAAGGCATCCTGGTCACCGACCGCAGCTCGCGCATCCTGAGAGTCAACCCGGCGTTTACGCGCACCACCGGCTATACGGCGCAGGAGGCGATCGGTCAGACGCCCAGAATCCTGCAGTCCGGCCAGCACGACGAAGCCTTTTACAAGGCATTCTGGGAGGCGCTTGCCACCAAGGGGCAATGGCAGGGTGACATCTGGAACCGGCGCAAGAACGGCGAGATTTATCCGGAATGGCTCAATATCAGCAGCGTCAGGAACGAGCGCGGCGAGATCGAGTACTACATTGCGATTTTCAGCGACATCACCGAACGCAAGCGCCACGAGGCGATCATCACTTACCAGGCCTATCACGATGCGCTGACCGGGCTGCCCAACCGCATCCTGTTCAGGGACCGGCTGGACCAGGCGCTGGCGGTGGCGCGGCGCCACGACAAGCGGAATCTGGCGGTGATGTTTCTCGATCTCGACCGTTTCAAGTTCATCAACGACAGCCTCGGGCACGATGCGGGCGACCAGTTGCTGAAGGAAGTCGCGCGACGGCTGCGGGCATCCGTGCGCGAGACCGACACCGTGGCGCGGCTGGGCGGGGACGAGTTCACCGTTTTGCTGCCGGAGATTTCCGGCCCGCAAAGCGCGGAGACGGTTGCCGCCAAAATCCTGGCCGCCACCCGCCAGCCGTACCATCTTGCGGACAAGGAACTGTTCGTGACTTCGAGTATCGGCATCAGCGTCTATCCCGCCGATGGCGAAGACGCGGAAACGCTGATGAAAAATGCCGATACCGCCATGTATCACGTCAAGGAACAGGGCCGGGCGGGCTACTGCTTTTACACGGCAGAACTGAGCGCGCGTGCGGTGCGCAGCTTTCAGCTCGAAAGCGAATTGCATCAGGCGCTGCAGCGCGGGGAGTTCCAGGTCCATTACCAGCCGCAATACAGCGTCGAGACCGGCAGGATTACCGGCGTCGAGGCGCTGGTGCGCTGGGATCACCCGCGTTTCGGCCAGGTCCCGCCGATCGAGTTCCTGCGGCTCGCCGAGGAAACCGGGCTCATCGTTGCGCTGGGGGAACAGGTGCTGACGGCCGCCTGCAGGCAGGCAGCGCAGTGGCGCAAGGAAGGAAAGGATGTGCCGACGCTCTCGGTCAACCTTTCGCCGCGCCAGTTTTTCCATGAGGGCCTGGCCGACATGGTAAAAAGGGTGTTGGCAGCGAGCGGGCTGCCCGCCGCCGTCCTGGAACTGGAGATCACGGAAAGTCTGGCGATGCAGGATATCGGACGGACCATCGATATTCTGAACGCGCTGTCGAAAATCGGAGTGAGGGTTGCCATCACCGAGTTCGGGGTGGGATTCCATTCGGCGGTCAGCGATCTGCGGCGCATGCCGATAAGCGCGATCAAGATCGCACGCTCCTTTGTGCGGGAACTCGGCGCCGATCCGCAGAACGTGGCAGTGATGGAAGGAATGGTCAACATGTCCCGCAACCCCGGCGTCAGGATTTTCGCAGTGGGCGTGGAGAGCCGCGAGCAACTGGACAAGCTGCGCCGCATGCAATGCGATCATGTCCAGGGGCATCTGTTGAGCAGGCCGCTGCCTGCGGAGGAAGTCGCGACCCTGCTGGAACGCACCGCGCCTTCTGCGGCCTGACAAACGTCCGCCAGCAAGCGGCATCGCTGCCACGCTGCCGCAGCGGTGGCCGTGGGGCAAGAAGTGTTATCATCGACCAATGGCATCGGGAACGGGGGCGATTTGCAGTCGAAGCCGATATTTTCCCGCTTGGAAGCAAAATGAACGCCAATCAGAGCATCACTTTCTTCGACACCCAGTTCCGCAAACAGGTGGCGGGTAACGACTTTGCGCTCAACCCCTTCGAGAAGGCCGCGCTGCCGTTCGTGCGCGGGCGCGTGCTCGATCTGGGCTGTGGTCTGGGCAATCTCAGCATCGAGGCGGCACGGCGCGGCGCGGAGGTGGTGGCGGTCGATGCCAGTCCGACGGCGATCGAGCGTATCGGCGGGGTTGCCGCGGCCGAGAAGCTGAACATCACACCGGTGCTCGCGGATGTGGGCAACTATGCAATCAGCGGGCAGTTCGACACCGTCATCGCGATCGGCCTGCTGATGTTCTTCCCGCGCGACAAGGCACTGGCGCTGCTTGCCGACATCCAGCAGCACGTCGCCGCGGGCGGGCTGGCGATCGTCAACACGCTGATCGAAGGCACGACCTTCATGGGCATGTTCGAGCCCGGTCATTACTATCTGTTCGGGCGCGACGAGTTGCGGCAGCGCTTTGCCGGCTGGCAGTTGCTGCTCGACACCCATGACGATTTCGACGCGCCGCAGAATACCCGCAAAGCGTTCTCGACCATCGTGGCGCGGAAAAGTTGAAGAACCGCGGCAAACTGGCGCCGCTCGCACAGGGGGAACTATTTGATCTGAAAACGCGGTGCGAAAAAAAGCCCCGCCTCTGCAGGGCTTTTGCATCTGGTGGGCGGTACTGGGATCGAACCAGTGGCTTCCACCGTGTGAAGGTGGCACTCTACCGCTGAGTTAACCGCCCGTATGTGGTTCAGCGAACGGCGCCAATTCTAGCATCGTTTGTCCGTTTCCTTCAATTTATCCCATGCCAAAACAGGTCACGATCATCGGCGCAGGCATCGTCGGCATCGCCACCGCCTGTTATCTGCGGCGCGACGGGCACGAGGTGGCCGTGGTCGACATGAATCCGCCGGGCGAGTACTGCTCGTTCGGCAACGCCGGTATCTTGAGCCCGGGCTCGTGCGTGCCGCAGGCGCTGCCGGGCATCCTGTGGAAAGTGCCAGGCTATCTCGCCGACCCGCGGGGGCCGCTCACCGTACGCTGGACGCACCTGCCGAAGATGCTGCCGTGGTTTGGCCGGTTCATCGCCAATTCGCGGCCGGACCGCGTGGTGCGCATCGCCGACGGCCTGCGCGCGCTGCTCAGGCAGACCTTCGATGCCTACGAGCCGCTGGTCGGGCACGCGGGCGTTTCCGATCTCATCCGCCGCGCCGGCTACCTCGTGGTCTACGAGAGCGAGGACGCTTACCGCGGCGACGCGCTGGCGTGGAAACTGCGACGCGACCGCGGCGTGGTGATCGAGGAACTCGACGCCGGCGCCATCCGCCGCAGCGCACCGGCACTGGCGAAAATCTATGGTCGCGGCCTGTATCTGCCCGAGCAGGGCCATGTAGCCAACCCCGGGCGCCTGACGAAAGCGCTCGCCGCGCAGTTCCAGCGCGATGGCGGCAAAATCCTCCAGCGCAAGGTGCTCGACATCGAACTCGGCCCGGCGGGGCCGGTCGCGCTCGTGACCGACGCCGGCAGGATGTCGGTCGGGACGCTGGTGGTGTGCGCCGGCGCGCATTCGGCGGAAATCACTGCCTGGCTGGGTGAGCCGCTGCCGCTGGAAGCCGAGCGCGGCTATCACGTCACGCTTCCCGAAGCCGGGGTGGAACTGCCGCTGCCGGTGTTCGCGCCGGAAGGCAAGTTTTTCGTGACACCGATGGAAATGGGGCTGCGCATCGCGGGACAGGCCGAGTTCGCCGGCATTTACGCCGCGCCCGACTACAGACGTGCCGGGGTGCTCGCCAGGCATTTGCAGCGCATGTTGCCGGATGCGCGCCTCGCCGGCGCCACGCAGTGGATGGGGCGGCGGCCCTCGACGCCCGATTCGCTGCCGGTGATCGGGCCGTCGGAAAAATGCGGTAACGTCTACTATGCCTTCGGCCATGGCCACACCGGCCTGTGCGGCGCCGCACCCACCGGCCGCATCATCGCCGATCTCGTCGCGGGGCGGCGGCCCGCGATCGACGTGGCGCCCTATCGGCCGGGACGGTTTGCCTGATCGCGGCGTCGGTTTTGCGTAAGCTATTGATTTTACTTATTATTTTTTGTCGTTTCTTTGCGTGAATCGCGATACGGCCGGACGGGGACGGCGCCGGCCGTATCGTGCCGCAAGAATCGCCTGATGCGCGAGGTGACCGCAGCTGTCACGCCAGCGGCTAGCGTAAAATAACCGTTTTTTGCGTGGTCCCATGGTACGCACCCGTTTCGCACCCAGTCCCACCGGCTATCTACACATCGGCGGCGCCCGCACCGCGCTGTTCTGCTGGGCGTTCGCCAAGAGACACGGCGGCACCTTCATCCTGCGCATCGAAGACACCGACCGCGAGCGCTCGACGCTACAGTCGGAGCAGGCCATCATCGACAGCATGGAATGGCTGGGGCTGGATTACCAGGGGCCGTTTTTCCAGATGCAGCGCCTCAACCGTTATCGCGAAGTGGCTGCCCGGCTGCTGGAGGAAGGCAAGGCCTACTACTGCTATGCCAGCAAGGAAGAGCTCGAAGCGCTGCGCGAAAGCCAGCGCGCCCGGGGCGAAAAGCCGCGCTACGACGGGCGCTGGCGTCCCGAAAATGCCGCAGGGCTTACTGCCCCGCCAGGGGTGACGCCGGTGATCCGCTTTCGCAATCCGGATAGCGGCGAAGTGACTTTCAACGATCTCATCAAGGGTCCGATCACGGTTGCCAACAGTGAGCTCGACGATCTCGTCCTGATACGCGCCGACGGCATCCCGACCTACAATTTCGGCGTGGTGGTCGATGACATCGACATGGAAATTACCCACGTGATCCGCGGTGACGATCACGTCAACAACACGCCGCGCCAGATCAATATTTATCGCGCGCTGGGCGCGACGCTGCCGCGGTTCGCGCACGTGCCGATGATCCTGGGGCAGGACGGCGAGCGTTTGTCGAAGCGCCACGGTGCGGTCAGCGTGATGCAGTATCGCGACGAAGGTTATCTGCCGGAAGCGCTGCTCAACTATCTCGCGCGGCTGGGCTGGTCGCACGGCAACGACGAGAAATTCTCGCGCGAGCAGCTGGTCGAGTGGTTCGATCTCGAACATATCAGCAGGTCACCGGCGAGATTCGACCCCGAGAAGCTCGCCTGGCTCAACCACCAGTATCTCAAGGAAACCGATGATGCGCGTCTTGCCGGGCTGGCCGCGCCGTTTCTGGAGGCCGATGGCTGCGACGTGACGAACGGCCCCCCGCTTTCCGCCGTGGCGGCGTTGCTCAAGGGGCGTGTCAACACCATCAAGGAACTGGCCGACGCCGCGGTTTACTTCTATCGCGCGCTCGAACCGGTTGCGGAGCTCAAGCAGCAGCACTACGCGGCCGGGATCAAACCGGCGCTCGTGGATCTGCGCGCGCGTCTTGCCGCCGTCGAGTGGAACCGCGGCAAAATCAACGAAACGCTCAAGGCGGTCGTCGCCGATCATCAGATGAAGCTGCCGAAGATCGCGATGCCGCTCAGGGTCATGGTGACCGGCGAAGTGCAAACCCCTTCGATCGACGCCATCCTCGAATTGATCGGCCGCGAAGAGGTGCTGGCGCGGCTCGACCGGCAGCTGCAGGCTTTCCCGTGAGCGGGGGCGGTTTCTTTACAGGCCGTGGCCGTGCCGGTATAATTCGCGCTCTTTTGTGGGGGTATAGCTCAGCTGGGAGAGCGCTTGCATGGCATGCAAGAGGTCAGCGGTTCGATCCCGCTTACCTCCACCAGCAACACACACCTGCAGCACGAATTATCTGCAGCAGTCCTTTAGTCCCCATCGTCTAGAGGCCTAGGACATCGCCCTTTCACGGCGGTAACGGGGGTTCGAATCCCCCTGGGGACGCCACTCTGGCAAAAACGCCTTTCGTTTCGCGAAGTTACATCAAATCGCGGGCTTGGCCGCGCTGTATGGACCGCGATCGTTGCACAAGCCGCGATACAAACAAACGCCACGCAACGCCCGGAGTGGCGCGTGACGAAAACCGGCTGCATCGAAGCGTTCGCCCTTCCTTTGTGCCCGCCTGCTCGTTCAGCGAAGCTCTGATGGTCCCGCCCTTCCGGGAACGCCACGCGAAGGGGAACCAAAAGATCGGCTCGCAGACGGCACGACCTTTGGTGGGCGCCGGGCTCATTTCGGCTTGCGCGCGCCGTGCCGTTCCAGCAGTCGCCGGACGTGATCCACGCCTTGTGCCGTATCGGGTCCGGGTTGCAGCAGCGGCAGAAATCCCATGATTTTGCGCCAGTAGTTGAAATAAACCGGCAGGATGGGCACCCCGGTGGCCTGCGCGATTCTGTAAAAACCGGATTTGAACCGTGCGCCATCGCTGCGGGTGCCTTCGGGAGCGATGCCGAGCCACAATCGTTCGCACTTGCCGAATTCCTCTATCATCGCTTCGACGAGGCCGTCGGGGCGTGCCCGGTCGACCGGGATGCCGCCCAGCCACTTCATGAAACAGCCGAGTGGCGCCTTGAACAGCGTGTGTTTGCCGATGAAGGAGACGCGCAGCCCCAGCGCAAAAACCAGCAGGGCGCCAATGACGAAGTCCCAATTGGACGAATGCGGCGCCAGCGCGACAACCAGCCGCGGGCAATCGGGAAGCTCGCCCTCGGTGCGCCAGCCCATTTTGTCCAAGGCGGTCCTGCCAAGGGTTTTGAGAAAGCCGTAATTTCTGCGGGGAACTGCTGCGCCGACTGCGGGCAAGCGATATTCTGCGGTATCGGGCATTTCATTTTTTTCTGCCGGAGGGGGTATTTTCCCACAGCGGGCCGCAAACGGGAGCGGGGAGAGGCTATCTCATTTCCCGCAATGCCGCGTTCCACCCCGGGGCAGGAACAAGGACGGCCGCGGCGCCAGCCGTCTTGTCCGCGCGCCGCATCGCGGCGGAAAAGCTTCCCGTCCTGATCAGGGATGAGTCCTCGCTTCGGTGCTCCGGCGCGCGGCGAGCGTCAAAAACCTGTCGTCGGGCGCATCGATGATGCGGCAGGCGACGAGCTCGGGGTTCATCCACGGCCCCCACATCGCATCGAGGCTGAATTGCTGACCCTCGGGGGCGAACCGCAACGTCGCCGTGGTACGGGCATCGATTTCGGACTCGGCGATGACCTGCACCGGTTCGCGATAGCTGCTGAGCGCCCAGTCGTCATGCTCCGGTTTCAGCGGGGTGAGAAGAAAAATCATAGACTTTCCCCTTTTTGCTGTCGTGACATTTTTCTGTTTCTCGGGCATCGTCGCATGCCGGGGCATCCGCGACCCGCTCCGGTTCCGAAACTGCCGGCGAGCCCGCTCTTTGCACCTCGCATGCATGCCGGAGGCAACCGCCACCAGTGGGACAGTATGCGACTCAAATCGTTCGTGTGTATGTGTGCGAGCCTGCCAGACAGCGGTGTGCGGGCGGCCGGCTAGCGCGATGCCTCGTGCCGATGAGCTTCGCCGCGTTGCCGCTTTGCGCGGATGAGGGGTAGTCTTGGTATCATCGGCGTTGCAGTGCGATATGCCGTGCCGTTTGGCCGCCGCCGGAATCTACCCTACATAGCCCATCATCTTGGACGCCACTTCCGAAAAAGATCTGCCGTTGCGCGAAGACATCCGCCTGCTGGGGCGGCTGCTGGGCGATACGTTGCAGGAACAGGAAGGCAGGGCGCGTTTCGAGCTGATCGAAAACATCCGTCAGATCGCGGTGCGGTTTCACCGCGACCGCGATGCCGGCGCCAAGCAGGAACTGGAAGAGATACTCGACCGGCTCGATCACGATACGGCGATTTCGGTGGTGCGCGCCTTCAGTTTCTTCTCCCAGCTGGCCAATATCGCCGAGGATCTGCACCACAACCGCCGCCGCCGCGCGCACGAGCTTGCCGGCTCCCCGCCGCGTCCGGGCAGTGTGGCGCTGGCGCTCGAACGGTTGCGGCAGGCCGGCGTGCCGGGATCACGGCTGGTCGGGTTTTTCGAGCGCGCGCTGATCGCGCCGGTGCTGACTGCGCACCCGACCGAAGTGCAGCGCAAAAGCATACTCGATTGCCAGATGGAGGTGGCGCGGCTGCTGACCGAGCGGGACCGTGCGGCGCTCACGCCCGAGGAGGAACGCGACAACGAAGAAGCGCTGCGCCGCGTCGTGCTCACGTTGTGGCAGACGCGCATTTTGCGCACCACCCGCCTCACCGTCCACGACGAGATCGAAAACGGTCTCGCTTATTTCCGCTACACCTTTTTACGCGAGCTGCCCCGCCTGTATGCCGATCTCGAGGACCGGGTGGCGGATTTCGTGGGCGATCCCGGCTTGCGCCTGCCTTCGCCGCTGCACATCGGCAACTGGATCGGCGGCGACCGCGACGGCAACCCCTTCGTCACCGCGGAGGTGATGCGGCACGCGGTGCGCAACCAGTCGATGCTCGCGCTCGATTTCTATCTCGGCGAAGTTCACCGTCTGGGCGCCGAACTCAGCATGGCGCGGCGGCTGGTGGGCGTGAGCGATGCGCTCGAGCGCCTGGCCGAGGCTTCGCCCGACCGCTCCGATCATCGCCGCGACGAGCCGTACCGGCGCGCGCTGATCGGCATCTACGGCCGTCTTGCGGCCACCGCGCAGCAGCTCGACCAGCACGCCGCGGAGCGTCAGGCGGCGGGCGTGGCGCTGCCTTATGCCGATTGCGCCGAATTCATCGCCGATCTCGACGTCATCGCCGGGTCGCTACAGGCAAACGGCGGTGCGCGCATCGCCCGTGGCAGGCTGCGTCAGCTGCGCCGCGCCGCGGAGGTGTTCGGATTTCACCTGTGCACGCTCGACATGCGCCAGCACAGCGGTGTTCACGAAAGCGTGATTGCCGAGCTGTTCGCGCGCAGCGACGGCGGGGTCGACTACCCGGCGCTGCCGGAAGCCGAAAAAATCGGATTGCTGCTCCGCGAGATCGCCACGCCGCGGCCGCTGAAATCACCCTATCTCGAGTACAGCGAAGCGACGGCCCGCGAACTGGCGATAGTCGAGACTGCCGCGGCCATCCATCGGCGCTACGGCGCCCAGGCGATACCGAACTACATCATTTCCAAGACCGATGGCGTGAGCGATCTGCTCGAGGTGGCGCTGCTGCTCAAGGAGGCGGGGCTGCTCGTGCCGGGTCCGCAGCCGCGACTGGCGCTCAACATCATCCCGCTGTTCGAAACCATAGGGGATCTGCGCGGCTGCGGCGCGATCATGGACCGGTTGTTCGGGCTGCCGTATTACCGCAAGCTGCTGGCAAGCCGCGGCAATGTGCAGGAGGTGATGCTGGGGTATTCCGACAGCAACAAGGATGGCGGTTTCCTCACCGCCAACTGGGAGTTGTACAAGGCCGAAGTCGAGCTGGTCAGGGTATACGCGCGCCACGGCATCAGCCTGCGCCTGTTCCACGGGCGCGGCGGCACCGTCGGCCGCGGCGGCGGTCCGAGCTACGAGGCAATCCTCGCGCAGCCGCCGGGCAGCGTGAACGGCCAGATCCGCATCACCGAGCAGGGCGAAGTCATCGCCAGCAAGTATGCGAATGCCGAGATCGGCCGCCGCAATCTGGAAACGCTGCTCGCTGCCACGCTGGAAGCGACGCTGCTCGACAGCGGCGGTACCGGGCGCGTAACCGCCGTTTATCACGACGTCATGGAACGCCTGAGCCGGGAGGCTTACCGCGCCTACCGCGACCTCGTATACGAGACGCCGGGTTTCGCGCAGTTTTTCCGCCAGGCCACGCCGATTGCCGAAATCGCGCAGTTGCGCATCGGCAGCCGGCCGGCCTCGCGCAAGCCGTCGTGGGACATGGCGGACCTGCGCGCCATTCCCTGGGTGTTCAGCTGGGCGCTATCGCGCATCATGCTGCCCGGCTGGTACGGTTTCGGCACCGCGGTAGAGACGCTGGTCGAACGCGAAGGCGAGGCGGCGCTCGAGCGGCTGCGTGAAATGCACCGCAACTGGCCATTCCTACAGGCGCTGCTGTCCAATATGGACATGGTGCTCGCCAAATGCGACCTGGGGATCGCTTCGCGCTACGCCGAGCTGGCCAGCGACGAGCGCCAGCGCACGCAGATTTTCGGCAGGATACAGACGGAATGGCAACTCACCGTGAAACACCTGCTCGCCATCACCGGCCACCGCGAGCTGCTCGAAGCCAATCCGGCGCTGGCCCGCAGCTTCCGCAACCGTTCGCCTTACATCGATCCGCTCAACCACCTGCAAGTGACGCTGTTGCGCCGGCTGCGCGCCGGCGAGGACGACGACGTGATCCGGCGCGCGATCATGCTGACGATCAATGGCATCGCCGCCGGTCTGAGGAACAGCGGTTGAGGCGATGGCGGAGCGCGCAGGGGTTTGCGCTGCCCGATAAAAATATAATAAAAACAATGACATATATTTTAATCGGGCGTCTGCCGAAAGGATGATGCCCGGCGTGCCGTTAAACCAAGCGGGGGAAGGTCGTGATAAATGCGGCAGAAAG
>JBKBXX010000049.1:0-23464 GCA_046313915.1 Burkholderiales bacterium | reverse complement strand
CCAGGCGCGGGGCGCACGGAATGCGCGGGCGCAAACAGCGTCCGCAGCCCTTTGTCGAAACCGATGATCAAACGATCCAGATTGAACATTCCGCCCAGTATAGCTGTTATGCCGCTTTGCCGAACAGCCTTTCCAGCTCGACGCCGGGTTCGGCGGCACGCATGAAAGCTTCGCCGACCAGAAAGCAGTTCACGCCGTTCTCACGCATGATTTTCACGTCTTGCCGTTTCAGTATCCCGCTTTCGGTCACCACCAGCCGGTCGCCCGGCACGCGCTCGAGCAGCCCGAGCGTGGTGGCGAGCCGCGTCTCGAAAGTGCGCAAATTGCGGTTGTTGATGCCGATCAGCGGCGTTTTGAGCTTCAGTGCCCGCTCGAGCTCATCGCCGTCGTGAACCTCGACCAGCACCGCGAGACCCAGTTCGCGCGCAACCGATTCGAGCTCCTGCATGCGCGGCACATCGAGCGCGGCCACGATGAGCAGGATGCAATCGGCTCCCGCCGCGCGCGCTTCATAGACCTGGTACGGCTCGATCATGAAATCCTTGCGCAGCACCGGCAGCCGGCACGCCGCGCGCGCTTCACGCAAGTCATTGATTTTGCCCTGAAAAAATTGGGCGTCCGTGAGCACCGACAGGCACGCGGCGCCATGTCGCTCGTAGTCTTGCGCGATCGCGGCCGGCTCGAAGCGCTCGCGCAGCACGCCTTTGCTCGGGCTCGCTTTCTTGATCTCCGCGATCACCGCCGGCAGACCGGCCGCCACTTTCGCGCGCAGGCTGCCGACGAAATCGCGCAAGGGAGGGGCGGCCTTCGCTTCAGCTTGCACCGTCGCGAGCGATTTTGCCGCTTGGGCGCGCGCCACCTCTTCCGCCTTGACGGCGAGTATGTGTTGCAGGATGTCAGCCATGCAGGCCAACCGCGGAGACCATGACTGTTTCGGTAATCATGTCTTTGCTCTTTGCGCCCCTGCGCCTCTGCGGTTCATTGTGCCTGAACGCTGCGCGTGAAAGCGACGAATTGATCGAGCTTCCTGCGCGCCGCGCCGCTCGCGATCGCCGCCAGCGCCTGCTTCACGCCGTCGGCAAGCGTGCCGGCCAGCCCGGCGACATAAATGCAGGCGCCGGCATTGAATGCCACGATGTCGCGCGCCGCACCGTCTTGGTTTTCCAGCGCCGCCAGCACCAGCGCTTTCGACTGCGCGACGCCGTCGACGCGGATCGTGGCATTGTCATGAAGCTCGAGGCCGACCTCCGCGGGTTCGATCACGTACTCGCGCACTTCGCCGTCCTTCAATTCGCCCACCAGCGTCGGGCCCGCAATCGAGATTTCGTCCAGCCCTTCCCGCCCGTGGACGATCATCACGCGCCGGCTGCCGAGCCGCTGCAGCACGCGCACCTGGATTCCCACCAGATCGGGGTGGAATACGCCCATCACCTGCTGCCGGGCGCCGGCCGGATTGGTGAGCGGACCGAGAATGTTGAAAATGGTCTTGATGCCCAGTTCCTTACGCACCGGCGCCGCGTGTTTCATCGCGCTGTGGTGATTGGGCGCGAACATGAAACCGACCCCGGTTTCGGCAATCGACTGCGCCACCTGTTTCGGTGTCAGATTGATGTTGGCGCCGCAGGCCTCGAGCAGATCGGCGCTGCCCGACTTGCTCGATACCGACCGCCCGCCGTGCTTGGCGACCTTGGCGCCCGCGGCGGCCGCAACGAACATCGCCGCCGTCGAAATGTTGAAGGTGTGTGCAGCATCGCCGCCGGTGCCGCAAGTGTCCACCAGATGTGGCTCATCGGGCACCGGCACCTTGGTCGAAAATTCCCGCATCACCTCTGCCGCCGCGGCGATTTCGCCTATGGTTTCCTTCTTCACGCGCAGACCGGTGATGATCGCCGCGATCAGCACCGGCGACATCTCCCCGCTCATGATGCTTCGCATCAGCGACAGCATTTCGTCGCGGAAGATTTCGCGGTGCTCGATGATGCGCGCAAGCGCGTCCTGTGGTTTCATGTCGCAACCCGTTCCTCGAGAAAATTGCGTAACAGCTCGTGGCCGTGCTCGGTCAGAATGGACTCCGGATGAAACTGCACGCCTTCGACCGCGAGACTCCTGTGACGCACGCCCATGATCTCGCCGTCATCGGTCCAGGCGGTGATTTCGAGACACTCCGGCAGACTTTCCCTTTCGATCACCAGCGAATGGTAGCGCGTCGCCTGGAAAGGATTGGGCAGCCCCCTGAATACCCCGACATCCTTGTGCCAAATCGCCGAAGTCTTGCCGTGCATGAGCTGTTTTGCGTGCACGATTTTGCCGCCGAAAGCCTGGCCTATGCTCTGGTGGCCGAGGCACACGCCGAGTATCGGGATTTCTCCGGCAAAACGCCGGATCAACGGCACCGACACGCCGGCTTCATTGGGCGTGCAGGGGCCGGGCGAGACCACGATGCGCGCGGGTTTCAGCCGCGCGATTTCCTCGAGCGTGATTTCGTCGTTACGGTAGACCGCGACCTCCTCGCCGAGCTCGCCGAAATACTGCACCAGGTTGTAGGTAAAGGAGTCGTAATTGTCGATCATCAGCAGCATGGCATTCTCTCAATCGAGTCTGGTATCGAGCCCGCCTTCGGCCATTTCCGCAGCGCGCAGCAGCGCCTTGGCCTTGTTCTGGGTCTCCTGCCATTCGGCATCGGGCTGCGAATCGGCGACGATGCCGCCTCCGGCCTGCACGTGCAGCATGCCGTCGTGGATCACCGCGGTGCGCAGCGCGATCGCCACGTCCATGTTGCCATGAAAACCGAGATAGCCGACCGCGCCGGCGTAGACGCCGCGCTTGACCGGCTCCAGCTCGTCGATGATTTCCATCGCCCGCACCTTGGGCGCGCCCGAGACCGTGCCGGCGGGAAAAGTCGCGCGCAGCACGTCGATCGCGCCCAGCCCCGGCCTGAGCTTCGCTTCGACATTGGACACGATGTGCATCACGTGGGAATAACGCTCGATCACCATCTGCTCGGTGACGCGCACCGTGCCGGTTTGCGCCACACGCCCCACGTCGTTGCGGCCGAGATCGACCAGCATGATGTGTTCGGCGCGCTCCTTGGCATCCGCCAGCAGTTCCTCGGCGAGCGCCGCGTCCTCCTCGGGCGTCGCGCCGCGCCGGCGCGTGCCGGCGATCGGGCGCACCGTCACGGTATCGCCTTCGAGCCGCACCAGGATCTCGGGTGAAGCCCCGACCACGTGAAAATCGCCGAAATCGAAATAATACATATACGGCGACGGATTGAGCGCGCGCAGCGCGCGGTACAGCGCGAGCGGCGTTGCATGAAAACGCTTGGACATGCGCTGCGACGGCACGACCTGCATGATGTCGCCGTCGTAAATATAGCGCTTGGCGCGCTCGACCGCGGCGTGGTACGCCTGCTCGCCGAAACCCGAAACCGCCGGCTCCGACGGTGCCGCGGCATCTGCAGGAATCACCACCGGCTCGCGCAGCTTTTCCAGCAGTTCGCCGAGCCGGCGCCGGGCCATGCGATAGGCATCGGGCCTGCCGGGTTCGGCATAAACCACCAGAAACAGCTTGCCGGAAAGGTTGTCGACGATGGCGATTTCCTCCGAAACCAGCAGCAGGATGTCGGGCACGCCCAGCGGATCGGGCTTGCGCGTGCCGGCGAGCCGCTTTTCGATATAACGCACCGTATCGTAGCCGAAATAGCCGACCAGCCCGCCGCAGAAACGCGGCAGGCGCGCGTCCCGGGCCACCTTGAAGCGGTCGAGATAGGCGGCGACGAACTCCAGCGGATCGGCCAGCGTCGCGCGGTCGATTACCTGGTTCTCGCACAGCTCCATGCACTCGTGGTCGCGCACCTCGATGCGCGTGGTCGCCGCCAGCCCGATGAACGAATAGCGGCCGAAACGCTCGCCACCGACCACCGATTCGAGCAGATACGAATACGGCCGGTTGGCCAGTTTGAGATAGATGGAAAGCGGGGTGTCGAGATCGGCAAAGGTCTCGAGCACCAGCGGTATGCGGTTATAGCCCGCTTGCGCGAGCCGGTCGAATTCGGCCTCAGTCATCGGTCACTCCACAAAACGGAACACGGTTCGGAAACAACGCGGCACTTCGCGCGTCCACGGATGAGTCAGCGGCGCGAGGAACGCCACTGCCCGCAGACGAAAACCGCCTGTTTCCGGATCCCGCAGTCGATGGGACACATGACCGATTATGCCTTTTGAATCAAATGAGTGGCTTCGAGAATCGACCCTACTATAGCATCAATGTCGAGCTCGCGCACGTCGCGCCCTTCGTTATAGCCGTAGGTCACGCAAAACACCGGGCAGCCGGCGGCGCGCGCGGCCTGGGCGTCGTTGAGCGAATCGCCGATCATCAACATGTCGCGTGGCTCGATGCCGAATTTTTCACAGGTATGGGTGAGCGGCAGCGGATCGGGTTTCTTCCGCGGCAAGGTGTCGCCAGCGACCACCTCGGCAAAATAAGGCGCAAGCCCCATGCGTGCGAGCAGCGGCAGCGTAAAACTGCCCGCCTTGTTGGTGACGCACGCGAGGGGAAAACCCTGCTCGCGCAGCCTGTCCAGCCCTTCCCTCACCCCCGGATAGACGGTGGTATGCCGGCCGTTCACGCTGGCATAGTGACGTTCGAAGATCGGCAGCGCTCGGGCATAGAGTGCGGCATCGGCCGCGCCTTCGAGCGAGCCCGTGAGCGTGCGTTCGACCAGTTTGGGAATGCCTTTGCCGACGAAAGCGCGGATCAGCGATTCGGCGAGTACCGGCCGCCCCAGTTCCTCGAGCATCATGTTGGCCGCCTTCGCGAGGTCGGGAATGGTGTCGAGCAAGGTGCCGTCGAGATCGATCATCACGGCCTTGACGCGCAAAGGGAAAACGACGCTCACGGGGTCTTCTGCACTGCCTGCTTCATGACAAAGCCGGGGGTCAGACGCCGCCGAGTGCGGCGCGCATCGCGTCGATCGTGGCTTTATAGTCGGCGGTGCCGAAAATCGCCGAACCGGCGACAAAGGTGTCGGCACCGGCGCGGGCGATCGCCGTGATGTTGTCGATCTTGACCCCGCCGTCGACCTCGAGCCAGATGTCGCGATTCGAGGCGGCGATCCTGCTGCGCACCGCCCGCAGCTTGTTGAGCGCTTCGGGTATGAATTTCTGCCCGCCAAAGCCGGGATTGACCGACATGATCAGCACCAGGTCGATTTTGTCGAGCACGTGATCGAGGTAGATGAGCGGCGTTGCGGGATTGAACACCAGCCCGGCCTTGCAGCCGTGATCCTTGATCAGGCCTATGGTGCGGTCGATGTGCTCGGACGCCTCGGGATGAAAAGAAATGATATCGGCACCCGCTTTGGCGAAGTCGGGAATGATGCGGTCGACCGGCTTCACCATCAGGTGAACATCGATCGGCACCCGCGTGAGCGGCCGTATGGCCTCGCACACCAGCGGCCCGATCGTGAGATTCGGCACGTAATGGTTATCCATGACGTCGAAGTGCACGAGGTCGGCGCCGGCGGCGACGACGCGCTGCACTTCTTCGCCGAGTCTGGCGAAATTGGCCGAGAGTATGCTCGGTGCGATCCTGTAGGCCATGCGTCTGAAAACATCAATGGTGACGGCGGCATTTTACCCGTTTCCTGCCGCCGCCTGTTAATCCGGCAGTCCGTCGCACGACGCAACCGAAACGCGCGAAATGCGATAATGGTCGCGGCCGGCAGCGGCAAAATAATACCTGCCACGGCTTGCCCGCGCAGGCAAATTCGTGTGAAATGAAACCATGGCGGACAAAAAACACGACATCGGCATCGCAACGCGTGTCGCTTTCATCGACGACCAATCGGACGCCGGGCAAGGCCGTTACGTGTTCGCTTACACCATCACCATCACCAACGCTGGCAGCGTCGCGGTGCAGCTGGTGAGCCGGCACTGGATCATCACCGATGCCGACAACCAGGTGCAGGAAGTGAAAGGATCGGGTGTGGTCGGCGAGCAGCCCTGCTTGCGGCCCAATGAAAGTTTCGAATACACCAGCGGCACCGCCATCGCCACCCCGGTCGGCACCATGCGCGGCAGCTACCGCATGGTGGCCGAGGACGGCGCGGATTTCGATGTGCCGATTCCCGAATTCACGCTGGCAGCACCGCGCGTGCTGCACTAGCGGGCGCTAATCGTCGTCGCCCTTCCTGCGCGGCCAGGTCCACCAGACGATGAAGACCAGCAGTAACAACGCGATTGCGGCTTCGAGCAATAACCAGAGCAGGGATTCCATGGCGGCGGACGGCGTTATGCCTCGCATATTGAATGCCGCTCTTTGACCAGTCAATCCCCGCTCTTCAAGCACAGCGGGCGCGCTGGCTCGCCGCCTGCGCAGGGGCGTTGTGGTTCGCCGGCTGCGGAACACTCGCCCCGCCCCCGCCCGCCGCCCCGCCACCCGTTGCGATTCCGGCGCCCGCGCCCGCCGTCCCGCCCGTCCCCGCCGCCGCCCCACCATTGCGACAGGCCGCGTGGGCCGATCTCCCCGGCTGGCCGGAGGAAAACACCGCGCTGGCGTGGGATGCGTTTCTCGCCAGTTGCGGCGCGCTCGGCAGCCAGCCCGGCTGGAACGATGTCTGCACCATCGCGTTGCAGCTGAAGCGACCGGATCCCGATACCGCGCGCCGCTTCTTCGAATCCAATTTCGCGCCTTACCAGCTCGTCAACCCGGACGGCAGCAGCGAAGGGCTCGTCACCGGTTACTATGAACCGCTGTTGCACGGCAGCCGCAAGCCTTCCGGGCGCTACCGCTTCCCGCTGTACGCGGTACCCGACGACCTGCTCGTCGTCGATCTCGCCGAACTGCATCCCGCACTCCAGGGCATGCGTTTGCGCGGCAGGCTGAAAGGAAGGCGCGTGGTGCCTTATTTCGACCGCGAACAGATCGAAAACGGCAACGCTGCCGTGCGCGGCAAGGAAATCGCGTGGGTCGACGATGCCATCGATCTTTTCTTTCTGCAGATCCAGGGTTCGGGACGTATCCGGCTCGACACCGGCGAAGTGTTGCGGGTCGGTTACGCCGATCAGAACGGCCATCCTTACCGTTCGATCGGCCGCTGGCTGGTGGACCGCGGCGAGCTGCCGCTGGAAAAGGCCTCGATGCAGGGCATCAAGGACTGGGCGCGACGCAATCCGGCGAGACTCACCGAGCTTTTGAACCACAACGCGAGCTATGTTTTTTTCCGCGAGCTGCCAGGCGATCTGCCCGGCCCGCTGGGCGCGCTGGGCGTGCCGCTCAGCGCACAGCGCAGCGTGGCAGTCGACCCGCGTTTCGTGCCGCTGGGCGCACCGGTATTCCTCGCCACGACCTGGCCCCGCTCCGGCCGCCCGCTCCGGCGCCTGATGCTGGCCCAGGACACCGGCGGGGCGATCCGCGGCGCGGTGCGTGCGGATTTCTTCTGGGGTTTCGGCGAGGAAGCGGCGCGCGAGGCCGGCCGCATGAAACAGCCGCTGCACATGTGGGTGCTGCTGCCCAGCGGACTGCCGCCGCCGGCCAACGGCGCGGAACCCCGCTAGCTAGCGCATCTTTCCCTCGGCTTCGCCGGGATGGTAATCGACGCTGATCATTACCCGGCTTTTCACCGCACGGCCGTCTTTGTGCGCCGGGGAAAAACGCGCATCCGCAAATGCGCGGCGCACCGGCTCTTCGAAATAGCCGCGCGGCGCGGACTCGACGATCGTGACTTCATCCACGCCACCGGTCTCGTCGATCAGGAGCAGCACCAGCACCTTGCCGCCCACCTTGTCCAGCGCCGCGCGTTCCGGGTAGTCGAGGTTCACGGGCTGCGACAGCGCGGGATAGGCATCGAGCTGCCGCGCCGGATAATAATTCGGATCGGCAAGCGGTGATGGCCGCCTACGTGCTCCCGACGTCATCCCGGAGATTTCCGGCACGGCCGCTGCGGCGCCAGTCCCCGGGGCGGCGGGAACCGATTCCCGCTCCCCGTGCCCATGGCGACGGGCGGCTCGCGCTGCCCGGGCGGTTCCGTTTTCGTCTTGCGGGAACACCGTTGTTTCCGGTATGGCCCGGGGCTGCTCCAGACGGGCGGTGATGGCCGCCGACACCTGCAACGGCATCCGCCGCGTGGGTGCTTCAACCCGCACGGCGGCAGCGAGCCACACATGCACGAGCGCAGAGACGCTTAACGCGACGGCAAGCCGCAACCGGGGAAAAGCGGAGGTCGGCGCCGGCTTGTGTCCGGACACAGGCAGGACAACGTCGGCCATTCCGCCTTGAACGCCCCGGCTCCGCTCGTGTTGACGCCGGAGCGTGTCTACTTCGATGAAACCGAGTTGAGCGCCTGCTCGATCTTGTCGAGAGGAAGATAGCCGCCGATTTGCTGGCCGTTGGCGAGATAGACGGCGGGGGTGCCGCGCACGCCGAAGCGCTGCGCAAGCTGCATGCTTTTCTCGATCGGCACCTCGCAGTTCTTGCTGCCGCCGGGCATCACACCCCTCGTCATCAGATCGTCCCACGCCTTGCCGCGATCCTTGGCGCACCACACCGCTTTCGATTTTTCCACCGAGTCCGGCGGAGACACGATGGGCAGCAGGAAAGTGTAGATGGTCACGTTGTTGAGTTTCACGAGTTCTTCTTGCAGCTTCTTGCAATAGCCGCAGTTCGGATCCTCGAAGGTGTAAAGCGTGCGCTTGCCATTGCCTTTCACGCGCTTGATGGCGAAATCCTGGGATTTGATCAGGCTCTGGGCGGCGAGCTGCGCATCCCGTTCCGCGGTCAGGTTGCGCAGTTCGGGCGTCCTCGAATCGAACAGCACGCCGCGCAGGATGTAGTTGACCTTTTCATCGACATAGAAAATCTGCCCCTGGGCAACGACTTCGTAGATGCCGGGCATGCCGGTTTTGGCAACGCTTTCCACCGGCAATTCGGAAAAGCGCGCCTGAAACGCCTGTTTGACCGCGTTTTCGCTGGCAACGGCGGATTGCGCGAAAAACGCCGCGGCGGCAAGCAGACAGGTGACCACGATTCGTGACATGAACATCCCCGGAAAAGTGAACCAAGATATGGCGGATCAGGCGATGGCCTGCTGCACCAGCAGATTCTTCAGTTGCGGCTGCCGGTTGACCAGCTTGAGCCCCAGATTGCGTATCCTGGCTAGGAAGACCGCGTCGTCATTGAAAAGTTTCTGCAGTGCATCGGTCGTGAACTGCAGCGCCGCGATATCCTCTTTGCGCGCCCGTTCGTAACGCCGCAGCAATGCATGCTCGCCGCAATCATCGTGCGCACCGCGGTTGCGCAACACCGCTGCCAGTTCACGCGCGTCGCGAAAGCCGAGATTGACGCCCTGCCCGGCCAGCGGATGCACGCCGTGCGCCGCATCTCCGACCAGGGCAAGACGATGTTTCACAATGTTTTCAACGAGTTGCAGCCGCAGAGGGAAAGCCGCGGCGCCGGTGATGAGATCGAGAGTGCCCAGGGCATGATGGCTGGCGGCCGCGACTTGTCCGGCCAGTTCGTCCGGCGGCAGCGCGAGCAGGGCCCGGCCGTGCGCCTCGGCCGTCGACCACACCATGGAAACCCGTTTTTCGGGCAGCGGCAGCAGCGCGAGGATGCCGTCGCGGCGAAACCACTGATGCGCGACGCCGTGGTGCGGTTTCGCCGCGGCGAAATTGGCGACCACGCCGAGTTCGCCGTAATCGCGGCGCCTGACTTCGATCCCCGCCTGGGCGCGCACCCACGAATCGCCGCCGTCGGCGCCGACCAGCAATTTCGCCGTCAACGCGGTGCCGTCTTCGAGCAGCAAGCGGGCGCGCTCCTCGTTCCAGTCGACCGCGGCGCAGCGCGCGGGGCAGAATACGCGCACATGCGCGGCTTGTCGCAGGCGTTGCCACAGCGCATCCTGCAGCAGGCGGTTTTCGACTATGAATGCAAGTTCGCTCAGACCTGCATCATAGGCGCTGAAATCGAGTTCCGCTTCGATTGCGTCGCCGTAAACCCGCATCCTCTCGACACGCGTGATGCGCTGCTGCGGCAGCATCCGCCATGCGCCGCAGCCCTCGAGAAACGCCGCACTGCCCGGACTGATGGCATAAACGCGGCTGTCCCACGAGTCGGCGGCGGCGGGCGGCGGCGGCAAGCGGGGCTCGACGATGGCAACGTCGAGGCCGGCCAGCGCCAGCGCCAGACTGGCGCCGACCAGTCCGCCGCCGACGATGATGACATCAAATGATGGAGACATGCGCGGAATGAATTGAAATCCCGTTCGCGAGTTTATCCGCCCGCGGCAGCAGGGGCAAAATTTCGAGCGGCGGGCAAGGGCGTGCCGTCATTCGAATCTGTTGGCAAGCGTGCCTATGCCTTCGATGGTGATTTCGATGGTGCTGCCCGGCTTCATGGAACCGACGCCGACCGAAGTGCCGCAGCAGATCACGTCGCCGGGATAAAGCGTCATGTCCTGCGAAATCAGGGAAACCAGCGCCGCCGGCGGAAAAATCATGTCGGAGACCGGATAATTCTGCCGCTCCTGGCCGTTCAACACCGTTTTCACCGTCAACTTCGCCGGATCGAGCCCCGTGGCGACCACCGGGCCGAACACGCCAAAGGTGTCGAAGCTCTTGGAACGCACCCATTGCTGGAAAGCCGGATCACGATTGATGATGTCGGCTGCGGTGACGTCGTTGATGCAGGTATAACCGAAGATGTATTGCGGCGCCGCGGCCTCGTCCACCGCCTTGCAGCGCTTGCCGATGACGATTCCGAGCTCCCCTTCGTAGACCACCTTGCCGGCGAAGGAGCGGGGCGAACAAATGGTTTCGCCGCTCGCCAGAAATGAATTGCTGGTCTTGGCGAGATACAGCGGCTCCTGGGGAATCGCGGCGTCGAGCTTGGCGGCAAGCGCATGGAAATTGTTCCACACCGCGAGCATCTTGGTGGGTTGGGTTGGGGTGAGCAGCCTCACTGCGGACAGCGCCAGCGTCCGGGAGATCGCTTCCGGATTGTCGAACATCTCGCCTTCGTAGACGGCGATGCTGTCGCCCTGCAGCTTGCCGAAGCCCGTTTTGCCGGCGTGTTCGAAGCGTAGCCATTTGTCCATACTGAATTATCCTTCCTTGTCTCATGCGGCGATCCCGCGCCGTCGACGCAATCGCGACAATACTCGCACCGGACGCAGACAACCACAACAACTTCAGGATTTTAAAACCGAATCCGGCCCTGAACCCAGGCCGCTCGGCTTGACAAGACGGCCTGCCGCTCATTAGACTGCGCCGCTTCCCGTGGCGAGTTAGCTCAGCGGTTAGAGCAGCGGAATCATAATCCGTTGGTCCGGGGTTCAAATCCCTGACTCGCCACCATTTCCCGCGTCGACACCCCAGCCCCGGCAAACCCGGCCCAGACCCGGCGCCACTGTTGAAGCGCTTGATTATATTGTATTATTGTCAGCCATGCGCAAAGCGATTGCGGCGGCGATGGTGAGCCTCGCCATGGCCATGCCGCTCCACGCCCAGATCCAGCGGCCGCTGCCCGCCAACGGCAAGCTCGGCCAGCTGGGAGGGCAGCTCCACCCCCTGCCGCTGGTCGAAATCGACCGGGAAGTCTTGCGCCTGGCGCCCGGCGGCGTGATCATGGACCGCAACAACCGTACCATCGTGCACGGCCATCTGCCGCCCCATGCCGAAGTGCTGTACGTGCTCGATCCGCGCGGCGAAATTTCGCGCATAATCATCCTGACCCCCGAAGAACTGGCCCGCCTCGAACAGACTGCGCAACGCTGATGTCCATGAGTAAAAAAGTCTATATCAAGACCTTCGGCTGCCAGATGAACGAGTACGACTCGGACAAGATCGCCGACGTGTTGCACGCGACGCAAGGCATGGAAGTCACCGCCAATCCCGCCGAGGCCGATCTCATCCTGTTCAACACCTGTTCGGTGCGCGAGAAAGCCCAGGAAAAAGTGTTCCACGATCTGGGTCGGGTCAGACAATTCAAGCACGACGGCCGCGAAGTATTGATCGGCGTCGGCGGCTGCGTCGCCAGCCAGGAAGGCGCGGCCCTCGTCGCCCGCGCCCCTTATGTCGATCTGGTGTTCGGCCCGCAAACCCTGCACCGCCTGCCGCAAATGATCGAAGCGCGGCGCCGCAGCGGCAAGCCGCAGGTCGACATCTCTTTCCCCGAAGTCGAGAAATTCGACAACCTGCCACCGGCCCGCACCGAAGGCAGCACGGCTTTCGTTTCCGTAATGGAGGGCTGTAGCAAGTACTGCTCGTTTTGCGTCGTGCCCTACACCCGTGGCGAGGAAATCTCGCGGCCGTTCGACGACGTGCTGACCGAAGTCGCCGAACTCGCCCAGCAGGGCGTCAAGGAAATCACGCTGCTCGGCCAGAACGTGAACGCCTACCACGGCCGCACCGAGGACGACGAAACCGCGGACTTCGCCCTGCTGCTCGAATATGTCGCGGCAATTCCCGGCATCGCGCGCATCCGCTACACCACTTCGCATCCGAGGGAATTTACGCCGCGCCTGATCGAAGCCCACGCCCGCATCCCGCAGCTCGTCGGCCACGTGCACCTGCCGGTGCAGTCGGGCTCCGACCGCGTGCTGGCGGCGATGAAACGCGGCTACACCGCGCTCGAATACAAGTCGATCGTCCGCCGCCTGCGCGAACACCGCCCCGGCATCTCGATCTCCTCGGATTTCATCGTCGGCTTTCCCGGCGAGACCGATGCTGACTTCGCAGCAACCATGCGCCTCGTCGACGACGTCGGTTTCGACTCGAGCTTCAGTTTCATCTACAGCCGCCGGCCGGGAACGCCGGCAGCCGATCTCGCCGACGACACACCGCCGGCCGTCAAGCTCGAAAGGCTGCAGCGTCTGCAGGCGAAGATCGAAGAACAGGCACAGGCGATCAGCCGCAGCATGATCGGCACGCGCCAGCGCGTGCTGGTCGACGGCGTATCCCGCAGGAATGCCGACGAACTCTCAGGCCGCACCGACAACAACCGGGTGGTCAACTTCCGCGGACCGGTCCGGCTGATCGGCGAATTCACTGACGTCACCATCACCGCGGCGCTGCCGCATTCCCTGCGCGGGGAAATCGTCTCCTCGATCCATTGAAACCCGTCGAAATCAGTTTCACGCCGGCAGACAACCAGCGGCTAGCCAATCTGTGCGGCGTGCTGGATGAGAACCTGCGTCAGATCGAGACCGCGCTCGATGTCAGCATCGCGCGGCGCGGCGAACGCTTTGCGCTGAGCGGCAAATTGCAGCAGGCGAAACTCGCGGCCAAAGTGCTGCAGGATTTTTACCGTCGGGCAGACGACGCTCTCAGCCTCGAGGACGTCCAGCTTGGCCTGATCGAAGCCACCAAAGCGCACCCACGGGAAGCGATTTCTGCCGGCACACCGGTACTGCTCACACGCCGCCAGGATCTCCACGGGCGCACACCGCGCCAGACGCAGTATCTGCACAACATCCAGACCCACGACGTGACTTTCAGCATCGGCCCGGCCGGTACCGGCAAAACCTATCTCGCAGTGGCCTGCGCCGTCGACGCCCTCGAACGCGACAGCGTCAAGCGCATCGTGCTGGTGCGGCCGGCGGTCGAGGCGGGCGAACGCCTCGGTTTTCTGCCCGGCGACATGGCGCAGAAAGTCGATCCCTACCTGCGACCGCTCTACGACGCCCTCTATGACCTGATGGGTTTCGACAAGGTTGCCAAAATGTTCGAACGCAGTGCGATCGAAATCGCGCCGCTCGCTTTCATGCGCGGCCGCACCCTCAACCACTCGTTCGTGATTCTCGACGAGGCGCAGAACACGACGCCGGAGCAGATGAAAATGTTCCTGACGCGCATCGGTTTCGGCAGCAAGGCGGTGATCACCGGCGACGTCACCCAGGTCGATCTGCCGCGCGGACAGAAAAGCGGCCTGATCGAGGCGCAGCAAGTGCTGAAAAAGGTGCGCGGCATCGCTTTTTGCCGTTTCAGCAGCGAAGACGTGGTGCGCCACCCGCTGGTGCAGCGCATCGTCAACGCCTATGAAAGCTATACCGCGCAAGCAGAAAGATCCCGCCGCAGCGACGACAGGGAAGCGTGAGCACCAGGCGCACCGGGCGGAAACCGCGGCTCGTGTTTGCCGTGCAGTACGGCGTGGCCGCGCGCAATCTGCCGTCGCGCGTGCAATTGCGCAAATGGGCACACGCCGCGCTCGAACGCGAAGCACGGATCACGGTGCGCATCGTCGGCCGGGCCGAAGGCAGGGCGCTCAACCGCGATTATCGCGGCAAGGACTACGCCACCAACGTCCTGACTTTCGTGTTGCGGGACGAGCCGCCTCTCGAAGGCGATCTCGCGCTGTGCGCGCCGGTGATCACCCGCGAAGCGCGCGAACAGGGCAGGAGCGCCGCCGCCCACTACGCCCACCTGGTGGTGCACGGCGTGCTGCATCTGCAGGGATATCGCCACGAAAATGACGCCGATGCCCGTATAATGGAAGAACGTGAATCGCAAATCGTCACCGCATTGGGCTTCCCCGATCCCTACGCAAGTGATGGGTGATGGCAAAAGGCAACGTCAAAATGCACGATCGCAATGCTGTTGCCCCATGACCCATTACTCACAACCTTTCACCAATATATGGACGACACTCACAGTAAACCTTCGTTGCTCGAGCGGCTCTCGGCGCTGCTCATGCGCGAACCCGAGGACCGTGAGCAGCTGATCAAGTTGTTGCATTCCTCGTTCGAACGCAATCTGCTCGACGCCGACGCGCTGGCGATGATCGAAGGCGTGCTCCAGGTTTCCGAAATGCAGGCGCGCGACATCATGGTGCCGCGCGCCCAGATGGATGTCATCGACATCAGCGAATCGCCGGATCAGTTCATTCCCACCGTGATCGAAACCGCGCACTCGCGCTTCCCGGTGATCGGCAGCAGCAAGGACGACGTGATCGGCATCCTGCTCGCCAAGGATCTGCTGCGCTACTACGCCGGCGAAGAAGAGTTCAATGTGCGCGACATGCTGCGCCCGGCGGTGTTCATCCCGGAATCCAAGCCGCTCAACGTCCTGCTCAAGGAATTCCGCAAGAACCGCAACCACATTGCGATCGTGGTCGATGAATACGGTGGCGTTGCCGGCCTGGTCACGATAGAAGACGTGCTCGAGCAGATCGTCGGTGACATCGAGGACGAATACGACTTCGACGATGTCGAGGACAACATCGTCCAGGAAAAAAGCGGTCTCTACCGCGTCAAGGCGCTGACCGAAATCGGCGACTTCAACGCAGCTTTCGGTACGCATTACAGCGACGAGGAATTCGACACCATCGGCGGGTTGATATTGAAACGCTTCGGGCGCGTTCCCAAACGCGGCGAACAGATCACTATCGACAATCTGACGTTCAAGATCCTGCGTTCCGACAGCCGCCGCCTGCACCTGCTGCAGGTCGCAAAAAAAGGCGGCAAATAACCTCCTGCCGCATGGCCATCAGTTCGGCGCCCGTCATCAGCTCACGCCCCGGCATCGCCTTGTGCTCGGCGTTTGCGCTGGGCGCGCTCACGGTGGCCGGATTCGCACCGTTTTCGCTATTCGCGCTGCCGATCCTGACGCTCGCGCTGCTGATGCATCTGTGGCAGATCCAGGCAACGCCGCGCCGCGCCGCAGCCGTCGGCTTCGCTTTCGGGCTGGGCCTGTTCCTGGCCGGTGTGTCGTGGGTTTACGTCAGCCTGCACGATTTCGGTGCGATGCCTGCGGCGCTCGCTGCGCTTGCCACGCTGCTGTTCTGCGCCTATCTCGCACTCTTTCCGGCGCTGACCGGTTATTGCTTTGCAAAAACGCGCTGGCGCGGCTGGGCCGGCCCGGTTTTGTTCGTTCCTGCGCTGTGGACGCTGCTCGAGTGGGTGCGCGGCTGGCTTTTTACCGGTTTTCCCTGGCTGGCGATCGGTTATTCCCAGGTGCCGGCAAGCCCGCTCGCCGGCTATGCGCCGGTGCTCGGCCTCTACGGTGTCTCGCTCGCCACCGCGGCGAGCGCCGGATTGCTCGTCGCCTCATGGCGCCCCCTCGCCTCTTGCTTTCGGAATGAAGGCGCCGGGACGAAGGCGCAAGGCAAACCGGCGCACCCGCGTTTTCTGCACCCCGGCGCGCTCGCCCTTGCCGTGCTTGGGTTCGGCGGCTGGGGATTGAAGCAGATCGAATGGACGCAGCCCGTCGGCGCGCCGGTCGAAATCAGCCTGCTCCAGGGCAACATTCCGCAGGATCTCAAGTGGCGCGAAGACCACATCCGCGCGACGCTCGATGGCTACCGCCGCATGGTCGAGGCGAGCACCAGCCGGCTCATCATTCTTCCCGAAACCGCGCTGCCGCTGTTTGTGCACGATGTTCCGCCCGGCTATCTGCAGCAACTCGCCGCCCACGCCAGAAAAAACAACGGTGACGTCCTGATCGGCGTGCCGGAACGGCTGGCGGGCGGCGATTACTACAACAGTGTGCTCTCGTTCGGCACGGCGGCCACACAAAGTTACCGCAAGTCGCATCTGGTACCTTTCGGAGAATATATCCCGCTGCGCCCTTTGCTCGGCGGCATCGTCGCCGTGCTGGCGATACCGCTGCAGGATTTTTCGCGCGGCGCGCAAACCCAGCAACCCCTCGCGGTTGCCGGGCAAAGCGTTGCAATCAACATCTGCTATGAAGACGCTTTCGGTGAAGAAATCATCCGCCAGGTGCCGCAAGCCACCCTGCTCGTCAACGTCAGCAACGTCGCCTGGTTCGGCCGCTCGATTGCGCCGCGGCAGCATTTGCAGATCTCCCAGACGCGCGCGCTCGAAACCGGACGTTACATGCTGCGCGCCACCAATACCGGCGTCACGGCGGTCATCGATCACCGCGGTCGGGTGGCGCGCAGCGCGCCCGAGTTCACTACCGCCACCGTCACTCATCCCGTTCAGGGTTACCGCGGCGAGACGCCGTACGTGCGCCGGGGAAACTACGGCGTACTCGGGCTACTCGCGGTAATGCTGATCGCGGGCGCGTTCGTCAAAAAATCCCGGTAACGCGGACACGGCCCGCTTGTGCGGCGGCACCGCCCGTTCAGCCTCCGCCTTTCCGTGATTCGCCCAAAGCCTGTAAAATCCGCGTTTTCAAGCAATTGCTCCACCCATGCTGACCTTCCAACAAGTCATTCTCCGCCTGCAGGACTATTGGGACCGGCGCGGTTGCGCGCTGCTTCAGCCCTATGACATGGAAGTCGGCGCCGGCACTTCGCATACCGCGACTTTCCTGCGCGCCATCGGCCCCGAGCCGTGGCGCGCAGCCTACGTGCAACCTTCGCGCCGCCCCAAGGATGGCCGCTACGGCGAAAACCCCAACCGTCTGCAGCACTACTACCAATACCAGGTGGTGCTCAAACCCTCGCCGCTCGACATCATCGATCTTTATATCGGTTCGCTCGAAGCGCTCGGTATCGATCCCCAGGCCCACGACATCCGCTTCGTCGAGGACGATTGGGAAAACCCCACGCTCGGCGCCTGGGGACTCGGCTGGGAAGTGTGGTTAAACGGCATGGAAGTCACCCAGTTCACCTATTTCCAGCAGGTCGGCGGACTCGATTGCAGGCCGATCACCGGCGAAATCACCTACGGCCTCGAACGCCTCGCGATGTATCTGCAAGGCGTCGAAAACGTGTTCGACCTGGTGTGGACACCGGGTGTTACCTACCACGACGTTTTCCACCAGAACGAAATCGAGCAATCGGCCTACAACTTCGAGCATTCGAACGCCGAGATGCTGTTCGAGCATTTCGGTCACTACGAGGCCGAAGCGAGGCGCCTGATGGCGGTGCAGCTCGCGCTGCCCGCCTACGAAATGGTGTTGAAATGCGCACACACCTTCAATCTGCTCGATGCGCGCGGGGCGATTTCGGTCACCGAGCGCGCCGCCTATATCGGCCGCATCCGCAATCTCGCGCGCGGGGTGTCGCGCGCGTACTTCGATTCGCGGCTGCGCCATGATTTCCCGATGTGCACGCGCGAACAATTGCAGCGCCTCGGCATCGATCCGCCGGCCCTCAAGGCTGCTATGCAGCGGCAGGAGACGGCATGAAGGCAAACCTGCTGGTCGAGCTGTTCACCGAAGAGCTGCCGCCGAAAGCCCTGAAACGCCTGGGCGAGGCTTTCGCCGAAGGCATCGCCGGCGGCCTCGCCGCACGGGGTCTGCTGGCCGCAAACGCGACGAGCGTCTGCTACGCCACGCCGCGCCGTCTTGCCGTCAGACTGTTGGACGTGCTCGACAAGGCACCGGACCGCGCGGAAACCAAAAAACTGATGCCTGCAAAAGTGGCCTTCGGTGCCGCTGGCGAGCCGAGCGCAGCGTTGCTGAAACGCCTGGAAAAGGAAGGCGCCACCGTCGCGCAGCTCGAGCGCCGGACCGAAGGCGAAGTCGGATATGTATTTCTGAACCAGACCATTGCAGGAGTCACGCTCGCCGCCGGGCTGCAGGCGGCGCTCGAAGAAGCGATCGCCAGCCTCCCGATTCCCAAAGTCATGAGCTACCAACTCGCCGACGGCGCGACCACGGTGCGCTTCGTGCGCCCGGTGCATGGCCTGCTCGCGCTGCACGGCGCGGAAGTGGTCGAAGTGGCGGCGCTGGGGCTGAAAGCGGGTCGTATCACCCACGGCCACCGCTTCCAGGGCGCGAAAGACATCCCACTCGCGACCGCCGATGTCTATGAGGAAGCGCTCGCGGCGCACGGGCGGGTCATTGCGTCGTTCAGCGAGCGCCGCGCCGAGATCGCGCGCCAGCTCGGCGAAAAAGCGCTGGCGCTCGGCGCTTCGCTGGGCAAGCAGGCCGATTACACGGCGTTGCTCGACGAAGTCACGGCGCTGGTCGAATATCCGACGGTCTATGCCGGCAGGTTCGATCCGCAGTTTCTCGAAGTGCCGCAGGAATGCCTGATCCTGACCATGCGCCAGAACCAGAAATATTTCCCGCTGTTCGACGCGACGGGCAAACTCGTCAACAGCTTCCTGATCGTCTCCAACATGCGGCTCGCCGATCCGAAAAACATCATCGTCGGCAACCAGCGCGTGGTGCGGCCGCGCCTGGAGGATGCGCGTTTCTTCTACAACCAGGACCGCAAAACACGGCTGGAAAGCCGCGTGCCCCGTCTGGCCGCCGTGGTCTACCACAACAAACTCGGCAGCCAGCTGGAAAAAGTGGAGCGCATCCAGCTGTTGACGGGCAGGATCGCGCGCCAGATCGGCGCGGATGTGGTGCTCGCAGAGCGCGCCGCCTGGCTGTCCAAAGCCGATCTTCTGACCGGCATGGTCGGTGAATTTCCGGAGCTGCAGGGCATCATGGGCCGCTACTACGCGCTGCACGACGGCGAACCGCCGCAAGTGGCCGACGCCATCGAAGCGCACTACCGGCCGCGGTTCGCCGGCGACGGCCTGCCTTCGGACAAAATCGCGATGGCGCTGGCGCTCGCGGACAAGCTCGAAACCCTGGCCGGCCTGTTCGGCATCGGCCAGCAGCCCAGCGGCGACAAGGATCCTTTCGCGTTGCGCCGCCATGCGCTGGGCGTGGTCCGCCTGCTGGTCGAAGGCGGCCTGCCTTTATTGCTCCCCGATCTCGTGAGCGCGGCGTTTTCGGTGTTTCCCGCGCACAGACTGGACGCCACCGCGCACACCGACCTCGAAAATTTCATCCTGGAACGCCTGCGCGGCTACCTGAGGGATGCGGGCTACAGCGCGAACGAGGTGGAAGCCGTGCTGTGCCTGCGCCCCGGCCGTTTCGACATCGTTCCGCGCCAGCTCGCCGCAGTCAGGGCTTTTGCCGCACTGCCGGAAGCGCAAAGCCTCGCCGCCGCCAACAAACGCGTGGTGAACATCATCCGCCAGGCGCAAGCCAAAGGCGAATCCTACACCAGTGCCGACGCCGGCATGCTGAAGGAACCCGCCGAGCGCGCGCTGTTCGATGCGCTCGCGAAGACTTCCCGCCAGGCGAACGCGCTGTTCCAGCAGGGCGATTACACGGCTTATCTGAAAGCGTTCGCGGTGCTCAAGGGCCCAGTGGATGCGTTTTTCGATTCCGTGCTGGTCATGGCCGACGATCCGATATTGCGCCGCAACCGCCTGGCGCTGCTCGCCGATCTGCGCCGGGAAATGAACCAGGTCGCCGATATCTCGAAACTCGCCGCATGAAACTCGTGATCCTGGACCGCGACGGCGTCATCAATTATGACAGCGCGTCGTGCATCAAAAGCCCGGAAGAGTGGCGGCCGATTCCCGGCAGCCTGGAGGCCATCGCCCGCCTCAACCAGGACGGCTATCACGTCGTGGTCGCCACCAATCAGTCGGGCGTGGGCCGCGGGCTGTTCGAAATGGCCACGCTCAACGCCATACACGACAAGATGCACCGTGCGCTGGGCCAGGTCGGCGGGCACATCGACGCCATTTTTTTCTGCCCGCACGCCCAGGATGCCGGCTGCGCCTGCCGCAAGCCCAGGCCCGGCCTGCTCGAGGAAATCGCGCGCCGCTTCAACGTCGATCTGCGGGGCGTGCCGTGCATCGGCGATTCGCTGCGCGATCTGCAGGCCGCCGCCGCGGTCGGCGCCCGGCCGATGCTGGTCCTGACGGGCAAAGGCAGGAAAACGCGGGACGAAAGCGAGCTGCCGCCCGCTACCGAAGTGTTCAGCGACCTCGCCGAAGCGGTCCAAGCCCTCCTCGCATGAGCCCCGGCATCCTGCTGCGGTCGTGCCTGTTCGCGCTGTTCCAGCTTGCCGTCACGCCGGTTTTCGCGATCATCGCGCTTGGCACTTTTCCTTTCCCGCCGCTGACCCGCTACCGCATCATTTCCTGGTGGGCGCGAATCAACATCGCCGCCGTGCGCACCCTCTGCGGCATACGCTATCGCGTGATCGGCCGCGAGCACATTCCGCGCGAACCCTGCATCATCCTGTCCAAGCACCAGTCGGCGTGGGAAACCCTCGCCTACCAGGTGATCTTCCCGCCGCAGGTGTGGGTGCTCAAACGCGAGTTGTTGCGGGTGCCTTTCTTCGGCTGGGGTCTCGCGATGCTCTCGCCGATCGCCATCGACCGCCGCGCCGGCACGCGCGCCCTCAAACAGATGCTCGACCAGGGCCGCGAACGGCTCGCGCAAGGCTTCTCGATCGTGATGTTCCCGGAAGGCACGCGCACCGCTCCCGGCCAGCGTGGCAAATACCACCCCGGTGGCGCATGGCTCGCGGTGCAGACCGGCGCGCCGGTGCTGCCGGTCGCGCACAATGCGGGGGAATTCTGGCGGCGCAACGCCTTTCTGAAATACCCGGGGCTGATCACCGTCAGCATCGGCGCCCCGCTCATCCCCCGCAACATGAGCGTCGAGCAGCTCAATCAGCAAGTCGAGAACTGGATCGAATCCGAAATGCAGCGGATAAACTCGCCTGGCGGAGCCTGAAATGATTTCACCGCCGCTCGCGCAGACGCTGCTCGCCGGCAAGCCGGTCAGCTACACGCTGAAAAAAAGCCGGCGGCGCCGCTCGATCGCACTCACCATAGACGAACGGGGCCTGCGCGTAAACGCACCATGGGAAGCGGCGAACGACGCAATCGAAGCCATGTTGCGCAAACACGCTGCCTGGGTGCTCGGCAAACTCGCCGAGTGGCAGGAGCGCCGCCCGCCGCCCCGCTGGTGGCGGGACGGCGAAATCCTGATGCTGCTCGGGCAGCCGTTGAAGCTGCGGCTGGCAGACGACTGCCGCGGAATCCGTCTCGAGGACGATCTCCTCGTCATCGCCGCGCCGCTGCGGACCCGCGGCGCGGACGTCGTGCAGGAAGCGGTGACGGCGTGGCTGAAACAGCAGGCCTTGCAGTGTTTCCGCGAGCGGGTCGCGCATTTTCAGCCGCGGCTGGAAGTGACCGAACCGGAGATCCGCCTCTCCAGCGCCAGGACGCGCTGGGGCAGCTGTCACGCGAACGGCCGCATCCATCTCAACTGGCGCCTGGTGCAGATGCCGCTGCGCCTCGTCGATTACGTCGTCGCCCATGAGCTCGCGCATCTGGTCGAGATGAACCACTCGCCGCGTTTCTGGAAAACCGTCGCCCGCGTCGTTCCCGATCACCGGGCACGCCGGACCGCGATCCGCACCGAAGGCCATCGCTACCTGCTGCTGTGACCGCGGCGCGGCGCGGCCTGTGCTAACATTCAAAACGTCTTTCATCCCCGTGCCGTCGCCATGCGCATCATGATCCCGTTCCTGCTCGCCGCCCTGCTCGGCGCCTGCGGCTACAAAGGGCCGCTCTACCTGCCCCAACCCGCCGCCGCATCGCGGCCTGCCCAACCCGCCCCCCACCAGGACCGGCAAGCCGCGCCGCAGGAGCCCGCCGGCAAGTGACCTATTTCAGCTACATCGGCCGCGAACTGCATGCGGAGGCCGTGCCGCTCGGCCGCATTGCCGAGCAGTATGGCACCCCCTGCTTCGTTTACTCGCGCGCGGCGCTGACCGATGCCTGGCGCGCCTTCGACGCGGCATTCCGCGGCCACGAGCACCTGGTCTGTTACGCGGTCAAGGCCAATTCCAATCTCGCCATCCTCAACCTTTTCGCAAGACTGGGCAGCGGCTTCGACATCGTTTCCGGCGGCGAGCTGCAAAGGGTGCTTGCCGCCGGCGGCGACCCGCGCAAAACCGTGTTTTCGGGCGTCGGGAAATCGGCGGATGAACTACGCCGCGCGCTCGCCGTGGACATCCTCTGCTTCAACGTCGAATCCGAAAGCGAATTGCTCAGGCTCGATCGCATCGCCGGCGAACTCGGCAAGACCGCCCCGGTCAGCCTGCGGGTCAACCCCGATGTCGATGCCAGAACCCATCCCTATATCGCCACCGGCCTCAAGCAGAACAAGTTCGGCGTCGCCTACCGGAACGCGCCGGAACTTTATCGCCGGGCGCGCGAGCTGCCGCACCTCAGCATCAAAGGCATAGACTGCCATATCGGGTCGCAGCTGACCGAGATTGCGCCGTTTGTCGCCGCGCTGGAGAAAATCCTCGACCTGCTCGACCGGCTGCAGCGCGCGGGGATCGCGATTTCCCATCTCGATCTGGGCGGCGGGCTGGGAATCCGCTACCGCGACGAAACGCCGCCGCCGCTCGCCGACTATGCGCGCGCCCTGACCGACCTCATCGGCAAACGCCCCCAGAAACTGCTGCTCGAACCGGGCCGCGCGCTGGTCGGCAATGCCGGTCTCCTGCTCACCCGCGTCGAATACCTGAAGCATGGCGAGGAAAAAAACTTCGCCATCGTCGACGCCGCGATGAACGATCTGATGCGGCCGGCGCTCTACGACGCCTGGCACGAGGTGTTGCCCGTCGTCGCGGACGGCAAGGGCGGACAACCGTACGAGATCGTCGGGCCGGTGTGCGAGAGCGGCGATTTTCTCGCCCGCGAACGCCGCTTGGCGCTGCACGAAGGCGATCTGCTCGC
>JBKBXX010000048.1:0-23535 GCA_046313915.1 Burkholderiales bacterium | reverse complement strand
GGGAAGGCCGCAAGGTGCGCAAGCCGCGGCAGACCTTCGCGGTGGCCGACCATTACGTGCCGACGCTCGACCGCGAACGGGGGCTCGCCGGCGTCGCCGACGCCGACATGCGCACCATGATTGAACTGCTCGAATCAAACGCGCGCGAAAACGGCATCACCCATTTCGGCATCGCCGACCCGCGCCAGGGCATCGTCCACGTCGTCGGCCCCGAGCTCGGCCTCACCCAGCCGGGGCTCACCATCACCTGCGGCGATTCGCACACCTCGACCCACGGCGCGTTCGGCGCCTACGCTTTCGGCATCGGTGCCACCCAGCTCAAACAGATCCTCGCCACGCAATGCCTGTGGCAGAAGAAACCGAAGACGCTGCGCATCACGGTCGACGGCACGCTCGCGCCCGGCGTCGGCGCCAAGGACGTGATCCTCGCGATCATCGCCGCGATCGGCACCGCCGGCGCGACCGGTCACGTGATCGAATACGCCGGCGCCGCCGTCCGCGCGCTCACCATGGAAGGCCGGCTCACGCTGTGCAACATGTCGATCGAGGCCGGCGCGCGCGCCGGCATGGTGGCGCCGGACGACACCACTTTCGAATACCTGCACGGCCGCGAATACGCGCCGCGCGGCGCGCATTGGGAGCGGGCGCTCGCGCTGTGGCGCACGCTGCCCGGCGACGAGGACGCGCGCTTCGACCGCGAAGTGGCGCTCGCCGGCGGCGCGCTCGAACCCATGGTGACCTGGGGCACCACCCCCGAAGAAGCGCTGCCGGTCACCGGCCGCGTGCCCGACCCGGCGGCGATCACCGACCGCGACAAGCGCGCCCACGCCGAGCAGGCGCTCGCCTACATGGACCTCGAACCCGGCACGCCGCTCGCCGAGATCCGCATCGACCGCGCCTTCATCGGCACCTGCACCAACGGCCGCATCGAAGACCTGCGCGCGGCAGCGCGCATTCTCGAGGGCCGCAAATCGCAGGTGCCGGCGTGGGTGTCGCCGGGTTCGACTGCCATCAAGCGCCAGGCCGAGGCCGAGGGGCTCGACCGCATTTTCCGCGACGCCGGATTCGAATGGCGCGCCTCGGGCTGCTCGAGCTGCGCTGCCATGAACGGCGACAGCGTGCCTGCCGGCATGCGCTGCGCTTCGAGTTCCAACCGCAATTTCGAAGGCCGCCAGGGCAAGGGCGCGCGCACCCACCTCATGAGTCCGGCGATGGTCGCCGCCGCCGCCGTCACCGGCCACATCGTCGATGTACGTCGCCTGATGTCCTGAAAGGAATTTCATGACGCCGTTCACGAAACTCACCGCGATCGCCGCGCCGCTCGCGCTCGCCAACATCGACACCGACAAAATCATCCCGGCGCGCTTCCTGCGCCGCCCGCGCGACCCCGGCTACGACCCTTATCTGTTCTACGACCTGCGCTTCGACGGCGAAGGGCGCGAAAAACCTGATTTCGTGCTCAACCAGCCACCGTACCGCGGCGCCGGCATCCTGGTCGCGGGCGCCAATTTCGGCTGCGGCTCCTCGCGCGAAGGCGCGGTGTATGCGCTGCTGGATTACGGCATCCGCGCCGTGATCGCGCCTTCCTTCGGCGACATCCATTACGCCAACGAATTGCAAAACGGCATGCTGCCGGCGATCCTACCGGAAGCGGTCGTGGCGCGGCTGTGCCAGCAGCTGCGCGAGCGGCCCGGCGCCAAGCTCACCATCGATCTCGCGACCCAGACCGTGACCGGCCCCGACGGCGCCGTCCACGCTTTCGACATCGACCCCGCCGCCAGGGAAAAGCTGCTGCAGGGCCTCGACGACATCGGCCTCGTCATGCAACACGTCGCAGCCATAGAAGCTTTCGAAAAACGCCGTCACGCCGCGCTGCCGTGGCTCGCGTGAGATAGCGGCAAGCCGCGCCGGGCGTTTCTGCCGGTGCCCCTGCAGCAAAAAACAATATCCGTTATCCTGTCCGCATGAACGTCGAACCGCAGCCCCGCTCCGTTCCCGAAAACGATGCCGTGTTCTGCCAGGTGCGGCGGGAAATGCTGCAAACGGCGCTGATCGAAGCGCGTGACGGCGGCATATCGCTCGTCTTCACCAGCGTGATCCTCGGCTGGGTGGCGTGGGCGCACGGACAAACCACGGCGGGCGCGATCGTGCTCGCCGTCGCCCTCGCCGTCGCCGGCTGGCGCTTTGCCATGTACCGCCGGCTGGGAAAAGGCGAACTCACGCCGCAGCAGCTCGAGCGCGGCGAACGCGAGTTCGAGGGCGGCGCGCTGCTGACCTCGATGATGGGCACGGTCGCCGCGGCCAATATCTATCCGCTGACCAGCGGACAGTCGGCGATTCTCGTGATCGCCGCCATTTGCGCCATGCTCGCCGTCGCCACGCTGTTCGTGGTGCTGGTGGGACGCGCTTTCCAGTACTACGTCGTGCCGCAGCTCACCGCCCTGATGGCGGTAAGCGTGTTCGATCCCCGCGTCTACTCGCCGGTTTTCGCGGTGGCAGTGCCGGTGTTCTACCTGACGCTGCGCCGCGCCGCCCGCCGCCACCGCGCCGCCAGCGAGCTTTCGATCCGCCGCCGCATCGCCACCGACGCCGCGAACGCCGCCAAAACCCAGTTTCTCGCCAACATGAGCCACGAGATCCGCACGCCGATGAACGGTGTGCTCGGCGCGCTCGACCTGCTGGGACACAGCGAACTGACGCCCGCGCAGCGCCACCTGCTGGAAACGGCGACTTCTTCGGGCGAAGCGCTGCTCACCGTGCTCAACGAAGTGCTCGATTTCGCCAAAATCGAGGCGGGCAAACTCGAAGTGATCCGCGAGCCGCTCGCGATCCGCTCCGTGCTGCTGTCGGTGGCGAACCTGTTCTCGCCGCTCGCGCAGCGCAAAGGCCTCACGCTCGCCACGAATTTCGACCCGACGCTGCCGGCGCGAGTCAGGGGTGACGCCGCGCACCTGCGCCAGGTGCTGCTCAACCTCGTCGGCAACGCGATCAAGTTCACCGAACGCGGCAGCATCGTGATCCGCGCGCGGCGCGGCGCGGGCGGCAATGATGCGCATCCGCTCGTGGTCTTCGAAGTGGAAGACACCGGCATCGGCATCGCGCCCGAAATCGTGCCCCGGCTGTTCACGCCGTTTTTTCAGGCCGACCAGTCGAATCAGCGCCGTTTCGGCGGCACCGGGCTCGGCCTCGTCATCAGCAAACGGATCGCCGAAGCCATGGGCGGCGAACTTTCCGTGGTGAGCACGCCGGGACGCGGCTCGACTTTCCGCCTGAGCCTCGCGCTCGAAGCGCTCGCCAGCCCGCACGAGTCAGCGGCGGCGGCCGCGGCGACCGGAGCGCCGCTCGGGCTTGCCGGGAAAGTGCTGCTGGTGGAAGACAATGCCGTCAACCGCATGCTGATGGGCGCCATGCTGAAAAAACTCGGCCTCGAAGTAATCGAGGCCGAAAACGGCGAGATCGCCTTGCAGCAGCTGCAACGCATGTCGGTCGATCTGGTGCTGATGGATTGCCAGATGCCGGTGAGGGACGGCTTCTCGGCCACGCGCGAAATCCGCGAGCGCGAGCGCCTCGCGCTCGCGCCGCACATCCCCGTCGTCGCCGTCACCGCGAACGCCCTGAGCGGCGATGCCGACCGCTGTTTCCAGGCCGGCATGGACGCCTATCTCGCCAAGCCTTTCACGCTCGACCAGCTGCGCGAGGCGGTGGCGCCGTGGCTCAAGTCCAACTGACCTCCGCGCGGAGCCGCGGGGGATCGAACGGCACGGCGCTTCGCCACCGATGACGCTGCGGGCAGCTCATCGGCCATCGGCGGCAGTCATCGGCGGCGGCCCCGCCGGCCTGATGGCCGCCGAAACGCTGATCGCGGGCGGCATCGCAGTCGATGTCTACGACGCGATGCCTTCGCCGGGACGCAAGTTCCTGCTCGCGGGCAAAGGCGGACTCAATATCACCCATGCGGAGGACAGCGGGCGTTTCCTTGCGCGCTACGGCGCGCGCCGCGCGCAGCTCGAGCCTTTGCTCGAAGCTTTCGGCGCCGCGACTTTGCGCGAATGGGTGCATGGTCTCGGGGTCGAGACCTTCGTCGGCAGTTCCGGCCGCGTATTTCCGCGCGCCATGAAAGCCGCGCCGTTGTTGCGCGCCTGGCTGCACCGACTGCGCGCCGCCGGCGTGCGCCTTCACGTGCGCCATCGCTGGCTGGGTTGGGATAAAGCGGGCGCGTTGCGCTTCGCCGCGCCCGGCGGCGAAAAAGCCGTACGCGCCGATGCCGTGGTGCTGGCGCTGGGCGGCGGCAGCTGGCCGCAGCTCGGCTCCGACGGCGCGTGGGTGCCGCTGCTCGCCGCGCGCGGCATCGCCATCGCGCCGCTGCGCCCGGCCAACTGCGGTTTCGACGTGAGATGGAGCGCACACTTCCGCTCGCGCTTTGCCGGACAGCCAGTGAAAACGGTCATCATCGGTTTTACCGATGCCCGCGGCGTCAGCCATCGCCGGCGGGGTGAATTCGTCATCACCGAAGGAGGCGTCGAAGGCAGCCTGATCTACGCACTGTCCGCGGACTTGCGCGATACCATCGCCGCGCAGGGTTCGGTCACCCTTTATCTCGATCTCGCGCCCGACCGCGACGCCGCGCGGGTGCGGGCCGAAGTCGCGCATCCGCGCGGCTCGCGCTCCCTGTCGAGTCATCTGCAAAGCCGCCTCGGCATCACGGGCGTGAAAGCGGGGCTGTTGCGCGAGACGTTGTCGCGCGAGGACTACGCCGATCCCGAACATCTCGCCGCGGCGATCAAGGCGCTGCCGCTCACGCTCGTCGCACCGCGCCCGCTCGACGAAGCGATCAGCAGCGCGGGCGGCGTCGGCTTCGAAGCCTTGGACAAGCAGCTGATGCTGCGCGCACTGCCGGGCGTATTCTGCGCCGGCGAAATGCTCGACTGGGAAGCGCCCACCGGCGGCTATCTGCTCACCGCCTGTTTCGCCACCGGACGCGCGGCGGGGCGGGGAGCGCTGCGCTGGCTGCAAGCGCGAGGCCGGACAAACGAACCGTGATCCCCGGCTTTTTCCGTTTGCCGCTCATGCGAGCACACCCCGGCGCGACATCGCCACCTTCGCGGTGACGTCGAGGCCCGATTATTTATTCAATAAATTCAATAAGATACGTTTATAGATCGCGTGCAGCGGCCGGATTTCGTCGAGCGGCAGGCATTCGTTGACCTTGTGGATGGTGGCGTTGGTCGGGCCGAACTCGACCAGCTGCGGACAGATGTCGGCGATGAAGCGGCCGTCGGAAGTGCCGCCGGAAGTGGAAAGCTCGGCGTCGACGCCGGTGACGGTCTTGATCGCGCGCGCCACGGCGTCGACCAGATCGCCCCGTGGGGTGAGAAACGGCCGGCCGCCGTAGACCCAGTCGATGTCGTATTCGACGCCGTGCTTGTCGAGGATGCCGATCAGGCGCGTCTGCAGCGATTCGACCGTGCTCGCGGTCGAAAAGCGGAAGTTGAAATCGATCCTGGCTTCGCCCGGAATGATATTGGTCGCGCCGGTGCCGGCGTGGAAATTGGAAATCTGCCAGGTCGTCGGCGGAAAGTATTCATTGCCGCGATCCCACTCGATGTGCGCGAGTTCGGCGATGGCGGCGGCCACCTCGTGGATCGGGTTGCGCGCAAGATGCGGGTAGGCGACGTGGCCCTGCACGCCTTTCACCGTCAGCGTTCCCGACAGCGAGCCGCGGCGGCCGTTTTTGATCGTGTCGCCCAGCCTGTTGACCGAAGTCGGCTCGCCGACCACGCAGTAGTCGATCCGCTCGCCGCGCGCCGCGAGTTTTTCCACCACCCGCACCGTGCCGTCGACCGCAGGACCTTCCTCGTCGGAAGTGAACAGCACTGCGATCGAGCCCGCATGGTTGGGGTGCGCCGTGACGAATTCCGCGATCGCCGTCGCGAAAGCGGCGATCGAAGTCTTCATGTCGGCAGCGCCGCGGCCGTAAAGCATGCCGTCGCGCAGGCTCGGCGTGAAAGGATCGCCCGTCCATTTGTCGAGCGGGCCGGGCGGCACGACGTCGGTATGTCCGGCAAAACACACCAGCGGCGCGGCGCGGCCGCGGCGTGCCCACAGATTGTCGACGCCCTTGGCGCTGATTTTCTCGCACTCGAAACCGAGCGGGGCGAGTATGCCGATGATCACGTCGAGGCAGCCGGCATCGTCGGGAGACACCGAGCGGCGGGCGATCAGTTGCTTGGCGAGTTCCAGCGTATCGATTTCCACGGCGTGGTCCTGTCGAAGGAATTCGGCGGCGCGAGGTCCGCCAAATTCCCAAAGTAAAAAAACAAAGAGCGCAGCGCCATTCTTCCGCACATGCGGCCTACCCCGATCGGTTTTTCATTTTAACAGCCTGTCGCCCCGGCTTCGACAAAAGCCGTCCCGGCCGCATCCGTCACCGCGCACGGCAGCGGTGCCCGGCAGACTGCTGGCATCCTGGCAAACAGCGGGTAAAATCAGCGGGCAAAAACGGATGGGACCTCCTTTCGACCGCCAAGCCGCGCTTTTCGCCTTTCACTATCCGCCTCTCCACCATCGTGCCGGCATGACCGTCCCGCTCATCCCGCAGCGCTGTAACGGCCGTTACGGCGCGCGCAACGAGCGGCGCGTCCACGCCATTTTGCCCGACAATCTGGCACACTGGACAGGGGGCGAAACACCCGGCGACGAAACCGTCGTCCGACAGAACGACCGCACACCAGGAGGAGGGAACCACATGAAACGGCATATCTTTGCATTATTCGCGATCGCCGCGCTTCCCGCGGCGGCACAGACAGTCCCCGGCGGCGCCTATCCCGCCCGAACCGTGCGCATCATCGTGCCTTACGCCGCGGGCGGCAACACCGACATCACCGCACGTGCCATCGGCAGCCGACTCGGCGAAGCATTCGGCCAGCAGGTCATCGTCGACAACCGTCCCGGCGGCGCCACCAATATCGGTTCCGAACTGGCGGCCAAAGCGGCACCCGATGGCTACACGCTGCTCATGGGTGGCGCATCCAACGCCATCAACATGACGCTTTATGCCAAACCGCCATACGACACGCTGCGCGATTTCGCACCCGTGGTGTTGTGCGTGAAAGGCGCCAACGTGCTGTCGGTGCATCCGTCGCTGCCGGCGCGAAGCCTCAGGCAGCTGGTCGCGCTCGCCAAGGCCAGGCCCGGACAGCTCAATTTCGCATCGTCGGGGCCGGGCGGCTCGAACCATATGGCGGGCGAACTGTTCAAGATGATGGCCGGCATCGATCTGCAGCACGTGCCTTACAAGGGCAACGCTCCGGCGCTCACCGATACCGTCGCCGGCCACGTCGAGATGCTGTTCAGCGGCGTGCCGGCGCTGTTGCCGCATCTCAACTCGGGCCGCCTGCGCGCGATTGCCATCGGCAGCTTGCAGCGTTTTGCGGCGCTGCCCGCGGTGCCCACTTTCGACGAATCCGGGCTTGCCGGCTACGAGGCCACCACCTGGTTCGGCCTGATGGCGCCGGTCAAAACGCCCAAGGACGTGACCGCCAGACTCAATGCCGAAATCGTCAAAATCCTCGCCGCCCCGGACATCAGAAACCGCTTCGTCAACGAGGGTCTGGAACCGATTGGCGGCACGCAGGAGGAATTCGCCAGGTTCATCCGCGACGAGATCGGCAAATACGCGAAAGTCATCAAGGCGTCGGCGCTCGCGCAGATGTAAGATGCCAGCGCGGAAGCGCCTTTTGCAGGGGACACGACGACATCGCCCGCACGACAAGGAGACAACGGCATGAAAGCGAAATGTTTGGTGACAGGATTGCTGGGACTGGCTGTTGCCGCCCCCGGCTGGGCCCAAGGCTGGGCACCGCAGAAAAACGTCGAGATCGTGGTCGGCTCGGCCCCCGGCGGCAGCAATGACAAGACCGCGCGCACCGTGGAACGCGTGATCAGCGCCCACAAGCTGATTCCGTCTTCCATCAGCGTGCTGAACAAGCCCGGCGGCGGCAGCACCATCGCCTTCACCTATGTGCAGCAGCACGCCGGCGATGCGCACTACCTCCTGATCGGCACGCCTTCGCTGCTCACCAACCATATCGTCGGCACCAGCAGGCTCAGCCATCGCGACTTCACCCCGATCGCGTCGCTGCTCAACGATTACATCGTGTTCGCGGTCAACGCCGGCTCTCCCATCAGGACCGGCAGGGATCTGGTCGAGCGCCTCAGAAAAGATCCCAAATCGGTGAGCATCGGTTTCGCCACCGCGCTCGGCAGCCACAACCACATCGCCGCCGGACTGCTGATGAAATCCATAGGCGGCAATGCGCGCGACCTCAAGGCCGTCGCCTTCAAGGGTTCGGCCGAGGCCATCACCAACCTGCTGGGCGGCCACATCGATCTCGTGACCACCGCGGCGGGCAATGTCGCGGCTCACGTCGCCTCAGGCAAACTGCGGGTGGTGGGCATCGCCGCCAACCAGCGCTTCAGCGGACAGCTCGCCGACATACCGACGTGGAAAGAGCAGGGCGTGAATCTGGTATTCGGCGGCTGGCGCGCCATCATGGCGCCGAAGGGCATCAGTGCGGCACAGGCCGCCTACTGGGAAGGCGTGCTGCGCAAGGTATCCGAATCCGCGGAATGGAAAGCCGATCTCGAAAAGAATTTCTGGGCCAACGATTTCGTGACCGGTGAGCAGTTCAGGAAGGATCTCGACAGCGATTACGCCGCCATGAAATCGGTGCTGGTCGAGATCGGTCTCGCCAAGCAATGAACCGAACGGAGCAGATGATGACCACCCCTGTCGTATTGCTCGAGCGCCCCGCCGCAGGCGTCGCGCTCGTCCGCATCAACCGTCCCGAAGCGCGCAACGCCCTCAATCTCGAAGTCCGCAGGCTGATTGCGAAACACCTGACCGAGCTCGGCGACGACGAAGCGACGCGCTGCGTCGTGCTCACCGGCAACGACAAGGCGTTCGCCGCCGGTGCCGACATCAAGGAGATGGCGGGTGCCGGCACCATCGACATGCTCGCGCGCGGCACGCACAAGCTGTGGCGCGCCATCGCCGCCTGTCCCAAACCGGTGATCGCGGCGGTCAACGGTTTCGCGCTCGGCGGCGGCTGTGAGCTCGCGATGACCTGCGACATCATCATCGCCGGCGAAGCGGCAAAATTCGGTCAGCCCGAAGTCAGAATCGGCATCATTCCCGGCGGCGGTGGCACCCAGCGTCTTACGCGCGCAGCCGGCAAATACAAGGCGATGCGCTACATCCTGACCGGCGACCTGTTCGGCGCGAAAGAGGCTTTCGCCATGGGTCTCGTGAGCGAAATCGTTTCCGACGCCGAAGTCGAGAAGCGTGCGCTCGAGATGGCGGCGCAGATCGCAGCGCTGCCGCCGCTCGCCATCCAGCAGGCGAAAGAAGCGGTGCTGCGCGGCATGGACGCCGCGCTCGACACCGGGCTCGCACTGGAAACCAAGGCACTGCAGATCCTGTTCGCCTCGCAGGACCAGAAAGAAGGCATGGCGGCATTCATCGAGAAGCGCGCGCCGCGATTCCAGGGCAAGTGACCGTGTCCGGCCACTCCGCGGCCGCAACCGGCAAGCCGCTGGCGCTTGCCGCGCTGTTCGCCGGCGCCACCGCCATCGCCACTTCGGCGCTGTTCGTCAAGGTCAGCGAAGCCGGGCCGGTCGCCACCGCGTTCTGGCGGGTATTTCTGGCGCTGCCTTTCCTGTGGGCATGGGCGATGGTCGATGACCGCCGCGCGCACTTCGCGGCATTGGCGCGCGACCATCGTCTGCTCGCCGCCGCGGGACTGTTTTTCGCCGGCGACCTCGCGGTCTGGCACTGGTCGATCGTGCTGACTTCGGTGGCCAACGCCACGCTGCTGTCGAACCTGGCGCCGATTTTCGTCACGCTCGTGGCGTGGCTGCTGTTCGGCGCGCGGCCCCGCGGCATTTTCGTCGTCGGATTGTCTGCCGCGCTCGCCGGCGTGGTGATGCTGATCGGCGTGGATTTCGGCAAACCCGGCCACGTGGCAGGCAATGCGCTGGGCGTGCTCACCGCCGTGTTCTACGCCGGCTACCAGCTCACCGTGACGCGGCTGCGCGCAGCCGCGTCGACCGCCAGCGTCATGGCATGGAGCGGCGTGGTGATGTCGGCTGTGCTGCTGCCGCTCGCGCTGCTGGCGAACGAGCCGTTTTTTCCCGCAACCCAGACGGGCTGGATCAAGCTCTTCGGCCTGGCCCTGATTTCGCAGGTTGCCGGCCAGAGCCTGATCGCCTATGCGATGGCGCACCTGCCCGCCACTTTTTCTTCGGTCGGGCTGCTGCTGCAGCCGGTGATGGCGGCGCTGTTCGCCTGGCTATTGCTCGGTGAAACCATGGGCACGACGCAGATCATCGGCGGCATCGTCGTGCTGGTCGGCATCCGCATCGCACATCATGCAAGATATTGATTTAAAACAATAATTTTTCGAGGCGCCCGCCTGGACGGGACGCGTCGCAGGCAAAACGGATACAATTGTCGCCAGATCGGAGTTCGTTTTTTTTACCTTCACGGGACAAACCCGCCATGCGCAAATACCTGCATATCGATCTCGGCACCCGTTCGGTCAGGACGGCGGAATTGCACGGCGAGGCGATCGTGCGCGCCGGCCGCCACCTCATCGCCAGGACGCTGCTCGAAAGAGGAGCCGCCAAAGTCGACCCGCTATCACCGGACAATCCGCTGATTTTCTCCGCCGGCCCGTTTGCGGGCACCAATTTCTCCAATGCCAACCGGTTGAGCGTCGGCTGCAAAAGCCCGCTGACGGGAGGCATCAAGGAAGCCAATTCCGGCGGCACTTTCGGCTTCGCGCTCGGCCAGCTCGAGACCGCCGGACTCACGCTGTATGGCGCATCGGAGGACTGGGTGGTCATCCGCATCACCAAAGACGGCACCGTCGGCTACGACAGCGCCGAACCCTACCTCGGCAAAGGCAACAACGAAGTCGCCAACCTGCTGTTCGAAAAATACGGCAAGAAAATCAGCTATGCGCTGTGCGGTCCGGTCGGCGAATATCTCGGGCTCGTCGCCGGCATCGCTATTGCCGACACCGACGGGCGGCCGTCGCGGCTCGCCGCGCGCGGCGGTGTCGGCGCGGTGATGGGCAGCAAGAAGGTCAAGGCCATCGTCGTCGACCTCAACAAGATGCCGACCTTCCACGATCGCAAGAAGGTCATGGGCGCGATCCGCGAGTACGGCGCGAGACTCAACCGGGAACCGGCGATCGAAGTCTACAAGCGCACCGGAACGGCGAACATGGGCGACATCATGAACCGCCTCGGCGCACTGCCGGTGCGCAACTTCAGCGCCGGCCGCATGGCGGAGGCGTCGGAAGGTCCGCTCAAACTGGGCGGCGACTACATCCGCGAGCTGAACCTCGCGCGCGGCGGACAGATTTCACACGCCTGCATGCCGGGCTGCATGATCGAATGCAGCAACGTCTATGTCGACGAGAACGGAAAAGAAATGGTGTCGCCGCTGGAATACGAGACGCTCGGCCTGATGGGCAGCAACTGCGGCCTCGACCACCCGGACAAAGTGGCGCGAGTCAACGCCGCCGCCAACGATCTCGGCGTCGACACCATCGAAGTCGGCGCCACGCTCGGCGTGCTGATGGAAGCAGGGCAAGGCGCGTTCGGCGACGTCGGTTTCATGCTGCAGGCGATGGAAGACATGCGCCGCGGCAACGAGCGCGGCCGGCTGATCGCGCAAGGCGCTGCGCGCGTCGGTGCCCATTACGGGGTCGCACGCGTTCCCGTGATCAAGAAGCAGAGCATCAGCGCCTATGATCCGCGCGTGATCGAAGTCACCGGCATTTCGATGATGGTGACAGCACAAGGCGCCGACCACACTGCGGGCAATCTGCCGGTATTCGACTGCAAGGACAAGACGACCGCGCAGCTGGTGGAAGCAAGCCTCGGCATCCAGACGGCGGTCGCCGCAGCCGATTCGCTGGGCCTGTGCATCTTCGGACGCTCGGTGACCAATGTCAGCATCGATCTCATCGTCACCGCGCTCAACGACGCGCACGGCACCCGACTCGACACGGCGTTTTTCGAGCAACTCGGGCGCGAGACATTGCGCATGGAATGGGAATTCAACAAGGCGGCAGGATTCACCGAGAAAGACGACGAGCTGCCGGCGTTTTTCTATACCGAACCCCTCGCGCCGACCAACAAGACCGCGCGTCATCACAGCGCCGAAGTCAATAAATGCTTGCGGCAGCTGCTGGGCTGACGCGCCGGGCAACTTTCCGCTCAAGCGATTTTTCTCAGCCGGCGATTTTCTTTTTCAGCCGCGCGGTGTACTTGTCGACGTCGATCACGAAACGCTCGTGTTCGACTTCGCCGACCTGCTCGACGTCGTCGAACACCTTGATTTTGAACGTGAGCTTGCGGCGATCGATGCCGGCGAGCTCGACTTCGGCGCGCACGCGCTTGCCGAGCGGAGTGGGCGCCAGATGACGGATATTGACCGTCAAGCCGACCTGCCCCTGGCCAGGCTTCAGATGAGGCTCGACCAGGTGGTGCGCCGCCATTTCGGCGAACAGCACCATCGAAGGCGTGGAAAACACTTTGAATTCGCCGCGCGTGGTGGTGAGTTTTTCGGTGACGTCCCATTCCAGGGCGCTTTTGGTGCCGACTTTCAAGGTATCCATGTTTTCCGGTCCGGTTAGTGGCAGCGGCGTCGCCTGCGTCCGCAGCAGCGCGCTCCGCCGGACATCCCAAAACGACAGGGTCCGCGTTGGAGCAGACCCTGGAAGCAAATGGCGCGCCCGAGACGATTCGAACGTCCGACCCCTGCCTTCGGAGGGCAGTACTCTATCCAGCTGAGCTACGGGCGCATTGCAGGTGCGATTCTACCACAGCAATACAGACCGGACTGCTGCCTAATCAAGGTTTTACCGCCTGGAGGATTGCCGCTATAATGGGCGCCTTTCGTGCCGAGACCCGTTTGCAGGACATGTAATGAGCGAAGTAAAAATCGAAGGGCATTCTTCCCCGATCAAAACGCCCAAACAGCTAATCGTCATCGTGGTGCTGGCATTTGCCGTGCCGGTCACGCTGATCGTGATGTTGGCGCAACTGGTGACCGGCAGCGCCGGTTCCGCCAAAAATCGTCCCGGGATGTCGGATGAAGCGATCGCCAAGCGGCTGAAGCCGGTGGGCGAGGTGGTGGTCGTGGACGTCAATGCGTCGCAAGCCGAAAAAAGCGGCAAGGAAGTGGTCGAAACCGTCTGCGCGGCGTGCCACGCGAGCGGCGCACTCAATGCGCCCAAGATCGGCGACAAGGCGGCTTGGGCCAAGTTGATCGCCCAAGGACAGGAAAAACTCACGCAGGGCGCGCTCAAAGGTGTGCGCCAGATGCCCCCGCGCGGCGGCAACCCCGATCTGACCGACACCGAATTTGCGCGCGCCGTCGCCTATATGGCCAACCAGGCCGGCGCCGGCTGGAAAGAACCCGAATCGAAAGCGGCACCGGCTGCCAAACCCGCCGCCGCTCCTGCGGCTGCCGCCGCGCCGGCCGACGCCGGCAAAGGCAAAGCGGTTTACGAAGCGAGCTGCGCGGCCTGTCACGCCGCCGGTGTCGCAGGCGCGCCGAAAACCGGCGACAAGGCGGCGTGGGCGCCGCGCGTCAAAAACGGCATGGATGCGCTTTATGGCTCGGCGCTCAAGGGCAAGAACGCGATGCCGCCCAAGGGGGGAAACCCCTCGCTCACCGATACCGACGTCAAGGCGGCGGTCGATTATTTGGTGAGCCGGGCGAAGTAAGCCGTGAATCGACAGCGGTAAGCAGCAAGCAAAATCAGCTCGCGACTCCGGTTTTCCAGGCAGAGAAATAAAAACGCGCGATTCTTACCGCGCCCCGCCGCTCGCCACTCACCGTTCACTCGCACATGCCCACTTACGCCATCGGTGACGTACAAGGCTGTTACGACCAGCTGCAGCGCCTGCTCCATGCCTTGGCATTCGATCCCCGCCGCGACCGGCTGTGGTTCGTCGGCGACCTCGTCAACCGCGGGCCAAAGTCGCTGCAGGTTCTGCGCTTCGTCAAAACCCTGGGCAAAAGCGCCGTCACCGTTCTCGGCAACCACGACCTGCATCTGCTGACGGTCGCCGCGGGAATCAGGAAAGCCCACTCCGGCGATACACTCGACGAGATTCTCGCCGCTCCGGACCGCGACGAGTTGGTGGCCTGGCTCAGGCACCGGAAAATGATGCACGCCGAAAACGGCTACGCGATGGTGCACGGCGGTCTGCTGCCGCAATGGACGGTGGCGCAGGCGCTGACGCTGGGCGAGGAAGTCGAAACCGCCTTGCGCGGCGACGGCCATCGTGAATTTCTGCGCCATATGTACGGCAACGAACCCGCGCGCTGGAGCGACGATCTCACGGGCTACGACCGGCTGCGCGTGATCGTCAACGCCATGACGCGCCTGCGGCTGTGCTCGGCCGACGGCACGATGGAGTTCTCGCACAAGATCGGTCTCGAAAGCCTGCCCGCGGGCTACATGCCGTGGTACGACGTGCCGCACCGCGCGAGCCGCGATACGGCACTCATCACCGGCCACTGGGCCGCGCTCGGCCTGATGGTGCGGACCGATCTTCTGGCGCTCGATACCGGATGCGTATGGGGCCGCCAGCTTACCGCGCTGCGGCTCGAAGACCGGCGGATCTTCCAGTGCGAGTGTCGGGAACTCGCGGGAATGGCGGCCGAATAGCTTGCCGAGCGACTTCGCGCGCGCTCAATGCGTGACGCGCGAGGTCGCTCCGTCGGAAATGATGCGCACCCTGTCGCCGGGCCTGAACGCCTCGTCCGCTTCCTGGGTGATGGCGACCAGTCTGCCGCCGTCGAGCTTGACGGTGATTTCAAGACCGGTCTTGCGCGTTGCGACCTGTTCTGCGGCCTGGCCGGCGACTCCGCCCGCGACACTGCCGAGCACCGCGCCGACCGCAGCGCCTTTGCCCTGGCCGACGTTGCTTCCCGCGATGCCGCCGACGACGGCTCCCGCTGCCGGGCCAATGCCGCTGCGCGTGCCTTCGATCTGCACTTCGCGCACGCTTTCCACCACACCCATGCGCACGCTCTGCTCACGACGCGCCTCGCCGCGGGAATAGGCGCCGCCCGACATGCTCGGCGCACACGCACTCAATACGGACGCAGCCGCCACCGCCGCGGCCAGCAATGCAATAGATTTCATGGTCATCTCCATTTACCAGATACGGGTACCAAAGACTTCCTTGAAGCGCTCCCCGATCTCGTCACGCGTGAAAAAATGGTTCTGCCCGCCACGCCTGGCGATCTTGACCGCGCCCAGCAGCGAAGCCAGCCTGCCGGTCAGAGACCAGTCGAAGCCGCTGCCGATGCCGTACAGCAACCCGGCGCGGAACGCGTCTCCACACCCGGTCGGATCGACCACCTCCTCGGCTTTAACGCACGGGATTTCGATCTGTTGACCGCCACAGTAAATCACGGAACCCCGCGCTCCCAGTGTGACAACCAGCGCTTTCACGAGTTTCGCCAGTTCCTCGAGTTTTTTCCCGGTACGTTCCTCGAGCAGCCGCCCTTCATAGTCATTGACCGTCACGTAGTCCGCGAGGCGCACGAATTCCAGCAGCTCCGCGCCGTTGAACATCGGCAGTCCCTGGCCCGGATCAAAAATGAAAGGCACACCCGCGACATGGAATTCGCGCGCGTGCTGCAGCATGCCTTCGCGTCCGTCGGGTGCGACGATGCCGAGGCCGATGTTCTGGGCGTCATGCACGTGATTGAGATGCGAATGTTCCATCGCGCCGGGGTGGAAAGCCGTGATCTGGTTGTCGTCGAAGTCGGTGGTGATGAAAGCCTGCGCCGTAAAGGTATCGGGAATCCCGCGGATGTGCTGTTGTGAAAGCTGCAGCTTGTCCAGACGATAGGCGTACGGCTGATAGTCGTCGCCGACGGTGGCCATGATCAGCGGATCGCCGCCCAGCAGTCTCAGGGTATAGGCGATATTGCCGGCGCAACCGCCGAATTCGCGCCGCATGTCGGGCACCAGGAATGCAACGTTCAGGATGTGCAGCTGGTCGGGAAGAATGTGGTTCTTGAAACGGCCGTGGAACACCATGATGGTGTCGTAGGCAATCGAGCCGCAAATCAGCGTGCGCATGGGGCTTCCGTGAAAAAAATGACGTGAAATTATAGCATTGTGGCTTCTCTTCCCCCTGCGGCAGACCGCCGTGGCCGGCATCGCCATTATATTCTCCTTGACATATATACGTAATGGCGTATATTTACACCACATGGATGAACAGCTTGTCTTCGACGTCCTCGGCGACGCAACGCGCCGTCGCATTCTCGCCCTGCTCGTCGCGGAAGGCGAATTGTGTGTCTGCGAACTGACAGCCGCCCTGGACGACATCCAGCCCAAAGTATCCCGGCATCTTTCGGTGATCCGGGAAGCGGGCCTGGCGAGCGTGCGCCGGGAGGGAACCTGGATTTTCTACCGCCTCGCCGCGCCCCTGCCGCGCTGGGTGCGCGATCTACTCGACACGCTGCGCACGGGCGCCGTCCCGGAGCTGACCGCGGATCGCACGCGCCTCAAAAAAATGCCCGGCCGGCCAACGCGCGCGGCCGCATGAGGAAGCCGACATGACGACACTCACGAATGCCCTTCCGCGCCGCGCGCCGTGGGGTCGGGTCATACTCGCGAGCGTTCTGTGGCTTGCGGCTTATGCAAGCCTCACGCCATTCGCCGATGCCGTCCTCGCGCTCGGCGGACTTAGCCCCCAAACGCAAATGGGCGAAGCGCTGCATTTCTTCCTCTACGATACCCCCAAGGTGCTGCTGCTGCTCACCGGCATCGTTTTCGTGATGGGCATCGTACACACCTTCGTCTCGCCCGAGCGCACCCGGGCTTTTCTGTCGGGCCGGCGACTGGGTGTCGGCAACGTGCTCGCCGCCACCCTCGGCACCGTCACGCCGTTCTGTTCCTGCTCGGCGGTGCCGCTGTTCATCGGTTTCCTCTCGGCGGGTGTACCGCTGGGCGTGACCTTCTCGTTTCTCATCGCCGCGCCGATGGTGAACGAAGTCGCGCTCGCGCTGCTGTTCGGGATGTTCGGCTGGAAAATCGCGGGGCTCTACCTCGCCACGGGACTCGCTGTCGCCATCGTCGCCGGGCTCGTCATCGGCAAGCTGGGCATGGAGCGCCACCTCGAGGACTGGGTCCGCGCCATTCACGCCGGCAATGCTCCCGAGCCGGCTGCCGATCGTCCTTCGTGGACCGAACGCATCGAGGCCGGCGTTGCCCATGTCCGGGAGATCGTCGGCAAGGTCTGGCCCTATATCCTCGCCGGCATCGCGCTCGGCGCGGGTATTCATGGATACGTGCCCGAGGATTTCATGGCCGGCATCATGGGGAAAGATGCGCCATGGTGGTCGGTGCCCGCCGCAGTCGTGATCGGCGTGCCGCTGTACGCCAACGCGGCCGGCATCATTCCAGTGGTGGAGGCCCTCATCGGCAAGGGTGCCGCGCTGGGTACGGTGCTCGCGTTCATGATGAGCGTGATCGCCTTGTCGCTTCCCGAAATGATCATCCTGCGCAAGGTTCTCAAGCTGCCGTTGATCGCGACTTTCGCGGGGATCGTGGCGCTGGGCATTCTGGTGGTGGGCTATGTTTTCAACGCCGTGCTGTAAGGAGTCAGCATGAAAAACGTGAAAGTTCTCGGCACCGGTTGTGCCAATTGCAGGAATACGATCAAGCTGATCGATGAAGTCGCCAAAGCCAAAGGCATCGAGGTCCAGCTCGAGAAAGTGGAGCAGATCCAGGACATCATGACTTACGGCGTCTTGTCCACGCCGGGTGTCGTGATAGACGGCAGGGTCGTGCACGCCGGCGGCGTGCCGGCGCGCAGCAAGGTGGAAAGCTGGTTCTGAGCGGGGATTTTGCTCTCGACCGTTCATGGCTCAAGACTGTTCGATCGACATCAAAAGTCATTCGCGCCATCGCCGCATATATTCATCGAATCCGGTGCATGTCAGGAGAATCAGATGCGTCACACCATTCCGGTACTCGTAACCGCAGCAGTGTTCATCAGTGCGGGGGCCGACTCTATCGCGGCCCCGGATCAAGACACGTCAGCAAAGGTCGTGAAGCGCGAAATCATCCCGGGTTCGGAGCTCATGACTCACGCCGAGCGCGAGCAATACCGGCAGCGGATACGCGGCGCGCGTTCCGCGGACGAGGAAGCCCGGATACGGGCCGACCATAGGAAACAGATCGAGGAGCGCGCCCGGCGGCGCGGCCTGCGCCTGGCCGATCCGTTGCCGGCGGCTGCACAGAAATGAAACCCGCCACGTTGTATTCAACCGTTCTGGTCTGCGCTCTTTGCGCCGGGTGCGATGCTCCGTTGTCCGGCGATCCGGCCAGGGGAGCCCAGCTTCACGAAGCCTGCCTGGGGTGCCACGGCGCCGAGCTTTATGTGTCGCCCAACGCCAAGGTCAGAACGCTGTCCGAGCTGAGGAAAGAAGTAGAGAACTGGAACGACCGGATGAATCCGGAATTTGACAAGCAGGAGGTGGCCGACATCACTGCCTACCTCAATTCCACCTACTATAAGTTCCAGTAGGCCACGGGCTGTCGCCTCGTTTCATCGAGGCAAGTGTTTCGCGGCTTCTCACCTCGTTCCGCTCAAAACGGTCTTCCGAAAGGGCGGTCTGAACGGCACCGACGCTTCGCGACCGCTTCGATCGGTCTGGATCGAAGGGGGCCTTGTGGCGCGCGGTCTTCCGTGGTTTAATGGTTCAACCATCGTTGAAGTATCAAAACATGCGAAAGACCAGCGCCGTAATCCTCCTCGAGTCCCTCGCCTCCGGTGTCCGGCTCGACATCTACCGATTGCTCGTCCGAAAAGGGCCGGAGGGCATGGTGGCCGGCAACATCGCCGCCGCCCTCGATCTGCCACCGACCAATCTGTCGTTTCATCTCAAAGCCATGACGCAGGCAGGGCTGCTCACCGTCGAGCAGGAAGGGCGCTTCCAGCGTTACCGGGCCCATCTGCCGCTGATGTTGGACCTGATCGCCTACTTGACGGAAGAATGTTGCGCGGGAAATCCTGAACAATGCACGGTCCCGCGCCGTGCCAAAAGCCCGCTATCCCGGATGTCCTTTACCGCAAAAACGACCTGACGAATGAACATTTTGTTTCTCTGCACCGGCAACTCATGCCGCTCGATCCTGGGCGAAGCCACATTCAATCATCTGGCCCCTGCCGGCTGGCGCGCGATGAGCGCCGGCAGCCAGTCTGCGGGTGAAGTGCATCCGCGCACGCTCGCCTTGCTCGCGCGCGAGGGTATCGGCACGGCGGGGCTACACAGCAAGTCCTGGGACAAGCTGCCGATCACACCAGACATCGTGATCACCGTATGCGCCAGCGCCGCCGGCGAGACTTGCCCCGCTTACCTCGGCCCGGCGCTGCGTTCGCACTGGGGCGTGGACGACCCGGCACGCGCCACCGGCACCGATGCCGAAATCGACGCCGCGTTTGAACAGGCGTACCGCACCTTGCGCGCGCGCATCGAGGCGCTCCTCGCGCTGCCGCTCGACGAACTGAAGCACGACCGGGCGCGACTGAAGGCCGAACTCGACCGCATCGGCACGCTGTTGCCATAACCCAATTCCGCTTCTTTTGGAGATTAAATATGCCTTCCATCCAGATTTTCGATCCCGCCCTGTGCTGCAGCACCGGCGTTTGCGGTGTGGACGTGGACCAGCAGTTGGTCAGCTTTGCGGCAGACCTCGATTGGGCCAGGCAAAACGGCGCGCAAATCGAGCGCATCAATCTTGCCCAGCAACCCCAGGCGTTCGTGCACAATGCGGTTGTCAGAGCGTTTCTTGAAAGCATGGGGCACGAGGCATTGCCATTGATTCTGATCGACGGCAAATTCGCGCTGGCGGGCGGCTACCCGTCGCGGCAGCAGCTGGCCGAATGGGCGGGCATAGCGTCGGCGCCTTCGATTTTCACGGAACAAGTGGCGGAGCTGGTCGCCATCGGCGCCGCCATTGCGTCGAACTGCGAGCCCTGTTTCAAATACCACTACGGCCAGGCACGCAAACTCGGGGTAGAAGATGCGGACATGCGCCGAGCCGTGGATCTGGCGCAAAAGGTCAAAGAGTCTCCGGCCCGGGCCGTGATCGAGCTTGCTTCCCGTTACCTGGACAAGAAAGCGCCGCTGGCAGCCATCAGCGTGGTCGCAGCGAGCAGCGCGCAAGCTCAAGGCAGCTGTTGCGGACCCAATGCGGATCAAGCCGTTGCAACTGCGTCCAAATGCTGCTGAGCGGAAACGAGAAGCCCGATGAAATTCATTGACCAGGCACCTCTCTTTCTGTTCTTCACCGGCAAGGGTGGTGTCGGCAAAACCTCGCTCGCCTGCGCCACGGCACTTCGTCTTGCCGATCAAGGCAAACGCGTGCTCCTGGTCAGCACCGATCCCGCTTCCAATGTTGGGCAGGTGTTCGGTGTCGCCATCGGCAATGCGTTCACCCCGATCGCGGCGGTGCCAGGACTGACTGCGCTGGAGATCGACCCGGAAGCCGCCGCCCAGCAGTACCGGGAGCGGATCGTAGGTCCGGTGCGTGGCGTGCTGCCGGAAGCGGTAGTGAAGAGCATCGAAGAACAACTCTCCGGCGCCTGCACCACGGAAATCGCCGCTTTCGACGAATTTGCCGCGCTGCTCACCGACCCGGCGCTCGCCGGCGCTTACGACCATATCGTGTTCGACACGGCGCCGACCGGGCACACGATCCGCCTGCTGCAACTACCGGGGGCATGGAGCGACTTTCTGGCCGAGGGTAAAGGTGATGCTTCGTGCCTGGGTCCGCTCGCCGGGCTGGAAAAGCAACGCGACCAATACCGCGCCGCGGTCGAGGCGCTGTCCGATCCGGCCCGAACGCGACTGGTGTTGGTGGCGCGCGCCCAGCAAGCCACGCTGCGCGAAGCGGCGCGCACCCAGGAAGAATTGACCCTTATCGGACTGCGGAAGCAATATCTTGTGATAAACGGAATACTGCCAGCGCGCGAGGCTGCGCATGACGCTTTGGCGGCGGCCATAGTCAAGCGCGAGCAGGCTGCGCTGGCCGAACTGCCGCAGGCTCTCAAATCGCTTCCCGCCGATAGCGTTTCGCTCAAACCATTCAATGTCGTCGGTCTCGAAGCCTTGCGCACGCTGCTCGCGCCGGAGGTCGAAATGCCTGCGGCAGCCATTGCCGCCGTGCCGGTGACAGACATTCCCAAGTTGCGTGATCTGCTGGAAGATATCGCGCAGCAGGGACACGGCCTGATCATGCTGATGGGCAAGGGCGGCGTCGGCAAGACCACGTTGGCGGCGGCGATCGCGCTTGCGCTTGCCGAGCGCGGTTTCTCCGTGCATCTCACCACTTCCGATCCAGCCGCGCACCTCGCCGACACGCTGGACGGCTCGCTAGCCCGCCTCGAAGTCAGCCGCATCGACCCGCATGCCGAGACCGCGCGCTACCGCGCGCAGGTGCTCGCTACCAAGGGCAAGAGCCTGGACGCGCAAGGTCGCGCGCTGCTGGAGGAGGATCTGCGCTCGCCCTGCACCGAGGAAATCGCGGTGTTCCAGGCGTTCTCGCGCATCATCCGTGAAGCGGGCAAGAAGTTCGTGGTGATGGACACCGCCCCGACCGGACACACCTTGCTGCTGCTCGATGCAACCGGCGCCTATCATCGCGATGTGGTGCGCCAGATGACGGGCGAGGGCCTGCGCTTCACCACGCCGATGATGCAGTTGCAGGATCCGGCCAAGACCAAGGTGCTGATCGTCACGCTGGCCGAGACGACGCCGGTACTCGAAGCGGCCGGTCTGCAAGCCGATCTGCGCCGCGCCGGCATCGAGCCCTGGGCCTGGATCATCAACAACTCCCTGGCAGCGACAGCCACCCGCTCGCCCCTGCTGCGCCAGCGCGCGCTCAACGAAGTGGCGCAAATCGAGGATGTCGCCACCCGGTACGCTCGCCGCCATGCCGTCGTGCCGCTGCTCGCCGAGGAACCTGTCGGCATCGAACGTCTGCTCGAACTGGTTACAGGCGAGCTGCATGAGGTGGAGAGCGCCGTATGAACGCAATCCATCGTCTTGCTTTTCCTGGGGTGAGCCATGTCCGCACTATGTGAAGTCACCGATAAGCGCGCTGCCGGCGCGCCGCTGAACTTTTTCGAGCGCTATCTGACGCTATGGGTGGCGCTGTGCATCATCGTCGGCATCGTGCTCGGCCAGGTATTCCCGGGTCCGGTGCAGGCGATCGGCGGCATGGAGATCGCCAAGGTCAACCTGCCGGTGGGTATCCTGATCTGGGTGATGATCATCCCGATGCTGCTGAAAATCGACTTCGGCGCGCTGCACCAGGTCAAGGGCCACATGAAAGGCATCGGTGTGACGCTCGCGATCAACTGGTTGGTGAAGCCGTTTTCGATGGCCTTCCTCGGGTGGTTTTTCATCCGCGGCGTGTTCGCGCCGCTGTTGCCGGCGGCGCAGATCGACAGCTACATCGCCGGTCTGATCCTGCTCGCCGCGGCGCCCTGCACCGCCATGGTGTTCGTCTGGAGCCGGCTGACCAACGGCGACCCGTATTTCACACTGTCACAGGTTGCGCTGAACGACACCATCATGATTTTCGCGTTCGCGCCCATCGTGGGTCTGCTGCTCGGCATCTCCTCCATCACCGTGCCTTGGGATACGCTGTTCACCTCGGTCGTGCTCTATATCGTCATCCCGGTGATCCTGGCGCAGATCATCCGTAAGCGGCTCCTCGCCCGCGGCCAGTCCGCGTTCGACATCGTAATGGCGAAAATCCAGCCCTGGTCGGTCGCCGCCTTGCTGCTTACGCTGCTGTTGTTGTTCGCATTCCAGGGCGATGCCATACTCAAGCAGCCGCTCATTATCGCACTCCTGGCAGTGCCGATTCTGATCCAGGTGTTTTTCAACTCCTCGCTCGCCTACCTGCTGAACCGCATGGTAGGAGAAAAGCACAGCGTGGCCTGTCCGTCGGCGCTCATCGGCGCCTCGAATTTCTTCGAACTGGCGGTGGCTACGGCGATCAGTCTATTCGGCTTCGAGTCCGGTGCGGCGCTGGCGACCGTGGTCGGCGTGCTGATCGAGGTGCCAGTGATGCTGCTGGTGGTACGCGTGGTCAATGCCAGCAAAGGTTGGTACGAAAGAGCGCCGCGGGCTTCGGGACGCACCCCCTGACCTCACAGACCGCGTCGGCAAAGTACTTTTTCGTCGGTGTTCGGATGTGCGCGGCACGGACCACAAGACGAGCCCCCACGGAGAGTCCGCAGCCGCCCATATAGGCCAACGGATTCCGAGAAGGAGAAGTGACCATGTTTTTAACCGTTTTATCGTTGCCACGGATCTCTCACCCGCGTCTTTCGCTATCGTGAATTGCCTCAGCGGACTGAGGGCTTACGGCGCAAAACAATGCCTGCTCCTGTTATGCCTCGATCTCC
>JBKBXX010000047.1:0-23868 GCA_046313915.1 Burkholderiales bacterium | reverse complement strand
TTTTGGATTTTGCGGCACCGGCAAGCGGTCCAATATCGAAACCTCGATACCGCCGATGGAGGTTGCAATGGTAGCCGACGACGCGCACGGCAGCGATCCCGACCGCTTTTTCCTCGAACAGGAAACGGACGAGGACGAACCGCCCGAACTCGGATGGGACGAAACCGACGTCCAGACCCTGGCGAGCGAGCTGATCGGCCGGCGCCCTGCGGACAGCTGAAGCGTCCGCAGCGGCCTTTTTTCACGGCATCGAGGCTGCGTTCATGCGCGACCGGATGATCTCGGTGCGCCGTTGCAGATAAGCGGTCTCGCTGCCCGGGCCGTAACGGCGCGGGCTTGGCACCATCGCCGCGAGGCGCGCCGCCTGCTCCGGCCCGATGGCCGCCGCGCTGATGCCGAAATGATGGCGCGCCGCCGCCTCGACGCCGAATACGCCGTCGCCCCATTCGATGACGTTCAGGTAGATTTCCAGGATGCGGCGCTTGCTCATGATGGTTTCGATCATCACCGTGATCGCCGCTTCCTGCGCCTTGCGCCACCACGAACGCCTGCCCGAAAGAAACAGGTTCTTGGCGAGCTGCTGGCTGATGGTCGAGCCGCCGGCGACGACCTTGCCTTTCTTCAGATTTTTTTCGTAAGCCTTCTGAATCGCTTCCCAGTCGAAACCCTCGTGGTCGAGAAACCTCGCATCCTCGGCAGCGACGATTGCCCGCTTCATGTGCACCGAAATGCGCTCATACGGCACCCATTGATGCCGCAGCGCCGCTTTCGGATTGGTCTCGCGCAGCTTTTCCAGCCGGCTTTGCATGAACGCCGTGACGCCCGGGTCGTGATCGACCCAGTACCAGACATGGACCACGAACCAGAACTGGATCAGCACCACCGCGATCGAGGCGAGCAGCACCGCGCGCCACGACCAGCGTAAAAGAAATTTCAGCATGCCGGCAACACACCGCGACGAGTAAAAAAAATGAAATAAAACAATTGGTTATATAAAATACGGGGCCGCATCAGAGCAGCGCCTTGAGCTTGGCGATGACCGGCGCGGTACGCGGGCGTTCGCCGCGCCAGATGAAAAACGCTTCGGCGGCCTGCTCGACCAGCATGCCGCTGCCCTCGGCGATGCGCGCGCCGCATTGCCGCGCAAAATGCAGGAACGGCGTGATCCTGCCATAAACCATGTCGTAAGCGAGGGCACCTGCCGCGAAAACGGCATCGGCCAGCGGCGGCATCCCGTCGTCGAGACCCGCCGAGGTGGCATTGATGACCAGATCGAACTGCAAGCCGCGCAAAGCCTCGTAAGGACGCACCGCGATGCCGTCGGCCGCGCAATCCTGCAGCTTCCTGAAATGCTCGACCAGCGCCACGGCCCTGGCGAGCGTGCGGTTGGCGACGACGATCTGCCGCGGCCGCTCGCGCAGCAAAGGCTCCATCACACCGTAAGTAGCGCCGCCCGCGCCCATCAGCAGCAGCCGCTTGTCCCGCAGCAGACAGCGCAGATTGTCCTGGAGGTCGCGCACCAGGCCGATGCCGTCGGTGTTGTAGCCCGTCATCGTGCCACCCGCAAACGCAATGGTATTGACCGCGCCCGCCGTCAGCGCATAACCGGCGCGCACGTCCACCAGTTCCCACGCTTCACGCTTGAACGGCAGCGTGACGTTGAGGCCCTTGCCTCCCGCATCCCGGAATTCGAGCACTTTCTGCCGGAAGCCGTCGAGCGGCGCGAGAATCGCGCCGTAGGCGATGTCGTGTCCGGTCTGGCGCGCGAACTCGGCGTGTATCCACGGCGACTTGCTGTGCGCAATGGGATTGCCGATTACCGCGTATTGATCGGTCATGGCGAACGAGACGGCGCTACTCGGTGACGAGCTGGTCGGAGCGGGTGAAAGTCCACGTCCGCGTGATGCTGAGGATGTCGGTGTCCCGCGCAATATCGGCCGGGAACGGCGCGAAAGGCGCCGCCAGCCTGACGATGTCGAGCGCCGCCCGGTCGAGGATTTTCTGTCCCGAGGAACGGTTGATCTCGATTTTGTCGAGACTGCCGTCGGCCCTGATCGAGACCGTGACCACCATGCTGCCGTAAATTTTCTGGTCGCGCGCGGCCTGCGGATAATTGAGCTCGCCGATGCGCTCGATTTTCGTCCGCCAGTCCTCGATGTAGCGGGCGAAGCGGTACTCCTGGGTGCGTGCGCCGACAAAGCGGCGCCGCGGCCATTTCTGATAACCGTCCCAGTCCCTGTTGATCTGGGCTTCGAGCCTCGCGATCTCGATCCCGCGCTGCATCAGCTCGGCGGCCTGCGGCAAGACCCGTGCCTCGGCTTGCGGCTGGGGCTGTGACGGCGTGGGCGCGGCCTCGACCGTGGTCGGTGCCTCGGCCTGCGTCATCAGCTGCCGCGCCTGGCGCTCGAGCCGCTCGACGCGCCTTGCCGCAATGCGCAGTTCGGCGGTCTTCTTGTCGTCGCGCGCCAGCGGCAGCGGGCTTTTCGCCCGCCGCGCGGCGGCGGTATTGCCACCGCCATCGAGATGGTGCTGCGCGAGCGCATCGACCTGCAGCGGACGGCTCTCGGATTTGGCATTGACCAGCACGACTTCCAGCGGCTGCGCCGGCTTGCTGAAATTCGAAGGATCGGGCATTTTGAAAGTGACACCGAACACGACGACGGCGTGCACCGCGAGCGAAAGCAGCAGCGCCGCCCACATGCGCGACGAAGCGTTGAGCGCGGCATAGCGCCGGTCAAGCGCGGCAAGACGCCGTTCGATATCGGCAACGCGGGCATCGAGCCCGGAAATCGCGCTGCGCCACGCCGTCTGCCGGGCGTGGCGTGCGCGCCGCGGCAGCGGCACGACTTTTCTGGCAGAAAGCAGGCCCATGACGCCTCATTTTACCCAACGGCATGGGGCCTGCATAGAAAAGCCTTTTGATAACCGCGCGGGGCACATCGGTCATCAAAACTCTCCGCCCGCGGCACCGCGCGCTACGGCAGCGGTGCGAGCCGTTTGCGGAATTCGCAATGAAAAGTGAGTTCGAGCAGATCGATGTCGGAAACCGCGAGCTCGACCGCAGCGCCGTTTTCCAGCGCCGGCAGCGAAGGCACTCGCACCACGAGCGGCAGGTTGTCGAAGCGCACCAGGTTTTCGCGCAGCACTCTTGCCGTCACCACCGCGACATTTTCCTGGAGCAGCCAGCGCAGACACCAGTAGCGTTCCATGACGCGCTGAAACTCGGCATAAGCCTCATAAGTGATTTCGAAATCGCGCATCGCCGACAGCAGCACTTCGCTGTTCGCCTGGTACACCGGTGCATCGCCGCGCACGAAAGCGATGATCTGCCGCTGGTTGAGCAGGTCGATATAGCGCCGCAATGGCGAACTCGCCCAGATGTAGTGCTCGACGCCGAGGCCGGCGTGTCCCGACGGCACGGTGCTCATCCGCACCGCGCCATTGCCCTGGTTGCGATAGATCGCCGCCACGCCGGCGGCGTCCAGCGCTTCGCCCCAGTGGCGGTTGACGAAAATCATCAGCTCCGAAACCACCTTGTCGAGCGGCGTGCCGCGGCGGCGCGCAACGATGCGCACGCGCTCGTTTTCGACATGAAAGGTGTAATCGAGGCGTTCGGGCGCAGCGGCCTCGGCCTTGCCGCGGCCCGCTTCGAGCGCGCTGACGAAACGCCACAGCAGCAGCAGCTGCTCGCCGAATTCGTGTTCCACGACGCCGCGCGCCACGCTCTCGGCATGGAACACCGCCTCGAGTGCATCGAGCCGCAGATTGGCTGCGACCGGCACCATTTCCACCGCGCTGCGAACCGCGACCACTTCGAGCGCCGCAGTGAGCTCGACATAGCAGGAAAGCGCCGGCCGCTCGGCGCCGGCGTCCAGCGAATAGGGGGCGATCACCTGCTGCGGCAGCATGGTGATCTTGGCTCCCGGAAAATAAACCGTCGACAGGCGTTCGCGCGCCACCCGGTCGGCAGCCGATCCCGGCGCCACGCCGAGCGCGGGTGCGGCGATGTGGATGCCCACCTGCCAGCCGCCTGCCGCGAGCGGCGTGAGCGAGAATGCGTCATCGATTTCGGTGGTCGTGGCGTCGTCGATGCTGAAAGCGCGCACCGCCGCCACCGGCAGCCCCGCCGGCACCGCCGCCGGCTCGATCGCGCCGAAACCGGTGCCGTGGGGAAAGTGTTCGAACAGAAAGCGGCCGAGATGGTAATCGTGCGAGGACGGCAGCGCGCCGCAGCGTTCGAGCAGCTTGAGCGGCGACAGTTTGAGCACCGCGGCCGCTTCCTCGAGCGCTTTCCATTCGAGGCTGCTCTTCTCCGGCCGGTACAGCAGCTGCTTCAACACCGCGTCGAATCCGGCCGGCAAGGTGAAGGCGGTGAGCTGCGCGAGATATTCCTGCTTCCTCAGCGCCTGCTGGCGCTTTTTCTCGAGACCCGCCAGCGCGGCCTGGAGCGCTTCCGGCGGCGCCGCTTTGTAGCGGCCGCGCCCCTTCTTGTAAAAATACATCGGCGCCCCGTGCAGACGCATCAGCACCGCCGCGGATTCGAGAGGGCCGGGGGGATGGCCGAAATACTCCTGCGCCAGGCTGTCGTAGGAAAACTCGCTCTCGCCGCAGCACTGCCACAGGAAATCGACGTCCATTGCTTCGCCGATTTTGTGGGCCTGCTCCATGAAACCGGCAAGCGGCGGCTGCTCGAAGCGGAACAGCACCGCACTGGCCTTCACCTTGGAGCGCTTGCCGTGCGGCGCCTCGACCTGCAGCGAAGTATTGTTGTCGGCGAGAATCGCGCCGACTTTGAACTGGCCTTCTTCTTCGTAAAATACGTTCATGTATTCCAAGGGGTGACGGCGGCAGGCAGAAAGGCGCCGCGGCAAAGCGGCATTGAATTGATCGGCGAGGTCGGCCGGGAATTATTGCGCGAGATCGGGCTCTCCGCTCGCACGCAGGATTTCGTCCCGCACCGCGTCGCGCAATTTTACAGTCGCTTCCCAGTCCGCGCCAAGCGGTTCGCGCGGCGTGCCGAAAATCAGGGTGATCGCGCCGCGCCGCGCGAACCAGCTGTCGTCGCGCAGGACGGCGCGTGCGCCGCGGATGGTCACCGGCAGCACCGGCACGCCGGCGCGCGCCGCCACCGCAAAAGCACCGCTGCGGAAAGGCCTCAACCCGGCGCGGCGGTCGAACGTTCCTTCCGGGAAAAAAACGGGACAAACCCCCGCCCGCAGCACCGCCGCGAACTGCTCGACATCCGCGCTGCCCCGGCGCGCGTCGTAGCGCTCGACGTACACCGCGCCGATGCCGCGCAGGAACAGCCGCGGAATCAGCTGGCGCGCGAACTCGCGCTTGGCGGCAAACGCGTAGCGAAACCGCGGCGGCAGCGCCGCGGCAAGCGCGATGCCGTCGAGATAGCTGGTGTGATTCATCGCCAGCACGCAAGGCGCCGCCGGCAGGTTTTCCGTGCCGCGGCACATCACGGGGATGCGTGCGAGCCACAAAAACAGCCGCGCCGCATAGTGGATCAGCGGGCGGCTCCACTGCGGCCTCGCGATGAGCGCCACCGCCGACCAGGTGAGCGGCGCGAGCAGCGCGAACCACGCCAGCACGTAACAGCCATATGCCACTTCGATCGCGGCGTACCCCGTACGCCTCATCTGCGGCAACAGCGCCGCCCATATCAGCCGCGTCACCTGCCACCACACCGGCGCCGGCCGGGCGGCGCGGCCGCCGCGCTCGTAGAATTCGCGGCTCGCGGCGCGCCGGATCTTGCCGCTGGAAGTCTTGAGCACGGTATGCGGCGGCGCGAGCACCACGTCGTCGACCGGCATGCCGAGCACATCCACCGCCACTTCGTTGATCCGCTGCCGCAACCGCTCGCGCGCCGCCTCCGCGGTTTCGCGCGTCTCCGCCAGCACCACCAGGCGTTCGATCCCCGAATGCGGGTCGCGACTCCCGAACACCGCCACGCAACCCTTGCGGATGCCGGCAATATTGCCCACCGCCTGCTCGAGATCGTAAGGAAAGATGTTGCGGCCGCCGCGGATGATCACGTCCTTGACGCGGCCGCTGATGTAGATCTCGCCGTCGGCGAGATAGGCGTAATCGCCGCTTTCGAGCCAGTCGCCGGAAAAAAGCCTGCGCGTCTCCTCGGGATTGCGGTAGTAGCCGCTGGTCGCGGAAGGCCCCCTGAACTGCAGGCGACCTTCCTGGCGTTCGGCCACTTCGAAACCGGCCGCGTCCACCACCCGCACCTCGTGGCCGGGCAGGGGCGGCCCGCAGGCCACCATGCGCAGCACCTCGTGCTCGTCGTCGCCCGCCGGAATCGCCCGCCCCGTCGCCAGAAAAGGCTCGCGCCGGATGCGGTCGATGCGCACGCCGCGCCCCGGCGGCGGAATCGCGAGGCCCACCGAGTTTTCGGCCAGCCCGTAGACCGGCGCGATCGCTTCGGCACGCAGGCCGTATTTCGCGAAGCGCTCGCCAAACGCGATCACGGTCTCGGGACTGACCGGCTCGGCGCCGTTGAACGCATAACGCCACGAGCTCAGATCGAGGCCCGCGATGTCGGCGTCTTCGATTTTGCGCAAACAAAGCTCATAAGCAAAATTCGGCGCCGCTGACAAGGTGCCGCGATGACGATGAATCGCCCACAGCCAGCGCTGGGGGCGCGACAGGAAAGCGAGCGGCGACATGATCACCAGCGGAAAGCCATGATAGAGGCTGCCCAGCCAGGCGCCGATCAGCCCCATGTCGTGGTAGAGCGGCAGCCAGCTCACGAACACGTCGCCGGGGACGGCGCTGACGGCCTGCCCCATGGCACGGATGTTGGCGAGCAGGTTGGCATGGGTGAGGATCACGCCCTTGGGGTTGCCGGTGCTGCCCGAAGTGTATTGCAGGAAGGCGATATCCGCGGCGCCGAGGCGCGGATGCAGTTCCAGCTTGCGGCCCGGCGCGAAATCCTGCGGCGTCAGCACGCTGCGCAGCGACGGCACTTGCGAGCGCAGCAGCAAAGCCACCGCCTGCGCTTCCGGCACGGTGATCATCAGCGCCGCCTGGGCATTGGCGAGTATCCCCGCATGGCGCCGCAGGTGGTCTTCGAGCTGCGCGGGCCGCAGCGGCGGATAAATCGGCACCGGGATGGCGCCCGCGATCAGGATGCCGTAGAAGCTGAAAAAATAATCGCGGCCGGTGGGCAGCATGATTGCCACCGTCTGCCCCGGCTCCAGCCCGCTTTCGACCAGCGCGGCGGCGACCGCCTCGGCGCCGGTTTTGAGGTCGGCATGGCTCAGCTCGTGCTCGCTCCCGTCCTCGTCGTAGAGGTGGATCTGCAATTGGCCCGGATGCCGCGCCACGTGCCAGTCGAGGACTTCGACCAGGGTTTGCGCCTGCTCGGGCAACCGCGCATCGGACGGCACCGCGAGCTCGCGCACCGTCTTTTCCGCTTCTTTCGCCGGCGCATGCGCGGCGAGCACGAACAGCAGCAGGTCGCGCGGGGTTTCGACGCTCGCCAGCGCGCGCTCGGGCAGGCTCACGCCGAATTCGCGTTCGACGCGCAGCAGCAGCTCGACGCGCCCCAGGCTGTCCACCCCCAGTTCCCTGTCGAAAGGGCTGTCGAGCGTTACGCTGATGCGACGGCCGGGCCGGCTTTCTTCGAGAAAGGCACAAATCAGCCCGAGCAACCGCGTTGCTGCGTCGTCAGCCGACAGACTGATGGCAGATTCAGACGTCATTGCCGGCCATTCTAGCGCCATTGGCCGGCGATGAAACCGGAATCCGTTACACGGACGAATCAGCACGTAGACGGGGCGTATTGCGCGCCCCGTCCACAACCGTGTTACTTGATGCTGTCCAGATCCAGTACTTCGTGCACATCAGACTCGATATGCGCACCGGGCGCACCGCCCGAGGCCACGTCGCCGCTCACCGCATGGAACTTGCCGTTGACGATGTCGCCGGCCAGGCCATGGCGCGGATAGGTCATCGAGGGCATGCTTGACCAGCTGTTGGCCTTGGGATCATAGGCCTCGACCGCGCGGAACGTGCGCTGGAATGTGTTGGTACGCTGTTCGCCGCCCGCGACATAGATCCTGCCTTTGTAGGTGCCCCAGGCGCTGGCGCTGCGCGGCGTAGGCATCGGCGCTTTCAACGCGCCCCATTGGTCAGTCACCGGATCGTACTCCTCAACGATATCGGTGTTGCTGGCACGGGTGATGAAAGCGGCACCGATGCGCCCGCCGATGACATAGATCTTGTTGTTGACCACCCCTATCGCCGCGTGGTTGCGCGCCGTGGGCATGGTGCTGCGTTTTTCCCATGTATTGGAAGCCGGATCGTAGACCTCGTTGGTGTCGACCGCGCGGTGGGGGCGCGCCGGATGCACGGCTGTCTCCTTGGAGCCGGGATGCACGCCGGCACCGCCGATCACGTAAATCTTGCCGCCGTGAACCGCCGCCACCGCCGAACCGCGCTTGCCGGACATCGGCGCGAGCGCCTTCCAGGCGTCATTGGCCGGATCATACTCCCAGGCGTTATCGATCGGCACCCATGCCGTGGGGCCGGACGCGGGTTTGACAAACCCGCCGAATACATAGATCTTGCCGTTCATTTCCGCCAGGGCAACGTGATGCGACAGCAGCGGCATGTTCTTTTTCTTGCTCCATTTGTCGCTTGCGGGATCGTATTCATAGACCATGCCGAGCGGCGTCCAGCCAGGACCGAGTCCGCCGAATACGTAAAGCTTGCCGCCGGCGCCGATGCCGTAGACTTCTTCGGCACCTTGCGGGAATGGCGCTTTCGTTTCCCATTTCTGCGCCTGGGCCGCCGAAAACGGCAACAACCCGAGACACAGCACCATCACCATGGACCGGAACGTATGCAGTAGCATGGGCCTCCTCCTTTGAAATTCGAAAAGTCGTGCATTGGTTTTTGTTGTGTTGCCGTCCTGCAACCGCAGTCCTCCGCCAGGAGGTTGCGTAATCCTACGCTTTCCGCCATGGACTGCAAAGAGATGCCGTTTCGATATCGCACAGATGGGAAACCGGCACGACGGGATCAAGCGGCGACGCCGCAAAACGCCAGGACCGCGTCCAGATAATCGGCAAAATCGCCGAAACCGTGATCGCCGCCCTCGATCACCATTTGCCGCGCGCCGCGGTATTTTTCGACTGCCTGGCGGTAGTCGAGCACTTCGTCGCCGGTGCGCACCATGAGCAGATAGCGTTCGGGCGTGACCGCTTCCGTTTCGAGCTCGCGCAGTTCGGCAAGATGTCGCGTAGTGAATTCGTATTTTGCGCCGGTGTAAAGATTTTGCTGCGGCCCGAGACAATCGCGCAGGGACTCGTAAGGGCGCACCGCCGGATTCACCAGCACGGCTTTCAGCCCGTATTTTTCAGCGAGCCAGGTCGCGTAGAAACCGCCGAGCGAGCTGCCGATGAGCGCCGGCGGCTGCCGCGAGGCGGCGATCACGGCTTCGAGTTGGGCGATCGCCTGCCGCGGCCGGTGCGCGAGTTCGGGACAGGCAAATTCATCGCCGCGCGCGAGCGCCGCCAGCCGTTCGCGCAGCACTTTCGCCTTGAACGAGCGCGCCGAGCTGTTGAAACCGTGAACGTAGACGATCACGCCCGCCCCGCTTCGCGGGCGAGCGCGAGCAGCATTTCGTCGCCGCCGCGCCGTGCGATCAGCGACAGCCCCAGGGGACAGCCGTCGAGCGTGCCGAGCGGCAGGCTGATCTGCGGCAGCCGTGCGAGCCCGGCGATGCACAACAGGCTCATGGCGCGGCTGCGGAAATCGTCGAGCTCGGCCGGCGGCGTGTTCCTGAGCGGCGCGATGCCGGGCACGGTCGGCAGCACCAGCACGGCGTCGCCGGCGAGCAGCGCCGCCATGCGGCGCACGATGTCCTCGCGCCGCACCCCGGCTTCCTCCACCTCGCGCGCCGCCAAGGTCGAGACCCACTGCATGCGTTCCCGGATGCCGGGCCCGAAAGCGGGCTGCACCCGCCTCACCCACTCGCCGTGCTGCGCCCAGATTTCCGCGCCCTGCAACACGCGGAACACCTCGAACCACTGCGGCAGGCCTTCGGCACTCACCGTGACCGGTTCGGCTTTGCCGAGTAACGCGCTGATGCGATCCACGGCCGGCTGCAGCGCACGGGTGACGGCATCACCGGCGAGGGCGAACGCATCGGCGGCAAGCAGCAGGCGGCCGGGCGCAGGTGCGGCGGCGGCGCCGAGCAGCACCCGCCCGACGCGCTCCAGCAGCGCCGCCTCGCGTGCGAACCAGCCGCAGGTGTCGAAACTCGCGGCGAGCGGGCACACGCCCGCGAGCGAGATGCGTCCGTGCGTCGGCCGCATGCCGTAGATGCCGCAAAAACTCGCCGGCGCGCGCACCGAGCCGCCGGTATCGGTACCGATCGCGAAATCGCACAAGCCGCCGGCGACCGCGGCAGCCGAACCGCTCGACGAGCCGCCCGGAATGCGCCCCGGCGCATTGACGTTGACCGGCGTGCCGTAGTGCGCATTTTCGCCGTTGAGACTGAAAGCGAGTTCGTCGGTCTGGGTTTTGCCGACCAGGTCGGCGCCGGCATCGAGCAATTGCCGCACCACCGGTGCCGTCGCGCGGGCGGCTTCGTGCGTCGCCAGCCATGCGGGGCTGCCGAAACCGGTCTTGTGTCCGGCGATGTCGTAGAGATCCTTGACGCCCATCGTCAGCCCGGCGAGCGGACCCGCGCCCGAGCCTTGCAAGGCGACATGGGTATGGCGGCAGAAAGCGCCGAGCGCATCGTCGGGAATGTTCATTTTGCCTCCAGTATTTTCAACAGCCTGTCGTGAATGCCGCCGAAGCCGCCGTTGCTCATGATCAGCACATGATCGCCGGGGCGCGCCGCGGCCGCGATCTTTTGCAGCAGGATTTCGAAATCGGCGCACGCCACCGCCTTCGCGCCGAGCGGACGCAGTGCGGCGTCCGCATCCCAGGAAAGTCCCTCGCTATAGCAAAAAACCTGATCCGCCGCGGCGAGGCTCGCGGCGAGCCGCTCCTTCATCACGCCTTGCTTCATGGTGTTGGAACGCGGCTCGAGCACCGCGATGATACGGCCTGCGGAAGGCGCGGCGCGCAGACGTCCCGCGCCATCGAGTTTCGCGCGCAGGCCGCGCAACGTGGTTTCGATCGCGGTCGGGTGATGCGCGAAATCGTCGTAGACCGTGATGCCCCTCACCACGCCTTTGGTTTCCATGCGGCGCCTGACGTTCCTGAACTGCGCGAGCGCTTCGATCGCCACGGGCACCGGCACGCCGCCATGGCGCGCAGCCGCGATGGCGGCGAGGCCGTTGAGGCGATTGTGCCCACCGAGCAGATGCCATTCGAGGCGGCCTTGCGGCCTGCCCTGCCATAAAACGTCGAAAGCCCCTGAGGCATCCTGCGCGCCGGCCTGCCAGCCGTCGGCCACCGCGAAACGCTCGCACGGCGTCCAGCAGCCGCGCGCGAGCACGCGCTCGAGGTTGGCGTCGGCGCCATTGGTGACGATCAGGCCGCTCGCCGGAATGGTGCGCACCAGGTGATGGAACTGGGTTTCGATCGCGGCGAGATCGGGGAAAATGTCGGCGTGATCGAATTCGAGATTGTTGAGCACCGCGCTACGCGGCCGGTAATGCACGAACTTGGAGCGCTTGTCGAAAAACGCAGTGTCGTATTCGTCGGCCTCGATCACGAAAAACGGCGCGTCGGACAGGCGCGCCGAGACGCCGAAGTTTTCGGGCACACCGCCGATCAGGAAGCCGGGCCGCAATCCGCCGTATTCGAGTATCCACGCCAGCATCGAAGCGGTGGTGGTCTTGCCGTGGGTGCCGGCGACCGCGAGCACCCATTTGCCGCGCAGCACGTTTTCGGCGAGCCATTGCGGTCCGGAGACATAAGGCAGGCCGCGGTCCAGAATCGCTTCCATCAACGCGTTGCCGCGCGTCACCACGTTGCCGATCACGAACACGTCGGGCTGGAGCCCGAGCTGGTCCGGCGCATAACCTTCGATCAGTTCTATGCCGTGGGCGGCGAGCTGCTCGCTCATCGGCGGATAGACGTTGGCGTCGCAACCGCTGACCTGGTGGCCGGCTTCGCGCGCAAGCGCCGCGACACCGCCCATGAAAGTGCCGCAAATGCCGAGAATGTGGATGTGCATTGGAAAAAATGGCCGCGGCTACAAAAAAACAACCCCGATGCAGCGCCGGTTTCCCGATGGTCGGGTTCTCAGCCGCGAAAAATGAAGTATACCGCGCCCAGCAGGCAGCAACCGGCATAGAGATAGTTCATTTTGATCTCCTGCCCCATGTAGAGAACGGCAAACGGCACGAACACCGCGAGCGTGATCACCTCCTGCAGGATTTTGAGCTGCGCCAGGTTCATCGCCGTAAAACCGATGCGGTTGGCGGGAACCTGGAGCAGGTATTCGAACAGCGCGATGCCCCACGACACCAGCGCCGCGAACCACCACGGGCTGCTGCTGAAATTCTTGAGATGGCCGTACCAAGCAAAAGTCATGAACAGGTTGGAAGCCACCAGCAACAACGCCGCCGGTAGCGCAGGAGAAGGCAAAGAAAACATGTAATTCCTTGTTTTAATTAAATATTTTACAAACGCTCGGGCGCGCATGCCACGCCGGGCCACGCTCAGCGGCAGGCACGGCGGCGCGACCAGGATTATAGCGAGGCGGCGCGCAGCCCACCGCCATTGACAGCCGAGCCGCGGTCTCGTTTATGATCGGGCGCGTCTGTCGTCCTTCGCCCAAAAAACCCGCTCTCGAGGAAAAACGCCATGCATCGCCCGCATTCGACACCTTCGCCGTGGTTGACGTTCGCGCGCAGACTGCGCGCAGGCGCCGCGCTCGCGCTGGCAGGCGCGGCCGCGGCGCTCCTCGGCATCTCCGCCGCCCCCGCCGCACAAGCGCCCACGAACATCATCATCATGTTCGCCGACGGTGCCGCCGCCACCCAGTGGGATTTCGGCAGACAATCGAGCAAGGTGTTGCGCGAGCAGCCTTTCGTCGTCACCGACGTGGTGTTCAGGCAAGGCGTGCTGGGGCTGCTCAGCACTTCCCCGAGCGACGCCTACGTGACCGATTCGGCAGCGGCGGGCTCGGCGATGTCCACCGGCTTCAAGGTGGAAAACGGCGCCATCGCGGTCACCCCCGACGGCAAGCCCGCACCCACGGCGATGGAAATCGCGAAAGCCGCGGGCAAGCGCATCGGGCTGGTGACGACCGCCGCGGTGTACGACGCGACTCCCGCGGCTTTCAGCCTGCACGCCCGATCGCGCCGCGATTCGCAGGCGCTGGTCGACCAGTATCTCGCGCTGGAACCGGATGTGCTGATGGGCGGCGGCGCCGATCACTTCCTGCCCGCGAGCGCGCCCGGCGGCAAAAGAAAAGACGGCGTGGACGTCATCGCCGCTTTCCGCGCCAAAGGCTATCAGGTGGCGCGAAACACCGCCGCGCTCGCGGCCGCATCCACTCCGCGGCTGCTCGGGCTGTTCGCCGACGACGACATGGATTTCGAGATCGACCGCACTGCGGCGCGGGAGCCTTCCACCGCGGAGATGACCGCCGCCGCGCTGAAAATACTGGCGCAGGACAGCCCCAACGGCTTCGTGCTGCTGGTGGAAAACGAAAACATCGACAGCGCGGGACACGCCAACGACGCGGCCGCGCTGATGCACGCGCTGTGGGCTTTCGACGACGCGGTGAAAATCGCGCTCGAGTTCCAGCGCCGCCATCCGGAAACGCTGCTGATCGTGACCGGCGACCACGAAACCGGTGGCTTCTCGCCGACTTACGCGTTGAAGGATCTCGCCACGCCGTCGAGCGAGAACCGCTTCCATGCCGGGGAGACCCAGCTGCGGATGCTCGCGCCCATCACCATGTCGTTCGGTGCCGTCAGCGCAAAACTCGGCGACAAACCGTCAGGCGAAGTGCTCGACGCGCTGCTCGCGCGGCATTTTCCCGGTTTCCGGCTGGATGCCGATCTGCGCGAGCTCGTGCTTGCCCGGAAAACGCGCGAACACAACTTCAGCTATCTGCCGCAAAACGCGCTGGGGCGCATGGTCGCGCGCCAGACCGGTTTTTACTGGGGCACTTCGGGGCACACGTCGCAGCCGGTGCCGGTCGGCGCGATCGGACCGGGCGCCGAGCTGTTCCGGGGCTACCAGGACAACACCGATTTCGGCAGGCATTTGCACCGCCTGATCCGCGGCAACTAGCGCGAAGCGCGGCGCCGGCAGCCCCCGCGTTTAGTCCCGCCGCGGCGCGATTTTCACGTAAACGGTCATGCCGAGCCTGAGCGGCGCCGCCTCGTCGAGCACGATTTTCACCTGCACCACCTTGAGGCCGAGATTGACCGCCGGGTTGCCGGGAACGATTTTACGCACCCCTGCGTATTGCGCGATCTGCACCACGCGTCCCTTGAAAATCCTGCCGCGGAACGCGTCGGAAGTGACTTCCGCGACATCGCCGACGCCGATCCTGCCGCTGTCGGTTTCATCCACTTCGGCGTTGATCCAGGTGCGGCCCAGATCGACGAGCGCGACGATCGGGATTTCCGGGGTGATGCCTTCGCCTTCGTCGAGAAAGCGCTCGATCACCGTGCCCGCGATCGGCGCCCGGATGAAGGTTTTTTCGAGCAGTTTGTGGCTGTATTCGAGTTGCGCCCGCGCAAGGCTCACCTGGTCTTCGTAAAGCCGCACCGTCTCGGGCCGCGGCCCGCTTTCCAGCAGTTTTTTCCGCTGTTCGGCTTCCTTCACGGCGGCGCGCGCCGCCCTGAATATCCGCTCTTTCTCGTCGAAAGCCGCTTGCGAAACCATGCCCTGCTCGCGCAGCCCGCGGTAGCGCTCGAGCAGGCGCTGCGCCTCCTCCATCGCCGCGGTCGCGCCTTCGAGCGCGGCAGCCGCGGCGAGGATTTCCTCCTGCCGCGCGCCGGCCCGCACTTCGCGCAGCCGCGCCTGCGCCACCGCCAGCTCGCGCTCGGCCTGTCTCACGCGCGCCTTGAGATCCTCGTTTTGCAAAATGGCGATGACCTCGCCCTGCTCGACGCGGTCGCCTTCCCGCACCAGGATGCGCTCGATTTTCCCGTTCAACTCACCGGTGCCGACATGGACATCGAATCCCGGCATGGCGGTGACCCTGCCTTCGGCCGCGACCTGGGCGTGCACAGCAGCAGGCGGGGGCGCGGGGGGCGGGCGATCCTGCCGCAGAAAAACGTAGGCTCCGGCCGCTGCCGCCACGACGGCGAGCGCCGCGATCGCCGTCCGCTTCATGCGCGCAGCCTCCCGTCTTCCAGCACCGCCACGCGGTCGGCCAGAGCCTGCGCGCGGGGATCGTGGCTCACGATGACCACCGCTTTCCCGCTTTGGCCGGCGAGGTTTCGGAGCAAAGTGAGCACGCCGATTCCCGTCGCGGAATCGAGATTGGCGGTGGGCTCGTCGGCGAGGATGATCGCCGGGTCGCCCGCCAGCGCGCGCGCGAGCGCGGTGCGCTGTTTCTCGCCGCCGCTCAGATCGGCCGGATAGAGATGGGCGCGCTTGCCGAGCCCGACGCTTTCCAGCAGGCCGCGCGCGGTCGCCTTGAGCACAGCGGCCGTTTTTCCCGCCTGCTTGAGCCTGAGGACCAGTTCCACGTTTTCCTGCGCCGTCAGTGAAGGAAACAGGTTGAAGGATTGAAACACGAAACCGATATATTTTCTGCGGATTTCGGGCAATTCGCTTTCGGGCAGCGCGCTCACCAGCCGCCCGTCGATCACGACTTCGCCGCTGGTCGGGCGCAGAATGCAGCCCATCATCGACAGCAGCGTGGTCTTGCCCGAACCCGACGGCCCCATCACCAGCAGCACCTGGCCGCGGTCAACGGCGAGGCTCACCGAGCGCACCGCCGCGACCGCGTTGTCGCCTTCGCCGTAAATCTTGCTGACATCGCGCACTTCGAGCAGCGACGGCATGACGGCATTCACGCCTTGAAAACGCTGACCGGATCGAGCGTCCTGATCTTGCTCACCGAAAAATACGCCGAGGCGAGACACGAGACGAGAACCACGAGAAACACTGCGCCAAACAGCGCCGGGCTGAAATGAAGCGGAACGCCCGCGCTCTCGATCCCGCCTCTCACCAGCAGCACCAGCACCGCGGCTGCGCCGAAACCCGCCACCGCGCCGAGCGCCGCCTGGCTCAGGATCACCTGATAGATTTCCCGGTTCTTCGCGCCGATCGCCTTGAGCGTGCCGTATTCGCGCAGATGCTCGAGGGTGCTCGCGTATATCGTCTGGCCGACGATCGCGCCGCCGATGATCATGGAAAGCAGCGCCGTCAGGAAAAAAGCCATTCCCATCCCCGTCTGCACCGTCCAGTAGTGCACCGTCTTGCGGATGAATTCGTCGCGGGTGAAGACGTCGTTGTCGCGCAGCGTGGCGCGCAGCGCGCGGGCGATGGCGGCCGCGTCGACGCCGGGCTTCACCTTGGCGACGATGAAAGCCGTCTGGTCCTGCCAGCCCACGTCGGCGAAAAAACGGCTCAGGCGGCTGTAGGACATGAAGACGATGGGTGCGGTGGTGAAGCTCTTGATGCCGTCGGACAGGCCGGTCAGCTTGAAATTGTATTTGGTGTTGACGAAATCGAGCTCCCACAGCGTGCCGGTCTCGAGACGCCCCAGCCGCTGTTCGGAAGTCTTGTCGAGAATCATGTAATTGCCGCCCTTGACCGCTGCCGGCGTGCCTTCGGCCATCGCCCACGGCGCGCCGATTCCCATATCGGGATCGTAGCCGATGATCTGGACCTGCTCGCGTCCGCCCGCGGGCAGTTTCAGATAGCCCCACGAAATCAGCAGCTTTTCGGCCCACAGCACTTCCGGCAGCGCGCGCACGCGGTCGATCCTCGCGGCGGGAAAAGGCAGCGCGAAATCGAAAGTCTGGATGTTGCGGGAAGTGATCCACAGATCGGCGTCGGTGTGGCGGATGAGCGCCGTCGCATTGCCCATCATGCCGAGATAGATCGCGACTTCGATCAGCGTCAGGATCGCCGAGACGGTGACGCCGAGCAGCGTGATCAGCAGCCGCACTTTTTCATGAAACAGCATTTTCAGCGCGAGCCACAGCATATTTAATGTTTTAAATCAATTAGTTATGCTAACACACTGCTGCGCAGTGCCGCGGCAGGCTCAGGCGGCGCTTGCGACCGTGCCGGGATCGTAGGCGAGCAGCGGCGCGAGCCAGCGTTCGACTTCGGCCAGCGGCAGGCGCTTGCGTTGCGCATAATCCTCGACCTGATCCCGGCCCAGCTTGCCGACCGCGAAATAGCGCGCCTCGGGATGCGCGAGGTAGAAGCCGCTCACCGAGGACGCCGGCTGCATCGCGTAGGATTCGGTGAGGGTGATGCCGACGGCGCCGGCGTCGAGCAGCGCGAAAAGCGGCCCTTTCTCGGTATGGTCGGGGCACGCCGGGTAGCCGGGAGCCGGGCGGATGCCGCGGTACTGTTCCGCGATCAGCGCGGCGCTGTCGAGCTGCTCGTCCCTGGCGTAGCCCCAGAACTCCTGGCGCACACGCTGGTGCAGCCGCTCGGCAAACGCTTCGGCGAGGCGGTCGGCAAGCGCTTTCAGCATGATCGCGCTGTAGTCGTCGTGGCGCGATTCGAACTCGCGCAGGCGTTTCTCGATGCCGATGCCCGCAGTCAGCGCAAAAGCGCCGAGATAATCGCCGACGCCGCTGTCGCTGGGTGCGACGAAATCGCCAAGGCACAGATTGGGGTTGCCCGCCGGTTTGACGTTCTGCTGGCGCAGATTGTGCCACGTCATCAGCACGCGCTCGCGCTTCTCGTCGGCATAGATTTCGATATCGTCGCCGGGGCTCACGCTGTTGGCCGGGAACAGGCCGAACACCGCGTTGGCGGTGAGCCATTTGCCGGCGATGATTTTTTTCAGCATGGCGCGGGCGTCGGCGAGCAGCTTGCGCGCTTCTTCGCCCACCACTTCGTCATCGAGGATTTTCGGATACGCGCCGGCGAGATCCCAGGTCTGGAAAAAAGGTCCCCAGTCGATGTAGCCGGCGATCTCGGCGAGATCGTAGTTCGTGAGCCGCCGTATTCCCGGCGCCGCAGGCCGCGGCGGCACATAGGATGTCCAGTCGGTCCTGAAGCGGTTGGCGCGCGCGGCGGCGAGCGTGACCAGTTCGGGGCCTTTCTTGCCGGCGTGCTGCACGCGGATTTTCTCGTAATCGCGCTCGACTTCGCGCAGATAGCTGCGTCGCACCGCCTCGTCTTCGGCGAGCAGATTGCTGCACACCGTGACGCTGCGCGAGGCGTCGGCAACCCACACCGTCGGGCCGCCGCTGTAGCCGGGCGCGATCTTCACCGCGGTGTGGGTGCGCGAAGTCGTGGCGCCGCCGATCAATAGCGGCAGCGTGAAGCCCTGGCGCTGCATTTCGCGCGCCACGTGCGCCATTTCCTCGAGCGAGGGCGTGATCAGCCCCGACAGGCCGATGATGTCGCAGCGGTGCTCGCGCGCAGCATCGAGAATTTTCTGGCACGGCACCATCACGCCCATGTTGACGACTTCGTAGTTGTTGCACTGGAGCACGACCGCCACGATGTTCTTGCCGATGTCGTGCACATCGCCCTTGACCGTGGCGATCACGATCTTGCCCTTGGGCTTGGTGTCGCCGAGCCGCGCCTTTTCGGCCTCGATGTAAGGAATGAGGTGGGCGACCGCCTGCTTCATCACCCGCGCCGATTTCACCACCTGCGGCAGAAACATCTTGCCCGCGCCGAACAGTTCGCCGACGATGTTCATGCCGTCCATCAGCGGGCCTTCGATGACCTCGATCGGGCGCCCGCCGCGCTGCTCCACCTTGCGGCGCGCCTCCTCGGTGTCCTCGACGATCCACTGCGTGATGCCGTGCACCAGCGCGTGCGCGAGCCGCTTCTCGACCGGATCGTCGCGCCATTCGAGATTCTGTTCCTGTTTCGCGCCGCCGGCCTTGAGCGTGGCGGCGATCTCGATCATGCGCTCGGTGGCATCGGGACGGCGGTTGAGCACCACGTCCTCGACGCGCTCGCGCAGTTCCGGGTCGAGTTCGTCGTAGACGCCGATCATGCCGGCGTTGACGATGCCCATGGTCATGCCGGCCTTGATCGCGTGGTACAGGAACACGGTGTGGATCGCCTCGCGCGCCGGATCGTTGCCGCGGAACGAAAAACTCACGTTCGACACCCCGCCGCTCACCTTCGCATACGGCAGGTTGCGGCGGATCCAGCGCGTGGCCTCGATGAAATCGACCGCGTAGTTGTTGTGCTCCTCGATGCCGGTGGCGATCGCAAAGATGTTCGGATCGAAAATGATTTCTTCCGGCGGGAAGCCGGCCCGCTGCGTCAGCAGCTCATAGGCGCGGTGGCAGATTTCGATCTTGCGCTGGAAAGTGTCGGCCTGCCCCTGCTCGTCGAAAGCCATGACGATCACCGCCGCGCCGTAGCGCCGGCACAGCCGCGCCTGGCGCAGGAATTCGGCCTCGCCCTCTTTCATGCTGATCGAATTGACGACCGGCTTGCCCTGCACGCATTTCAGCCCCGCCTCGATCACTTCCCATTTCGAGGAGTCGATCATGACCGGCACGCGCGCGATGTCAGGCTCGGAAGCGACGAGATTGAGAAAGCGCTGCATCGCCGCCTTGGAGTCGAGCATCGCCTCGTCCATGTTGACGTCTATCATCTGCGCGCCGTTTTCGACCTGCTGGCGCGCCACCGCCAGCGCCTCGTCGTACTGGCCGTTCAGGATCAGCCGCGCGAAAGCCCTGGAACCGGTGACGTTGGTGCGCTCGCCGACATTCACGAACAGCGAGTCATCATCGATGTTCATCGGCTCCAGGCCGGCGAGCCGCAGCTTGTGGTCGGGCGGCGGCACGCGGCGCGGCGGCAGCGTCGCCACCGCTTCGGCAATGGCGCGGATGTGGTCGGGCGTGGTGCCGCAGCAGCCGCCCGCGACGTTGACGAAACCGGCAGCGGCAAACTCCCCGAGCAGTGCCGCAGTGATCTCCGGTGTCTCGTCGAAGCCGGTGTCGCTCATCGGATTGGGCAGGCCGGCGTTGGGATAGACGCAGATGCGGCTATCGCAGATCCGTGACAGCTCCTCGACATAGGGGCGCATCAGCGCCGCGCCGAGCGCGCAGTTGAGGCCGATGGTGACCGGCCGGGCGTGCCGCACCGAATTCCAGAACGCCTCGACCGTCTGCCCCGACAGAATGCGGCCCGAAGCGTCGGTGACGGTGCCGGAAATCATGATCGGCAGCGTGATGCCGCTCTCCTCGAAGAACTGGTCGATCGCGAACAGCGCCGCCTTGGCGTTGAGCGTGTCGAAAACCGTCTCCACCAGAAAAATGTCCACCCCGCCCTCGGCAAGCCCGCGCACCTGCTCGAGGTAAGCCGCCGCCAGTTCGTCGAAAGTGATGTTGCGCGCGGCCGGATCGTTGACATCGGGCGAAATCGAAGCCGTTTTCGGCGTCGGGCCGATCGCGCCGGCAACAAAACGCGGCTTTTCCGGCGAGGCGTAGCCGGCGCAGGCGGCGCGCGCGAGCTGCGCCGCCGCGACATTCCTCTCGCAGACCAGCTCCTCCATGTGATAGTCGGCCTGTGCCACCCGGGTGGCGCCGAAGGTGTTGGTCTCGATGATGTCCGAACCGGCTGCCAGATACTGTTCGTGGATTTGCCGGATCAGCTGCGGCTGCGTCAGCACCAGCAGCTCGTTGTTGCCTTTGACGTCGTGTGCAAAATCACGAAAGCGCTCGCCGCGGTAGGCCGCTTCGTCCAGGCGGTGGCGCTGGATCATGGTGCCCATCGCGCCGTCGAGAAGCAGAATGCGCGCTGCGAGCGCCGCTTCGAGCTGCGCGGTACGGTTGTCGTTCATAGACGGATGAATCCAGGCGGCGGAAAAGACCATGAAGCAAAGAGCTGCAATTTTAACATGCGCTCCGTGCGCGGGCCGCGGCAACTGGCGAGTCACCGGCGATTGCGTCTATAATTTGCGTCTGCTCATCGCAGCGAGCCGTGCATGAAACATCTCGAACCCAAAGAAGCCTACGAGTTCCTCAAAAAAAATCCGGACGCGGTTTTCATCGATTGCCGCAGCGAAATGGAATACCTGTTCGTCGGCCACCCGGCGGGCGCCATCCACGTTGCGTGGAACGACGGTCCCAACTGGGAAATCAATCCGGAATTCGTCGCCCACGTCAAAAAAGCCACCAGCGTCGACCGCCCCGTGGTGCTGATCTGCCGCAGCGGCAACCGTTCGCTCGACGCCGGGCACGCGCTGGAGGAAGCGGGTTTCACCAAGGTCTACAACGTGCTGCACGGCTTCGAAGGCGAACTCGACGAAAACCACCACCGCAACTCCCGAACCGGCTGGCGCTTCGAAGGGCTGCCGTGGGAGCAGTGCTGACCGCGGGCGATCGGCATCGTCCCTTGCGGATGCCGGGTGCTGGATTTACGCTACGGCAACGCCGCCTGCCCGCTACGCCGCCGTCGTGCCTGAGCGCTGCCGCAATTCACGCGCCGCGTTCACCATGTTTGCCAGTGCCGCCTCGACTTCGGCCCAGCCGCGCGTCTTCAGGCCGCAATCGGGATTGACCCACAGCCGCTCGTCGGGAATCACCGCGCGCGCTTTTTGCAGCAAAGCGATCATCTCGGCGGTTTGCGGCACGCGCGGCGAGTGGATGTCGTAGATGCCCGGCCCGATGGCGTTCGGATAGCTGAATTCGCCGAACGCTTCCAGCAAATCCATGGCCGAACGCGAAGTCTCGATGGTGATCACGTCGGCATCGAGGCTCGCGATCGCCGGCAGGATGTCGGCGAATTCCGCATAACACATGTGGGTGTGGATCTGCGTTTCGTCGCGCACTGCATTGGCTGCGATGCGGAATGCGCGCGTCGCCCACTCGAGATAGCCGGGGCGCTCCGACTCGCGTAACGGCAAGCCCTCGCGCAACGCCGGCTCGTCGATCTGGATGATGCCGATACCGGCACGCTCCAGATCCAGCACTTCGTCACGGATCGCGAGCGCGATCTGCAGCGCGGTCGCCGCGCGCGGCTGATCATCCCGCACGAATGACCACTGCAGAATGGTCACCGGCCCGGTGAGCATGCCTTTCATCGGCTTTTTGGTCAGGCTCTGGGCATAAGTTGCCCATTCGACGGTCATCGGCCGCGGCCGCGACACGTCGCCATGGATGATCGGCGGCTTGACACAGCGCGAGCCGTAGCTTTGCACCCAGCCGTGGGCGGTAAAGACAAAGCCTGCGAGCTGCTCGCCGAAATATTCGACCATGTCGTTGCGCTCGGCTTCGCCGTGCACCAGCACGTCCAGTCCCAGCCGCTCCTGCTTTTCGACCGCCAGCCGGATCTGCGAACGGATACTTTCCCTGTATCCGGCTTCGTCCATCGTTCCGTTCCTGAAATCGCGCCGCGCGCGGCGAATGTCGGCAGTCTGCGGAAACGAGCCGATGGTCGTCGTCGGAAACGGCGGCAGGCGGAAGCGCCGTTGCTGCACCTGCTGGCGTTGCGCGAACGGGGATTGGCGCCGCCCCGCCGCGGCGGGCAGCGCTGCGATCCGTGCCGCGACCGCCGGATCATGGATCCGCCGCGACGACGCACGGCTTGCGCGCACGCCGTTCGAGACCGCAAGTTCGGAAGCAATCGCGCCGCGACCTTCGCTCAGGCCCCGCTTGAGCACTGCAAGTTCATTCAGCTTTTCATGCGCGAAAGCGAGCCAGCTCCTGACCTCATGATCCAGACCGCTTTCCTGCTCGAGACTCAGCGGGCAATGCAACAACGAGCAGCCGGGCGCGAGCCACAGCCTGTCCCCCAGCCGCGAGCGAACCGGTTCCAGCACCTCGAGTGCGCGCTCGAGGTCGCAGCGCCAGATGTTGCGGCCATCGATGACGCCCAGGGACAGCACCCGGTCTTCTGGAAAATTCTCAATAAAAACATTGTGTTGCAAATGATCGCGAGTCAGGTCGAGATGCAGGCCGGCGACCGGCAGGGCCTTGATCCGCGCCGCGAGATGCCCCACGCCGGCAAAATAAGTCGCGAGCAGCAGCTTCGGGCCGCAGCCCGCCAGCGCCTCGAATACGGCTTCGAGCCGCTGCTGCCACGCCGGCGGCAAATCGAGTCCGAGTGCCGGTTCATCGAGCTGCACCCATTCGACACCGAGCCGCCCGAGTGCATCGAGCAGTTCACGGTAGACGGGCAGCAACCGGGGCAGCAGCGACAAGCGGTCGAACTCCGGCTCCTTTTCTTTGCCGAGCCGGAGATAGGTCAAAGGTCCGAGCACCACCGGTTTGACGCGAATACCGAGCGCCTGCGCTTCGCGCACCTCGTCGGCAAGCCAGCAGGCATCCAGCCGGAATCGCGTATGCGAATCGAACTCGGGAACGAGGTAGTGGTAATTGGTATCGAACCACTTGGTCATTTCCAGCGCCGGCGCGTCGGCGGTTCCGCGCGCCATGGCGAAATAAGTCTGCAGGTCGGCGCGCCCGCTGCCGAACCGCCCGGGCACATTGCCCAGCATCACGCTCGCGGTCAGCACATGGTCATACCACGCGAAATCGCCCGCCGGGATGAGATCGATGCCGGCTTCATGCTGCACCTGCCAGTTTTGCCGCCGCAGTGCGGCGCCGGCCGCGCGCAACGCGCGCTCGTCGGTCTCGCCTTTCCAGAACGCTTCGAGCGCACGCTTCAGTTCGCGCTGCGGCCCGATGCGCGGGAAGCCGAGGTTATGGACCAAAGTCATGTTCAGTACTCCCGATCAGATTTCGCCGATGGTGAAGCACCCTCGACCATAAATCAAACTCATATTTTTTGACGTAATCATGAATT
>JBKBXX010000046.1:0-24032 GCA_046313915.1 Burkholderiales bacterium | reverse complement strand
GTGGCGCCCGAAGTCGCGCAGGCGGTTGATGAGGCGATCGCCCACTACCGCAAGCTCGGCTGCGAAGTGGTCGAGGTGACGCTGCCCAACATGGCGCTGTCGGTGCCGGTCTATTACGTGCTCGCGCCGGCGGAAGCTTCGAGCAACCTGGCGCGTTTCGACGGCGTGCGCTATGGTTATCGCGCGCCCGAGTACGGCGATCTCGTCGACATGTACAAGAAAACCCGCGCTCAGGGTTTCGGCGTGGAAGTCAAGCGTCGCATCCTGATCGGCACCTACGTGCTGTCGCATGGCTACTACGACGCCTATTACATCCGGGCGCAGAAACTGCGGCGGCTGATCGCGCGCGACTTCACCGAAGCGTTCAGGAAGTGCGACATGATCATGGGGCCGACCACCCCGACCACCGCGTTCAAGCTGGGCGAGAAAGCCGGCGATCCGGTGCAGATGTACTTGTCCGACATTTTTACCATTGCGGTCAATCTGGCGGGACTGCCCGGCATGTCGATTCCGTGCGGCTTCGACGGCAACGGCCTGCCGATCGGACTGCAGATCATCGGCAACTATTTCTCGGAGGCGAGGATGCTCAACGTCGCCCATCAGTACCAGCTCGCGACCGACTGGCACGAGCGGCTGCCTCCCGGCATCCTCGGTGAAGGGTGAGCAGCGATGAAATGGGAAACCGTCATCGGTCTCGAGACCCACGCGCAGCTGTCGACGCGCTCGAAAATATTTTCGGGCGCGCCGACCGCGTTCGGCGCGGCCCCCAACACCCAGGCCTGCATCGTCGACATCGCGCTGCCCGGCGCGCTGCCGGTGCTGAACCGCGGCGCGGTCGAGCGCGCGATCCGTTTCGGACTGGCGGTGGGCGCGAAAATCAACACGCGCTCGATTTTCGCGCGCAAGAATTATTTCTACCCCGATCTGCCCAAGGGCTACCAGATCAGCCAGTACGAAATTCCCATCGTCGAGGGAGGCACGCTGACCGTCGTGGTCGGGGACAGGGAAAAGACCGTGCGTCTGACGCGCGCGCATCTCGAAGAGGACGCCGGCAAATCGCTGCACGAGGATTTTCACGGCATGACGGGTATCGACCTCAACCGCGCCGGCACGCCGTTGCTCGAAATCGTTTCCGAACCCGACATGCGTTCCGCCGCCGAAGCGGTCGCCTATGCCAAGGCGCTGCATGCGTTGGTGCGCTGGATCGACATCTGCGACGGCAACATGCAGGAAGGTTCGTTTCGCTGCGATGCCAACGTTTCGGTGCGGCCGGCGGGTTCGGACCGCCTCGGCACCCGCGCCGAAATCAAGAACCTCAACTCGTTCCGCTTTCTCGAACGCGCGATCGAATTCGAAGTGCGGCGCCAGATCGAGATCATCGAGGACGGCGGCACCGTCGTGCAGGAGACCCGGCTCTACGATCCGGAGCGCGACGAGACGCGCGCGCTGCGTTCCAAGGAAGACGCGCACGACTATCGCTATTTTCCCGATCCCGATCTGCTGCCGCTGGAAGTGACAGCGCAGTGGCTGGATGAAATCGGGGCCGCGATGCCCGAGCTGCCGCGCGCGAGGCGCGAGCGTTTCGTCGCGCACTACGGCCTGACGCCGGCCGAGGCCGCGGTGCTGACGGCGAGCCGCGAAATGGCCGACTATTTCGAACAGGCGGCGCAGGCGGCGGCCGCGCCGACCGCCAAACTGTGCGCCAACTGGATAACGGGCAACCTGAGCGCGCGGCTCAACGACGCGAATCTCGATATCGGCGCGAGCAAGGTCGAACCGCAGGCATTGCGCAAGCTGGTGGATCGCATCGCCGACGGCACCATCTCGGGCAAGATCGCGAAGGACGTATTCGACGCCATGTGGGCGGGTGAAGGCGATGCCGATCAGATCATCGCCGCAAAAGGGCTGCGGCAGATTTCCGACAGCGGCGAGATCGAGAAAATCGTCGACCAGGTGCTCGCCGCCCATCCGCAGCAGGTGGCCGATTACCGCGGCGGCAAGGAAAAAGCCTTCAATTCGCTGGTCGGCCAGGCCATGAAAGCGACCAGGGGCAAGGCCAATCCGCAGCAGGTCAACGAAATCCTCAGGCGCAAGCTCGGCGGCTGAGGCGTTCAGGCCCCGGCCGCGGCCCCATACTGGCGGCGGTAGGCATTGACCGCCGCGAGATCCGCCGCATGCGCCGGATCGGCCTCGAGCACGCCCACCAGATCGTCGAGCGTGGCGACGCTGATGACCGGAATGCCGTAGCTCTGCCGCACTTCCTGGATCGCCGACAGCGGTCCGCTGCCGCGTTCCATGCGGTCGAGCGAAACCACCACGCCGCAGGGCGTGGCGCCGGCCGCACGGATGAGGTCGAGGGATTCGCGCACCGCGGTGCCCGCGGAAATCACGTCGTCCACGATCAGCACCCGCCCGGCGAGCGCTGCGCCGATGATGCTGCCGCCTTCGCCGTGGTCTTTCGCTTCCTTGCGGTTGAACGCGAAAGGCGCGTTGCGGCCCGCTTGGGCGAGCACCACCGCAACCGCGGAAACCAGCGGAATGCCCTTGTACGCGGGGCCGAACAGCATGTCGAAAGCGATGCCGGACGCGAGTATCGCTTTGGCGTAGAATTGCGCGAGCCGGTTCAGCGAGTCGCCGTCATTGAACAGTCCCGAATTGAAAAAATAGGGCGACAGTCTTCCGGCCTTGGTCTTGAACTGCCCGAAAATCACGGCCTTTCTGGCAATCGCAAAGCGGATAAAATCGCGCCTGAAATCGTTGGTCATCGCACTGAAATCGCTTAAATTTCCATGTTACGCATTATCACGCTCAATCTCAACGGCATTCGCTCGGCGGCCAGAAAAGGTTTTCTCCAGTGGCTCGCGCGCAGCCGCGCCGACGTGATTTGCGTGCAGGAACTCAGGGCCCACGCCGCCGATCTCTCCGCTGAGCTGCTTGCGCCCGGCGGCTTTCGCGGCTATTTCCACCACGCCGCGAAAAAAGGCTACAGCGGCGTCGGTTTCTACAGCAGGCACGAACCCATCGAGGTGATCGAAGGCATCGGTGTAGCCGACATCGACAGCGAAGGCCGCTATCTGCGCGCGGATTTCGGCAAGCTCAGCGTGGTCTCGGTCTATCTGCCTTCGGGGTCGAGCGGGGAGCACCGCCAGCGGGCCAAATTCCGTTTCATGGATCATTTTTTCCTTCACCTCGCGCAACTCGCGGCCGCCGGGCGCGAATTCCTTTTGTGCGGCGACTGGAATATCGCGCACCGCGAAATCGATCTCAAGAATTGGCGCGGCAATCGCAAGAATTCGGGTTTTCTGCCTGAAGAACGCGAATGGCTCACCAGGGTGTTCGACGAGCTGGGATGGGTGGACGTCTATCGCAGGCTCCATCCCGACGCGGGCGGCGAGTCCTATACCTGGTGGTCGAACCGCGGCCAGGCCTGGGCCAAGAACGTCGGATGGCGTATCGATTACCATATCGCGACGCCCGGCGTGGCGGCAACCGCGAGGCGCGCGGCGGTTTACAAGGAGCAGCGTTTTTCCGATCACGCGCCGCTCACGATCGACTATGAATTCGAGCTTTGAAGCGACGGCTGGGGCTGCGGCCGCCGCGCCTCGTGGTTTGACGCGCTGATGCCCGCCAAGCCCCTCGCGGCTGCTGCCGCACGGCGTTCGTGGCGGGAGGCGCTCGCTGCCGTTTTCAGCGGCCGCATGCTGGTGGCGCTGCTGATGGGCTTCGCCTCGGGGCTGCCGCTGCTGCTCACCGGCTCGGTGCTGCAGGCCTGGCTCAAGGACAGCGGCGTCGATCTTGCCAGCATCGGCCTGTTCGCGCTGGCGGGACTGCCGTACACGCTGAAGTTCCTGTGGTCGCCGCTGTTCGACCGTTATGCGCCGCCGCTGTTCGGGCGGCGCCGCGGCTGGCTGCTGCTCGTCCAGTCTGCGCTTGTTGCCGCGCTATTCGTGCTGAGCCTCGCGCATCCCGGCAGCGGCGAATTGCTGTGGATTTCGATGGCTACCGTGCTGGTGGCGTTCTTTTCCGCATCCCAGGACATCGTGATCGATGCTTACCGGCGCGAAAGCCTGGCCGACGACGAGCTCGGGCTCGGCTCGGCGCTCTATGTCAACGGTTATCGCATCGGCATGCTGCTCGCCGGCGGCGGCGGCCTGATTCTCGCCGACTGGGTCTCGTTCGGCCCGATGTACCGGCTGATGGCCGTTTTCATGGCCGCGTGCATCGTGGTGACGCTGCTCGCGCCGGAGCCGCCGCTGCCCGAGGGCCATCCGACGACACTCAGGGATGCGGTGTTGCTGCCTTTTCACGATTACTTCACGCGTGAAGGCGCGTGGCTCGCGCTCGCCTTCATTCTGCTCTACAAGATCGGCGATACCATGGCCTCGGCCATGACCACGCCTTTTTATCTCGACTTGGGCTACAGCAAGACCGAGATCGGCGCGGTGGTCAAGCTGTTCGGCTTCTGGGCCACGCTTGCCGGCGGCACCCTCGGCGGCATTCTGATCCTGCGCCTCGGGCTGAACCGCGCGCTGTGGCTTTTCGGCCTCGGGCAAATGGTGTCGACGCTGGGGTTCGTGGTGCTCGCGGGAATCGCTCCCGGCGCCGCTGCGCTGGCGACGGTGGTCGCGCTCGAGAATCTGACGGCGGGACTGGGAACCGCGGCGTTCGTGGGTTTCATGGCGGCGCTCACCGATCGCCGTTTCACGGCCACCCAGTACGCATTGCTCTCCAGCCTGATGGGCGTGCCGCGGGTGCTGGCCTCGGCGCCGACCGGCTGGCTCGCGCAATGGCTGGGCTGGCAGGGATTTTTTCTGCTGTGCACGCTGATCGCGATCCCGGGCCTCGTGCTGCTGCGCTGGATCGTCAGGCTTGCCGCGCGGCCGCCGGCGTGATGCCGTTGCCGAAATGGTAGATGGCGAGCGCACCCAGCAGGTTCGGCCACAGGCCGACCGCCCGGCCCCGCGTCAGCACCTTGCGCTCCACGATGCGAATGCCGCGTTCACGGCAGAAACGCTCGAAATCGGCGATCGTGCACAGGTGCACGTTGGGAGTGTCGAACCACTGGTAAGGCAGGTTTTCCGACACCGGCATGTGACCGCGCACGACCTGCAGCCGGTTTTTCCAGTAACCGAAATTCGGGAAGGTGACGATGCCTTCGAGCCCGACGCGCAGCATGTCCTTGATGATGCGTTCACTGTTTTTCACCGCCTGCAGCGTCTGTGACAGGATCACGTAGTCGAACGAGTGGTCCGCGAAATCCGACAGCCCGCGCTCGAGGTCGCCCTGGATCGCGTTGACGCCGTTTCTCACGCAGGCGAGCAGCCGGGCGTCATCGATTTCGATGCCGTAGCCGCTGATGTTGCGCTGCTGCTTCAGGTAGTTGAGCAGGCTGCCGTCGCCGCAGCCGAGGTCGAGCACGCGCGATCCCGGCCGCACCCATTCGGCGATCGCCGCGTAATCCGGACGCTGGATGCCGTTGCCGTATCTCATGCGCCCACCTCGCCCGCGATGCGGTCGAAATAGGCCGCGACCAGCCGGTGATAGCGTTCGTCGTCGAGCAGGAAAGCGTCGTGGCCGTGGGGCGCGTCGATTTCCGCGTAGGTGACGTCGCGGCGGTTGTCGAGCAGCGCTGCGACGATCTCGCGCGAGCGTTCGGGAGAAAAGCGCCAGTCGGTGGTAAAGGAGATCACCAGGAAAGCCGCGCGGGCCGGGGCGAATGCCCGCGTGAGATTGCCGCCGTGCTCGAACGCGGGATCGAAGTAATCGAGCACCTTGGTGATGCGCAAATAGGTGTTGGCATCGAAATACTCCGCGAACTTGTCGGCCTGGTGGCGCAGGTAGGATTCGATCTGGAACTCGGTATCGAACGAATAGCTGAGCCTGCCGTGCTTGAGCTGGCGGCCGAACTTGTTCGCCATCTCGTCGTCCGAAAGATAGGTGACGTGGCCGACCATGCGCGCCACGCGCAGTCCGCGGCGCGGCGTGACGCCGTACTGGTAATAATCGCCGCCGTGAAAGTCGGGATCGGTGATGATCGCCTGGCGCGCGATTTCATTGAAAGCGATGTTTTGCGCCGAGAGATTGGGGGTGCAGGCGATGACCACGGCGTGCCGCAGGCGTTGGGGATGGCTGATGGTCCATTGCAGCGACTGCATCGCGCCCAGGCTGCCGCCCATCACTGCGGCGAACTGCCCGATGCCGAGGCGGTCGGCGAGCCGCGCCTGGCTTTCGACCCAGTCCTCGACGGTGACCACCGGAAACCGCGCGCCCCACGGCCTGCCGCTGCGGGGGTCGATGCTTTTGGGGCCGGTCGAGCCGTGACAGCCGCCGAGATTGTTGACGCCGATCACGAAAAAGCGCTCGGTGTCGACCGGTTTGCCGGGGCCGATCATGTTGTCCCACCAGCCGATGTTCCGGGGGTCATCGGCGTCGATGCCGGCGACGTGGTGGGAAGCGTTGAGCGCGTGGCAGATCAGCACGGCGTTCGAGCGGTTGCGGTTGAGCGTGCCGTAGGTTTCGTAGACGAGCTCGTAGTCGTCGATCACCGCGCCGCATTTGAGCGGGAGCGGCTCGGTGAATTTGGCACTCTGCGGCGTCACGATGCCTACCGACTGCGCTGCGCTGCTGTTCTGGTCCATGGGTGACGGTGATCAGACAATAAAAAAACCCGGTGGGCTTGCGCTGTCACCGGGTTCGAGAATTCACTGCATCTCTTTAGCCGGATTTATTACGCGCCCGCAAGCTGATATCAAATCGGCGCGACAAAACAAACGCTTATACGTTACCTTGGGTTGCGGGGGTTGTCAAATCGGCTGCCGCCGGCGGTTTTTCTGCGGCTGGCGGGATTCGTGCGGCCTCAGGCGTTGATGCGGTCGAGCAGCGCGAGCAGTTTGTCGGGCTCGCTCGTGCGCAGCATTTTCAGCGCGAGCGGCCTGATGGTCTCGATGTTCGATTTGAGAATGCGCTGTTTGACGTCGAGCAGGTGGGCCGAGTGCATCGAAAACTGCCGCAGGCCGAGCCCCAGCAGCAGACGGGTCAGGCTGACGTCGCCGGCCATTTCGCCGCACAGCGCGACCGGCACGCCGGCGCGCCCCGCGGTCTTGAGGATGTTGGCGAGCAGGGCGAGCACCGCCGGATGCAGCGGGTCGTAAAGATGGGCGACCGTATCGTCGGTGCGGTCGACCGCCAGCGTGTACTGGATCAGGTCATTGGTGCCGATCGAAAGAAAATCGAGCCGGCGGGTGAAGATTTCGAGCGCGAGCGCGGCGGCGGGCACCTCGATCATGCCGCCCACCTTGATTTCGCGGTCGTAGGGAATGCCCGCTTCGTCAAGGCTGCTTTTGGCGCGCGCGATCAGCTGCAGCGCCTGGTTGGTTTCGTTGACGTTGACCAGCATCGGAATCAGGATGTTGATCTTGCCGTAGTGCGAGGCGCGCAGCATCGCCCGCAACTGGATCAGAAAACGCTGCGGCTCGGTCAGGCACAGACGGATCGCGCGCAGGCCGAGCGCCGGGTTGGTGATGATGCGCTGGGTATCATCGGTGGTCTGCTTGTCGGCGCCGAGATCATAGGTGCGGATCGTCACTGGCATGCCGTCCATCGCCTGCGCCGCATTGCGGTAGGCTTCGAACTGTTCGTCCTCGTCCGGCAGGTCGCTGCGGTTGAGGAACAGGAATTCGCTGCGGAACAGGCCGATGCCGGTGGCGCCGTTTTCCCTGGCTTCCACGACATCGCCCGGCAACTCGATATTGGCGTGCAGCTCTACCGGGATGCCGTCCAGCGTCGTGGCGGGAGTGTGCCGCAGGCGTTTGAGTTTCTGCCTTTCGATGTCGAACTGATGCTGGCGCAGCTCGTATTCGGCGAGGATCTGCGGCTCGGGTGCGACGATGACCACGCCCTGGGTGCCGTCGACGATCAGCAATTCGTTCTCGCGGATCAGCTGGCGCGCGCGGTGCAGGGCGACGATCGAGGGAATGTTGAGGCTGCGCGCGACCACCGCGGTGTGCGAGGTGGTGCCGCCGACGTCAGTGATGAAGCTCGCGAACTGGTGCTGCTTGAACTGCACGACATCGGCCGGCGAAAGGTCATGCGCGACCAGGATCGGCCGGTGGTCGGCGTCGGCCGGCGGCGGGATGTAACCGGGCTGTCCGGAAAGCGCTTTCAGCAGGCGCTGAACGACCTGGATGACATCGGTCCTGCGCTCGCGCAGATAGGCGTCGTCGATGCCATCGAACTGCGCGAGCAGCGCGTCCATCTGCACCTTGAGCGCCCACTCGGCATTGCATTGCTCGTCTTCGATGATCGTGCGCGGCGCGACCGACAGCGTCGAGTCGTTGAGTATCATCAGGTGCAGATTGATGAAGGCTGCGAATTCGGCGGGCGCGGTCGCGGGAACGCTGGAATGCAGCTCCTCGAGCTCGGCGCGCACGCTGCGCACCGCGGCGTCGAAGCGTGCCGATTCCTCGGCGAGCTGGTAGGGCGGCACCACGTAATGTCCGACTTCGAGCGATGCGTTGGATACGAGGTGCGCGTGGCCGATGGCGATGCCGCCGGAGACGCCGATGCCGTGTATGGTGAAGCTTGCCATCGTCGATGCAGATGCAGTAAGGCGTAAAAGCCTAGAGACTACCACATCGCGCCGGCGGAATTCGCGTTCCGCTGCGCGGAGCGGAGCTATTCGCCTTCGCCGAAACGGTCGGCGATCAGCGCCTGCAGCGCCTGCAGCGCCTGCGCCTCGTCGGGGCCTTCAGTCTCGATGATGATCCGGCTGCCTTTGGCGGCGGCCAGCATCATGACGCCCATGATGCTCTTGGCGTTGACTCGTCTGCCGTTGCGGCTCACCCAGACGTCGCTTTTGAACTGTCCGGCAACCTGGGTGAGCTTGGCCGAGGCCCGGGCATGGAGCCCGAGTTTGTTGATGATCTCAACTTCCCGTTGCAGCATTGTGAACGGCAAGCGAAGGAATGCGCACGACGCCTTCGCACCCGCCACTCACCGCTTTGGTGACGAGGGTCTGCAGGGATCTGTCGCGATAGGTGAGCGCCCGGATCAGCATCGGCAGATTGACGCCGGCCACGCCTTCCACCTTGCCGGGAACCAGCAGCTTGGCGGCGATATTGGAAGGCGAGCCACCGTAGATGTCGGAGAGGATCAGCACGCCGTGACCGGCGTCGAGTTCCCTCACCAGCGCGCGTGCCTGGGGCAGCAGCAGCAGCGGATCGTCTTGGGCCGTGACCGCGAGCTGTTTGAGACGCGCGGGGCGCTTGTTGAGAACATGGCACGCGCACTGGATCAGGCTTTCGCCCAGCGTGCCGTGGGTAATGAGCAGGATGCCGATCATGCGGAAGTTTGCCTCGGCGCAGGGCCGTGATGGAAACGCATTATTTTACTCTTCCGCGCCGCGCAAAGCATCATATGTAACACACTGAAAAACAATCTAAATCGTTTTTTCCAGCGAGTCCAGCAGCGCGCCCGCGACGTCGTAGCCGGTCTGCTCGGCGATTTCCTGGAAACAGGTCGGGCTGGTGACGTTGATTTCGGTCAGATAATCGCCGATCACGTCGAGCCCGACCAGCAGCAGGCCCTGCGCGGCGAGTTGCGGGCCGAGCGCGGCGGCGATTTCGCGGTCGCGCGCGGTGAGCTCGCGGGCGACGCCGGTGCCGCCGGCGGCCAGGTTGCCGCGGGTCTCGCCCTGCCGGGGGATGCGCGCGAGCGAGTACGGCACGGCTTCGCCGCCGATCAACAGGATCCGCTTGTCACCGTCGCGGATTTCGGGAATGAAGCGCTGCGCCATGATGGTGCGGCGGCCGTAGTGCGTGAGCATTTCGATGATGACGTTGATGTTGTGATCGCGCTCGTGGACGCGGAATACCGAGGCGCCGCCCATGCCGTCGAGCGGTTTGAGGATGATGTCGTGGTGCTCGGCGAGAAATTCGCGGATCAGGTCCTCGCGGCGCGTCACCAGCGATGGCGCGGTAAATTGCGGAAAGCGTGCGATCGCCATTTTTTCGTTATGGTCGCGGATCGCGCGCGGCCGGTTGAACACCCGCGCGCCCTGTGCCTCCGCCAGCTCCAGCAGATAGGTGCTGTAGACGTATTCCATGTCGAAAGGCGGGTCCTTGCGCATCAACACGGCGTCGAAGCGCTGCAGCGGCGTTTCCGCGGCTTCCCCGGTGCGGTACCACCGCGCCTGGTCGCCGGTCAGATGCAGCCGGCGGCTGCTGCCGGCCGCCACGCCGCTGCGCCAATGCAGGTCTTCCTGCTGCAGCACGTGCAGCTCGTGGCCGCGCGCGGCGGCTTCGCGCATGATGGCGTAAGTGGTGTCCTTGTAGATCTTGAAGGAGTCGAGCGGGTCGACGATGAAAGCGATTTTCATCAGCGCGGTGAGCGGGCGGGCAACGGCCGGAGTGTCCTCATGAAACCGCCATTGTAACCGATGGCTGCGGCCGCCGGCGTGAACGAGCGGCGCCCGCAAAAAAAACGGGCGCCGCAAGGGAGGCGGGCGCCCGTTCGAGCCGTGTTTTTGCGGCAACTACAGGTGGTAGGCCGTCTCGCCGTGGGAATTCACGTCGAGGCCTTCGCGCTCTTCTTCCTCGGTCACGCGCAGCCCCACCAGCAGATCGGCGATCTTGTAGGCAATGAAAGCCACGATGCCGGACCAGACGATCGTGACCCCTACCGCCTGGGCTTGTATCCACACCTGGTCGACGATCGGGTTGGAGCCGACTTTGCCGGTCACCCAGTCGGTGACGAGGCCGGGGCCGCCGAGGCTTTGCGCGTTGAAGACGCCGGTGAGGAGCGCGCCCAGGATGCCGCCCACCGCGTGTACGCCGAACACGTCGAGCGAGTCGTCCGCGCCGAGCATTTTCTTGAGGCCGTTCACTCCCCACAGACACACGAGCCCCGCTGCCGTGCCGATCACGAACGCGCCGGGAACGCCGACGTTGCCGGCGGCCGGCGTGATGGCGACCAGCCCGGCCACGGCGCCCGAGGCGGCGCCCAGCATCGAGGGCTTGCCTTTGAACAGCCACTCGCCGAACGTCCAGGAGAGCACCGCGCAGGCCGTTGCGAGGAAGGTGTTGATGAACGCGAGCGCCGCGGAGTTGTTCGCTTCGAGCGCGGAACCGGCGTTGAAACCGAACCAGCCCATCCACAGCAGCGAGGCGCCGATCATGGTCATGGTCAGGTTGTGCGGCGACATTACTTCCCTGCCGTAGCCGATGCGCTTGCCGACGACGTAGGCGCCGACCAGGCCCGCGATGCCGGCGTTGATGTGTACCACCGTGCCGCCGGCGAAGTCGAGCGCGCCCCACTGCCACAGCAGGCCGGCCTTGGCATTCAGTCCGTCGACCAGCTTGGGATCGGTATAGGCATCGGGCCCCGGCCAGAACCAGACCATGTGCGCAATCGGCGTGTAGGCAAAGGTGAACCACAGCACCATGAAAATCAGCACCGCCGAGAACTTGACGCGCTCGGCGAAGGCGCCGAGGATCAGACAGCAGGTGATCGCGGCGAACGTGGCCTGGAAGGCGACGAAGACCAGTTCGGGAATCGGCGTCGCCTTGCTGAAGGTTCCGGCCATGGCGAATTCGCCTTTCATGGCGTCGAAGGTGCCGTTGAGAAACAGCCGTTCGAAATTGCCGAAAAACGCGTTGCCCTCGGTAAACGCGAGACTGTAGCCATAAATGCACCAGAGCACGGTGATCAGCGAAAAGGTCACGAACACCTGCATCAGCACCGAAAGCATGTTCTTCGATCGCACCATGCCGCCGTAGAACAGCGCGAGCGCCGGCACGCTCATCATCAGCACCAGCGCGGTCGAAGTCAGCATCCATGCCACATCGCCTTTGTTGGGTGTGGGCGCTGCCGCCGGGGCTGCAACAGCGGCGGCTGGCGCCATCGCCGGCGCTGACGATGCAGCGGCCGCCGGTTTCTCGGCGGGTTTGTCCTGGGCGTATGCGGCCAAGCCCGCGAGGCTCAGCGCACCGAACAGCGCAACAATGGTCAGTAATTTCTTCATGCCGTTCTCCCTATAGCGCTGCGGCGCCGGTTTCACCGGTGCGGATGCGGATCACCTGCTCGAGATCCGAGACGAAAATCTTGCCGTCGCCGATCTTGCCGGTGTTGGCCGATTTTTCGATCGCCTCGAGCACCTGTTCGAGCATTTCGCTTTTGATCGCGGCTTCGATTTTGACTTTGGGCAGGAAGTCCACCACGTATTCCGCGCCGCGATACAGCTCGGTATGCCCTTTCTGTCGTCCGAAGCCCTTGACTTCGGTGACGGTAATGCCCGTCACGCCGACGGCGGACAGGGCTTCGCGCACCTCGTCGAGCTTGAAAGGCTTGATGATTGCTGTGACCAGTTTCATGGTTTTCCCCGTTGAATGGGGGCCGGGATGAGCGGCCCCGTGTTTCGGATGGCTAGAAAGTCTTCTGGACGAAGACGGTGAAAGTGTCCTTGCCGACGAAACGGTTGCTGGCGGTGTTGGTGTAGAACGCTTTCTGCGTCGAGTCCATGCTGGTGCCGGAGAAAAATCCGCCCACCGTGAAGTCCTTCGGCAGCGCATAGGAGAGGCCGAGCTTGTAGTCTTCGTACGAAGCGACCGCATCGTTGGACACGCCGCCATTGCTGCCCTCGAACTTCTGTTTGCCGTAATGCGCGATCAGCGTCAACTTGTCGCTCACCGGGAAATTGGCAGTGAGATCCAGATAGTAGGTGCCGCTGCTGTTGGCGACACCGAAGGTCTTGTTGTTCAGGCTGTGCGAGTATTTCAGGCTCAGCCACTTCCAGGTCAATGCGGCGTAGGCTTCCAGCGTATCGGCTTTCACGGTGCCCGGATAAAGCGCCGTGTTGCGGCTGCCGGGATAATAGTACTGGAGCAGACCGATGTCGTAGCCGAAGTCGGATTTGCCGAAAGTGCCTTTGTAGCCGCCGTAGAAATCCCATTCCAGGCTGGAACTGGTGTACCCGGTGGCAACCGGCGAGTCCGTGAGCCAGCTGATGTTGGAGAGCCAGGTTCCGGCATAAAGCCCGCTCGCATGGCTGTAGTCGAAACCGCCCTGCAGCGCCGGGTCGGTATTGGTCTGCGTCAGGCCGCGGAAGATATACTGGCTGAAAATGCCGACGTTCCCGGTCAAAGTGTGGCCGCTCGTCGCTTGTGCCGGCGCGAGCCCGGGGGTGAACGTGACTGCAACAACGCCCGCCATGATGGTCTTCTTGAACATGCCTATCCCCTTTCTGGGTCAACGAATATGCAACATTGCGCAAATCACCTAAGCAGGGACCGTGCCAGGAAATAATATGATAAAAATCAGTGTGTTATGATTATGACGCGCGGTGAGTTCGCCGCTTGCTGACCTACATTGGTGCGTTGCCGGTGCCGATGCACCGCGAGGGTGCACTGCGACGGTGCGCACGGATTTGCTACACTGGGGTTCACTTACCGCCGGAGTGACGATGGAACAGAAACTGCTCGACGAGATCAACGAAAAAATCCGGTCGGTCATGGCGCAAAGCCCGGCCGCCGATCTCGAAAAAAACCTGCGTGCCATGCTGACGGCGTTGTTCAACCGCCTCGATCTGGTGACGCGCGAGGAATTCGACGTGCAGCGCCAGGTGCTCGCGCGCACGCGCGAAAAACTGACCCAGCTCGAGGCCAGGCTCGCCGAGCTGGAAAAAAAGCGGGAGGCGTGAGTAGAGGGGGGGACTCCTTTGTTTCCGCGCTTTTGTGCTCACTGATCCAGCGGTTGCTTTCCTGCAACTCTTTATTCGAGGCCGAGCAGCCTGTCGGACCTTGCCCCCTTCCAGGAATTTGTCGGACACAAGTCCGACAAATTCCTGGGCGCTTGTCGTCGCCGCGGCGGCTTGGAACGTTGAGTCCTGATCGAACCCCGAGCCCCGCATCCGATGTCACTCGCCGTTCTCCACAGCCGCGCCCTCGCGGGCATGGAGGCGCCGCCGGTCACGGTGGAAGTGCACCTTGCCAACGGCTTGCCGAGCTTCACCATCGTCGGCCTGCCCGAAGCCGAGGTGAAAGAGGCCAAGGATCGCGTGCGCGCGGCGCTGCAGAACGCGCGTTTCGAATTTCCCATGCGCCGCATCACGGTCAATCTGGCGCCCGCCGACCTGCCCAAGGAGTCGGGGCGCTTCGACCTGCCGATCGCGCTCGGCATACTCGCCGCTTCGGGGCAGATCCCGGCGGACAGGCTCGATGAATACGAATTTGCCGGCGAACTGGCGCTGACCGGAGAGCTGCGGCCGGTGCGCGGCGCGCTGGCGATGACGCTGGGCGCGCTGCGCGAACGCCGCAGTTTCATTTTGCCGCAGCCCAATGCCGCCGAGGCGGCGCTCGTCGAGGAGGCGATCGTCCATCCGGCGCGCTCGCTGCTCGAAGTCTGTGCGCATCTTGCCGGGCGCGACCGCCTGCCACGGCATCACGCGCCTGCGGTCGCGACGGCCGGCACCTATCCCGACATGCTCGAGGTCAGAGGCCAGGCGCATGCCAAACGGGCACTCGAGATCGCCGCCGCGGGCGGCCACAGCGTGATCATGGTCGGCCCGCCCGGCACCGGGAAAACGATGCTCGCCTCGCGCCTGCCGGGAATCCTGCCGCCGATGACGCAGGAAGAAGCGCTCGCTTGCGCTGCCGTGCAGTCGCTGGGCAGCGCGGGCTTCGATGTCGCCCGCTGGAAAAGGCGGCCTTTCCGCGCGCCGCACCACACCGCGTCCGCGGTGGCGCTGGTGGGCGGCGGCAGCCATCCGCGGCCCGGCGAGATTTCGATGGCGATGCACGGCGTGCTGTTTCTCGACGAGCTGCCCGAGTTCGACCGCAAGGTGCTCGAAGTGTTGCGCGAGCCGCTCGAATCCGGGCGCATCAGCGTCTCGCGCGCCGCGCGCCAGGCGGAGTTCCCGGCCCAGTTCCAGCTGGTCGCGGCGATGAATCCCTGCCCGTGCGGATTCCTGGGCCACCATTCCGGCAGGTGCCACTGCACCCCCGACCAGGTGCTGCGCTATCGCAGAAAAATCTCCGGGCCGCTGCTGGACCGCATCGACATCCAGATCGAGGTGGCGGCGTTGCCACAGGAAGATCTCGTGCGCGGCGCACCGGGCGAATCGTCGGCGGCGATCCGCGAGCGGGTCGTGCCCGCCTACGCGCGCCAGCTTGAGCGCCAGGGCAAACCCAACGCGCGGCTCGCCCCGCGCGAGATCGACAAGTACTGCTTGCCCGATGACGATGGGGCGATGCTCCTCAAACAGGCGATCGGCAGGCTCGGGCTGTCGGCGCGCGGCTATCACCGCGTCCTCAAGGTGGCGCGCACCATCGCCGATCTTGGCGGCGTCGACGGTGTCGCGGCGACGCACGTCGCCGAGGCCATCCAGTACCGGCGTTTCGACCGGCAGGCGTAGGGCGGGGGTCGCCCGCTGCGGCAGACCCTGGAACAACACCTTCTTCTCGCCGGATTTTCCGTGCCGCGGTTGCGAGCGGCGCGCCGCTCAAGAAAGCCCCGGCCGTGCCGATAAAAGGATGAACGTCGCCGCCAGCAGCCGAGGCGGGTTGGCCGCCGAGCGCGTGATGGGCGCTATCTCGCTGAATATAAAAGGAAAACATGTGGTTGTGTAAAACATCGGGTGCCCGGTGCTGACGAGCCAGATTCTGACCAGAAATGCCCGGCTGCTCAAATCGAAAGCGAGCAGGCATTCCGTTTTGGGCGTCATGATCGCGCTCGGCGCGATCGTCACCGCGACGCTGATCCTCGGCCATCTCGAATACGGCGAGATCAGCGTGGAAAGCGTTTTTGCCGTGCAACAGAAAAACGTTTCGCTGTGGGTGCTCGACGCCATGCCGTTCGCCTTTGCCTGGTGGGGACAGTACGTGAGCTCGCTGATGGCTTTCGAGGCGAGCGCGATGGTGATCGACCAGACGAGCGAGATGCAGGCGCGCGCCGCGGCGTTCGAAAAACAGGCGATGCGCAGCGCGACTCATGACGCGCTCACCGATCTGCCGAACCGGGTGCTGCTGTACGACCGTCTGGAACAAGGTCTTTACGCCGCGTGGAACGACAAGCGCCGTCTGGCGATCCTGATCCTCGATCTCGACCGTTTCAAGGAGATCAACGACACACTCGGCCACAACAACGGCGACCGCGTCATCAAACAGGTCGCGCTGCGCCTGCGCGACATCGTGCGGGAGCCGGACACCCTGGCGCGGCTGGGCGGCGACGAGTTTGCGGTGATGTTGCGGGAAATCACCGCAGCGGAAGACGCGGTCGCCATGGCGCGCCGGATCCAGGAAGCGCTGCAGGCGCCTTTCATGCTGGAAGGCATGAAGCTCGACATCCAGGCGAGCATGGGCATCGCCTGCTATCCGGAACACGGTGCCGATGCGGACGTGCTGCTGCAGCGGGCCGACGTCGCCATGTACGTGGCCAAGAAAAACCACAGCGGTCTCGTCGTCTACTCCGCCGAACTCGACCGCCACAGCCCGCAGCGCCTGATGCTGATGGGCGAGTTGCGCCACGCGATCGAACGCGGCGAGCTTACCTTGCACTATCAGCCCAAGGTCGATATCCGCACCGGCATGGTGAGGGAAGTGGAGGCGTTGGTGCGGTGGCAGCATCCGTCCCACGGCCTGATGCCGCCCGACCAGTTCATCCCGCTCGCCGAAAGGACCGGGCTGATCAACCCGCTCACGCTGTGGGTGCTGAACCGGAGCCTCGAGCAATGCGCAAAATGGCGCGCCGAAGGCCTCACGCTCGGTGTGGCCGTGAATCTGTCGGCGCATACCCTGCTCGATCAGGAATTACCCGTCATCGTCGGCCGGACACTCGCCGCTCACGCCGTGCCGCCCGCCCTGCTCGCGATAGAAATCACCGAAAGCACCATCATGGCCGATGCGGAACGCGCGATACAGGTTCTCGACCGCCTGGCGGCGATGGGAGTGCGGCTCGCCATCGACGATTTCGGCACTGGCTACTCGTCGCTGGTCTACCTCAGCAAAATGCCGGTGAAGGAAATCAAGATCGACAAATCCTTCGTCATGGACATGGAGCGCAACAGCAGCAATGCCTCGATCGTGAAGGCCACGATCGATCTCGGCCACAATCTCGGGCTCGAAGTGGTCGCCGAAGGCACGGAAAACGACGGCGTCCTCGCGCGTTTGCGGGCGCTGGGCTGCGACACGGCCCAGGGCTATTATTTTTCCAGACCGCTCGACGCCGGGCGGCTTGCCGAGTGGCTGGGAAGCCGTTGCAGGAAGATGCCGCTTTCGCCGCAGGAACCGGCGACGCTGCGCGCGGCCTACGACTTCGACGGTTGTCCCGCCAACGACGGCGTGCCGGTCAGGGCGGCTTCATGACCCGCTTCCCGCTTCTGCGCTAGCTGGTGACCGCCCGCACCTGGCGGATGTCGGTGTGACCCTGCAGGATCTTTTCCATGCCGTCCTGTTTCAGCGGACGCATGCCTTCCGCCATGGCGGTGGCGGCGATGGCGTCGGCGGTGGCGCGGGAATGAATCAGCTTCTTGATGGTGGGCGTGCACACCAGTAGTTCGTGCAGGCCGATGCGGCCGCGATAGCCGGTATGGTCGCAGCTGCCGCAGCCCGCCGCGGCATACAGCGTGAACTGACCGGTGGCGTCTGCGTATTGGCTGTGCCACCGCGTGAGCGCCGCCTCGGGTGCAAGAGGCGTGCCCAGGCAATATTCTTCCAGCAAATCGCGGATTTCGTCGGCGGTCGCAGCGTGCGGTTTTCTGCAGGCCTGGCACAGGCGTTTTGCGAGGCGCTGTGACAGCACGCCGAGCAGGGCATCGGCGAAATTGAACGGATCCATGCCCATGTCGAGCAGCCGCGCGATGCTTTCGGAGGCGCTGTTGGTGTGGAGGGTGGAAAATACCAGGTGGCCGGTGATCGAGGCCTTGATGGCGGTGCTGGCGGTTTCCTGGTCGCGCATCTCCCCGACCATGATCACGTCGGGGTCGGCGCGCAGGAAGCTGCGCAACGCCGCGGCGAAAGTCCAGCCGATCTGGGGATTGACCTGCACCTGCCGCAAGCCTTCCTGGGTGATTTCGATCGGGTCTTCCGCCGTCCATATCTTGCGTTCCGGGGTGTTGATGTGGCGCAGCACCGAGTGCAGCGTGGTGCTTTTGCCGGAGCCGGTCGGGCCGCAGATCAGGAACAGGCCGTGGGGCTTGGCCGCCATTTTTTTCAGTTGGTCCAGGCGCTCGGCGTCGAGCCCGAGCTCGTCCAGGGCGACCGGTTTCGCCCCACCCAGCACCCGCATGACGATGTCTTCCAGGCCGTTGGCGGTGGGGATGGTGGCGACGCGCAGTTCGATACCGAGCGGCCCGAAATTCTTGAATTCGATCTTGCCGTCCTGGGGTTTGCGCCGCTGCGAAATGTCCAGATGGCTCATGATCTTGATGCGGGACACCAGCGCCTTGCGGAAATTGGCTGGAATTTCCAGGTAAGGGACGAGCGTGCCGTCCCTGCGGAAACGGATGTGGGTGTTTTTCCTGCCGGGACGGGTTTCGACGTGAATGTCGGAGGCGCCCTGTCGGAAGGCGTCGACGATCATCTTGTTCACCAGCCTCACCAGCGCGCTGTCCGATTCATGGATTTGCTCGTCGGGCGGTTCCTCGTTGTCGTTGTCGTGTTCGAGTTCGGATATCAGCTCCTTGATGTTGGTTTCCTGCCGCCCGGAACCGTAGTGGGCGTCGATCGCCGCGGCGATGTCGTCGGCGAGCGCGAGCACCGGCTCTATGGTCATGCCGGAATGAAAGCGCAGGGTGTCGAGCAGTTCCCAGCTCATCGGGTTTTCCATCGCCACGATCAGCGAGGATTCCATGCGGCACAGCGGCATGACCGCGAGCTTGCGGGCGATGTTTTCGGGTATCAACCTGAGGACATTGGGGTCGACCATGAATTTCTGCGGATTCACGAACGGGATGCCCAGTTTTCTCACCAGCGTCCGCTTCAGGGTTTCCTGGTCGATCGCGCCCATCCTGACGAGGATTTCGCCCAGCGCCACCTTGCGGTCCTGCTGCTGGTGGGACAGCCCTTCATCGAGCTGCTCGCGGGTGATCAGTTTTTCCTGGAGCAACGCTTCACCGAGCTTCAGGTGGGGGCAGGCCTGCTGTCGCTTCACGGCGAGCGCGAGCTGTTCCGGCGTCAGCACATCGCTCGCGATCAGATAATCGCCGAGGCGCCGCGACCGCAATTGCTGCTGTTGGTGCAAGCCCGCCTCGACGTCTTCTTTTGCCGTCGCTGCGCTATCCACTAGCAGTTCGCCCAGGCGCGGACCGATCTGATAGTCGTTGATCGCGAGCGCCGGTATGAAACACCTGCGGGCATGGCCGTTCTTCGCGGCGAGGAACAGGAAGACGCCGAATTTCTCCGGCACGTAGCCCATGGTCTCGCCGACGAGCCGTTCGCCGTCCTTGAATTCGACGCGGAACTCCTGGGTTTCCGGCGCGGGGGTGAGATCCTCGGCCAGGGTCTCCAGCGCAGTGCTGTGTCTGGTCAGGGAAACCGGTTGCGTCAGGATCAGGTTCTTGATCGAATCGAAGGCGATGTCGAGTTCGCCGCCATCGCCGCCGCGTGGCTGGAATTCCACGCGCTTCTCATGGGGGAAAAAGCGCAGCAGATTGCCGAGCGCCTTGCGCCCGTCGTTGAAGACCACCAGGCACTCCTTGGGCCAGCCGGAGTCGGGTGCAGCCGTGAAATGCGGTGGCGTCGGCCACTTGAAAGAACCTGCCATGGTGTTCCGATCGAGTTGCGGCCGGCAGCGCGCGTTGGAGGCGATGGCGCCCGCCGCCGCGCGCCCACCCGGCCGGGAAGTCCACGCGCCGCCGCCGCGGGGCGAACCGGATTGTCTTCATTATCGGAATTTTTGCCGGAAACTTTAATCGCGGAAGCGTTCGCGGCAGGGGTTGTCGTATCGTGCCTACCCCGCGGCAGGTGTTGCGTCGTCGCCGGCGGCGGGGGCAGCGCGGGAGCCCTGCGGCCCGAGCGTGAAGTAGAAGGTCGCGCCGTGCCCCGGCTCGCTTTCCGCCCAGACCCGCCCGCCGTGGCGGGTGACGATGCGCTCCACGATGCTGAGGCCGATGCCGGTGCCTTCGAAGTCCCTGCTGTTGTGGAGACGCTCGAAAGGCGCGAACAGCTTGTGCGCGTACTTCGGATTGAAACCCGTGCCGTTGTCGCGGACGAAGTAGACCGTCTCGCCCGCGCCCGCAGCGGTTCCGAATTCGATTTGCGTTTCGGCGGTGCCCGCAGTGAATTTCCAGGCGTTGCCGATGAGGTTTTCCAGCGCGATGCGGCTCAGGCCGGGGTCGGCGCTCGCCTTCAGGCCCGGCTGCACCGCGATGCGGGCGCGCCGCTGCGGCTGCGCCTCGACCAGCGCGTCTGTCACCTGCCGCGCCATTTCGCTCAGATCGACCTCCTGCCGCGAGATGACCTGCCGCGACACCCGCGCCAGCGTGAGCAGATCGTCGATGAGCATTTCCATGCGCTCGCCGCCTGCGACGATTCTTTTCAGGTGCCCGACCGCTTCCGCGCCGAGCCTGGCCGCGTTTTCCTCGAGAACGATCTTGGCGAAACCGCGAATGGTGCGCAACGGTGCACGCAAATCGTGGGACACCGAATAACTGAATGCTTCGAGCTCGCGGTTGATGCGCGCGAGCTCGGCGGTACGCGCCGCCACCCGGCTTTCCAGATCGGCATTGAGGCGCCTGAGCTCGGCTTCGGCCGCCTTGCGCGCGGTGATGTCCATCAGAATCGCGCAGTGGTTGATGGTCCTGCCGGTTGCGTCGCGCACGGTGCTGATCGACAGCAGCTCGCAATAGAGCTCGCCGTTTTTGCGGCGGTCCCAGATTTCGCCCTGCCAGCGTCCGGTTTCGCCGATTGCGGCCCACATTTCGCGGTAAAACGCTTCCGGCTGTAGTCCCGACTGCAGTAGGCGCGGATTCTTGCCGATCACCTCGGCGGCGCAATAACCGGTGATTTCGGTGAACGCGCGGTTCACCGAAAGGATCTTGTTCGCGCTGTCGGTGATCATGATGCCTTCGGCCGCGGTGTCGAACACGCTGGCGGCGAGCCGCAGCTGGGCCGCGGCGCGCTCGCGCTCGATGATGCGCGCGAGCTGGCTCGCGATGGGGTCGAGGGCTTCGAGGAATGCCGCATCGGGCGGCCGCGGCTCGGTGGCGAAGAACTCGAGGAAAGCCTGAGGTTCGTTGCCGACGAAAATGGGGAAAACGAAGCCGGCGCGGATACCGTAGCGGCCGGCGTGGGCGAGGCGCCCCACCCCCGGCGTGGCTGCGAAATCGGCTATCCACACGGGTTTGCCTTCCCTGAGCGCGGCGTCGACGAAAATGCCCCGTCCGGCAGAGTGGTGGAAATCGTCGGCGATCGCGAGGAAGTGGCTGAAACGTTCGGGGTGCAGGCTGTGCCAGAGCGAAGACCGCAACGTCTTTTCCGGCCCGTCGCCGGTGAAGCTGCCGAAGCGGCCGAGCGCCCAGTCGCCGTATTCGCAGATGCGCGCGACACACGCCTGCATGGCGGCTTCCGGCGTTTCCGCCTCGCTGGCGGTGCGCGCGAGTGTTGCGAGCAAACGCGCGAGCTGCGCCTGCTGCTGCAATTCGCGCCGGGCGCGCTTGAGCTCCGAAATGTCGCTGACGATGATGGCGGCGCCGACCACCGTGCCGCTTTCGTCCCGGACCGGCGAGATGCTGCGCAGGACTTCGATCAGCGCGCCGTCGCGCGTGCGGCGCGTGACTTCGGTCGGCGGCACCCGTCCGCCTTCGCACAGTATGCGGGTGTTTTTTTCCAGGTCGGCGCGGCCGTCCTCGGGCACGATGATGGTGATCGGCTGGCCGATGGCTTGCGCCGCGGTGTAGCCGAACAGCCTTTCCGCGGCGGCGTTCCAGGTGAGGATCGTGCCTTCGAGGTCGCGGCTGATGATGGCGTCGTTGGAACTCTCGACGATCGCGGCGAGTCTCGCGCGGGTTTCTTCCGCCTTCTTGCGCTCGGTGATGTCCTGCACCGTGCCTATCGAGCGCAGCGGCTTGCCCAAGCTGTCGAAATCGGTCAGGCATTGTTCCAGCACGAACTTGATGCGCCCGTCGGGCATCAGCAGACGGTGCTCGATGCTGTAGGGCAATTTGTTCGCGAGCGAATCGGTGTACGCCTTGTCGACCTTCATGCGGTCCGCGGGATGGACGAGCGCGAGAAAAGCTTCGTACGAGGCGGCGAAGCGTTCGGGATCGAGCTCGAAAATCCTGAAAACCTCATCGGACCAGAACAGTCTGTCAGCAATGAGATCGAGCTCCCAGTGGCCGAGGTGCGCCAAAGCTTCGCTTTGCGCCAGCCGTGCCGTGCAGCGTTGCAGCGCCGCTTCGGCACGTTTGCAGCCGCTGACGTCGAGCACCACCCATAGACTGCCCGCGGACGGGGCGTCGGGGTCGGCCGCGGCCAGGTCGCAGCTCGCCCAGAACAGCGAACCGTCCCGGCGTCTGAAGGGGGCGGCGGGCGGCGCATCGTTTCCCGCCTCGTGGGGAAGCAGCGTGGCGACCGCCTCGCTGCACTCTTCGTCCGGTGCGGCCAGCGAGCGGATGGCCATGCCGTTCATTTCGCGGGGCGCGTAGCCGAACATCGCGGCAAGGCGCTGGTTGGCTTCCACGATACGCCCGTCTTGCACCAGGGCGATGCCGACGATGCCGTTCTCGAAAACGATTTTCCGCCCCTCCCCCATCGATGGCTTACCGTGATTCTTCGAGGAGGGTGCCGGGGGATGACACCGGCGGGTGGGGGATGATCACGGCGGCAGCCGGTTCCCCGGTGCTTGTGATGTCGGGCCGCGGCGGGCGGGGGTATCGAGGGTGCCTGGTGATCACCATGCGACCAGTATGGGATAGGTTTCTTTTTTTTGTCAACGGCTTGCGGCTGCCCCGGGTTGCGGCTTTTCCCGCTCGGGCAGCCGCAACCGGCGGGCGCGCGGCCTTGCCGGGATTAGGCGCAGCGGATGGCGAGCACACCGCTTTCCCCCCGCCTGCTACACTGCGGGGGAAAAGCAGGCGAACCGATTTGCAGCGCAAACCCCTTCCCCCGCCGTTGCTGGCGACCCTTCTCGCGGCGCTCGCGATGATCGGGCCGTTCACCATCGACACCTACTTGCCGTCGTTCCCGGCGATCGCGCGCGATTTTGCGGTGGGCGCGCTCGAAATGCAGCAGACGCTCGCGGTCTATCTGCTGTGTTTCGCGGTGATGACGCTGTTTCACGGCACGCTGTCCGATTCGTTCGGCAGGCGGCCGGTGATTCTCGCCGGCCTTTTCATTTTTTCTCTGGCTTCGGTCGGCTGTGCGCTGGCGCACGATTTCGGCCAGCTGCTGCTGTTTCGCGGCGTGCAGGGCCTGTCGGCGGGAGTGGGCATGGTGGTGGGCCGCGCCATCATCCGCGACAGCTTCGAAGGACACGAGGCGCAGCGGCTGATGTCGCTGGTGACCATGATTTTCGGGCTGGCGCCGGCGATCGCGCCGGTGATCGGCGGCTGGCTGCAAAGCGGCTTGGGCTGGCGCGCGGTGTTCGTGTTTCTGGCGCTCTACGGCGTGCTGCTGCTCGCCGCGTGTGCATGGCGGCTGCCCGAGACGCTGCCCGCGCGCCAGCCGTTTGCGCTGGCGCCGCTCGCCGGCAATTATCTGCGGCTGGGAACGAATTGCCGCCTGCTGCTGCTGTCTTCCGCCGTCGCCTTCAATTTCAGCGGTTTTTTCATCTACATCGTATCGGCGCCGGCGCTGATCTATGATCTGCTCGGCTTGCGCGAGACGCAGTTCGCGTGGCTGTTCGTGCCGGGAATCAGCGGCGTGATGTGCGGCGCTTTCCTGTCGGGACGGCTGGCGGGCCGGGTGACGCCGCGGCGCACGGTCGGCATCGGCTTCGCCGTGATGTGCGGCGCGGCAGCCTGCAACCTCGGCTACAGCGGTTTTTTCGCGCCGGCGCTGCCGTGGACCGTGTTGCCGGTGATGGGCTATACCGTCGGCATGGCG
>JBKBXX010000045.1:0-24090 GCA_046313915.1 Burkholderiales bacterium | reverse complement strand
AAAACCGGTCACTCTCAATCCCGGATCAATCCCGAGGATGCGCATACGATCAGCTTCGGCCTCCCTTGCCGGAAACGCAGGTTTCAGTGAAGGCTAACATGCGTGCATGTTACGCCGTAACTAAAACCGGTCACTCTCAATCCCGGATCAATCCCGAGGATGCGCGTTCGCACAGCGGGCGAGTGCCGGGGCAAATCTTCCCCGCCCCCTTTTGCCAAAACCAAGGGAGGCTGGCGAAGTCGGGACCGGTCGCCCTTCACCATTCACCTTTCACGCGGCATCGAGCACGGCCGTGGTATAGACTTCCTGCACATCGTCGAGTGCTTCGAGCGCATCGAGCAGCTTCTGCATGCGCACCGCATCGTCGCCGGTGAGCTCGGTTTCGGTGGCCGGCTTCATCGTCACTTCGGCGAGCTCGGGCTTGAAGCCCGCTTTCTCCAGCGCGCTTTTCACCGCGGAAAAATCGTGGGGCGCGGTGATGACTTCAAGGCTGCCGTCTTCGTTGGTGATGACGTCTTCGGCGCCCGCTTCGATCGCCGCCTCCATGAGCTTTTCCTCATTGGTGCCGGGCGCGAAGACCATCTGGCCGCAGTGCTTGAACAGGAAGGCGACCGAGCCTTCGGTGCCGAGATTGCCGCCATGCTTGGCAAACGCGTGCCGCACATCGGCCACGGTGCGCGTCTTGTTGTCGGTCATGCAGTCGACGATCACCGCCGCGCCACCAATGCCATAACCTTCGTATCGCACTTCCTCGTAATTCACGCCTTCGAGCTCGCCGCTGCCGCGCTTGATCGCACGCTCGACGTTTTCCTTGGGCATGTTGTTGTCGTACGCCTTGTCGATCGCCAGCCGCAGCCGCGGATTGGACGCGGGATCGCCGCCGCCCAGCCGCGCCGCCACCGTGATTTCCTTGATGAGGCGCGTGAAAATTTTGCCACGTTTCGCATCCTGACGGCCTTTACGGTGCTGGATGTTTGCCCACTTCGAATGACCTGCCATTGCTTCCTCTGATAATCGGCCCGGGTATTTTCCCGGCGCACTCCGGCGGCATCCGAAGATGGCCAGAGGTCACTGATATAATTAAAGTTTCATTATACCCCAGGCCGCAATCCCGCCATGCCGCAACCGATGCTTCTCGCCAAGGCCGCGCACGAAATCCATCTCCTGCCGCAGCTTGCCAACCGTCACGGGCTGATTGCGGGCGCCACCGGCACCGGCAAGACCGTGACGCTGCAACGCCTGGCCGAAGGTTTCAGCCGCATCGGCGTGCCGGTGTTCATGGCCGACGTCAAGGGCGATCTCGCCGGAGTCTCCCAGCGCGGCGAGTTCAGCGGCAAAATCAGGCAGCGCATCGAGCAGCTCGGGCTCGAAGCCCCCGCGATGGAAGCCTGCCCGGTGGTATTGTGGGATGCCTGCGGTGAGCAGGGACACCCGGTGCGCGCCACGATTTCCGAAATGGGGCCGTTGCTGCTCGCGCGCATGCTCGGCCTGAACGACACTCAACAGGGCGTGCTCACGCTGACATTCAAGATTGCCGACGACCACGGCCTGCTGCTGCTGGATTTGAAAGACCTGCGCGCAATGCTGACCCATGTCGGCGAGAACGCCAAAAGTTTCACCACGCAGTACGGCAATGTCTCTTCGGCCTCGATCGGCGCCATCCAGCGCGGGCTGCTGGAGCTCGAGCACCAGGGCGCGGATCGCTTTTTCGGCGAGCCGGCGCTCGACATCGCCGACCTGATGCGCACCGACAGCCGCGGCCGCGGCGTGATCAACATCCTCGCCGCCGACAAGCTGATGAACGCGCCCAAGCTCTACGCCACTTTCCTGCTGTGGCTGCTGGCAGAACTGTTCGAGCGACTGCCCGAGGTCGGCGATCCCGAAAAACCCAGGCTGGTGTTTTTCTTCGACGAAGCGCACCTGCTGTTCAACGACGCTCCCGCAGTGCTGCTCGACAAGATCGAACAGGTGGTGCGGCTGATCCGCTCCAAAGGCGTCGGCGTTTTTTTCGTCACCCAGAATCCGCTCGACATTCCCGACACCGTGCTCGGGCAGCTCGGCAACCGCGTGCAGCACGCGCTGCGCGCCTTCACGCCGCGCGACCAGAAAGCGGTCAAAGCCGCGGCCACCACACTGCGTGCCAACCCCGCGCTCGACGTGGAAGCCGCGATCACCGAACTCGGTGTGGGCGAAGCGCTGGTCTCGCTGCTCGATGAAAAAGGCCGCCCGACGGTGGTCGAACGCGCTTTCATCGTGCCGCCGGTGAGCCGCGTGGGGCCGATCACGCCGCAGGAACGCAGCCGGATCATCAAAAATTCGCCGCTGGCCGGCGTCTACGACGAAATCGTGGACCGCGAATCGGCTTACGAAAAGCTCAGCCGGCAAAGCGGCGCAGCAGCAGCGCCCGCCCACCCCGAGGAGGGCGGCGCATCTTCCCTCGGCGACCTGCTCGGCGGCATATTCGGCGGTGGCGGCGGGCGGCGCGAAAGCGCCCTCGAGGCGGCGACGAAAAGCGCGGCGCGGGCCATCGGCTCGCAAATCGGCCGCGAGATCGTGCGCGGCATACTGGGCTCGATTTTCGGCGGCAGGCGCCGACGGTGATCACCACGATCACGGCGACGCCGGGTCATCCCCGAACGCCGTTCGCGACAAACATTGTTTTTTTATTATTTACAGGAAAACCGTGACGTGCTGGTGAAATTCACGAGCAAACAGGGCAATATCACGATGTTCGGCAACGTCGCGGTGACGCTGCTCAGGATGATGGGGCAAAGCGGCGTGGTGCCCGGCGCGCTGCTCGGCAAGGACGTCGCGGCCGCGCTCGAGCGCCTCAAACGCGCCGTGGCGGCGCATGCCGAAGCGCCACCGCCAGCCGGCGAAAACGGCGCCGATGAAGACGAAGTCAGGGTATCGTTGCGCCAGCGCGCCTTTCCCCTGATCGAGCTGCTCGCCCGCGCCGCCGCCAAGCAATGCGACGTGATCTGGGAAGAGGAGCGGCCGGCGGGGCGGTAAGCAGTGGTTTCACGGGCCAGGAGGGGATGTGTGAGCGGGGTGCGGGAAAATTCGCTGGAAGCGCTAACCCGCGAGATCGGCGAGCGGCTTTACCGCGACGCGGTGCGTTCGCGCCCCGCCTTGTTTAGCGCGCACGGCGTGCGGGGCGCACTGCTCGAACGCGCGCTCGCCGATGAGCGTCTGCGTCACGCACTGTTCCAGTTCATCGACGTGCTGCCCCAGCTCACGGACAGCGCTGGCATCGCTGCGCATTTCCGTTCGTATCTCGGAGAGTACCGCCTCGGCGGTGCATGGGGGCGCCTGTTCGCGCTCGGCAATCACGCGGCGTTGGCGTGGGCGGCGCGCGCGAGCGTCACGCGCACCGCGCGCCTCTTCCTCGCCGAAGAAAAGCCGCAGGCGATAGAAAAGATCCTCACCGCACTGCGCCGCATGGGAGCGCATGCGACATTCGATGCGGTCGGGGAAGCCGTGCTCACCGAAGCCGAAGCCGCGTCGTACGCCGCGCGTTACGTCGATTTACTGCGCTGGCAGGAAGCGGCGGGAATCGCCCGTCCGCATATCTCGCTCAAGCTCACGGCGTTGACGCCGCGTTTCGACCCGCTCGATGCCACGGGCACTACGCGCCGCGTGCTCGGGCGCCTCGAACCACTGCTCGCCGAAGCGCAGCGCGTGCGCGCGACGCTCACCGTAGACATGGAACACCACGATATCAAGTCATTGATATTGGACATATTTTTTTCCATCATCAACGTCCATCGCGCTCCCGGCTGGCAAGCGGGGATCGCGCTGCAGGCGTATCTGCCCGAAACCGAGCGCGATCTTCAGGAAGTGATACAACGTGCACGCGCGGCCGGGCAGCGCATCCTGGTGCGGCTGGTAAAGGGCGCGTACTGGGACACCGAGGTCGCCACAGCGCGGCAGCGGCGCTGGCCGCTGCCGGTGTATTCCGACAAGGCCGCGACCGATGCCAGTTTCGAGCGCCTCACGCGCCAGCTATTCGAAGCGCGCGAGTTCATCCATCCCGCGATCGCGAGCCACAACCTGCGCAGCCTCGCGCACGCGCTGGCGCTGGCGAGCGCGCACGGCGTCGGTCCGCAGGAATGGGAAATCCAGATGCTCTACGGCATGGCCGAGCCTCTGGCAGGGGCGGTGGCAGCTTCGGGCTCGCGTCTGCGCATCTATGTCCCGACCGGCGATCTGGCGACAGGCATCGCCTACCTCATCCGGCGGCTGCTGGAAAATACCGCCAGCACCTCGGTCCTGAGACAGGCCTACGCCGAGGCCAAGGAAGCCGCGGCATTGCTCGCCGCGCCGCTGGCACCAAGCCATACCGACGAGCCGCCGCAACCCTCCTTCGTCAACACGCCGCCCACCGATTTCAGCCGCATCTCCGCGCAACAGGCATTCCGTGAAGCGATCGCGCTCGCACGCGGCCGGATCGGCAACCGTTACCGCCTCGCCATTCCGAACGCGCGCGACGCGCCTGCCGCGGAACAGGCGGCGGTCAATCCGGCGCGGCCCGACGAAGTTCTGGGATACGTCGAGCTGGCAAGCACGGCGCACGTCGAACAGGCCGTCGCCAACGCGGTACGCGCGTTCCCGGCGTGGCGCGATACGCCGGCCAGCCAGCGCACCGAGTGTCTGTTGCGCGCTGCCGGCATGCTGCTCGAGCGCCGCGCGCAATTTGCAGCATGGGAGGTGCTGGAACAGGGCAAGAGCTGGCGCGAGGCCGACGCCGATGTCGCCGAGGCGATCGATTATCTGCGCTATTACGCGGCCGAAGCAGTCAAACTCGCCGGCTGGCGCAACACGGTCGATTTCCCGGGAGAAAACAATGTCACCCGTTTCGAGCCGCGCGGCGTAGCCGCCGTTATTTCTCCATGGAACTTTCCGCTTGCGATTCTCGCTGGCATGACCAGCGCGGCACTCGCCAGCGGCAACTGCGCCATCATGAAGCCGGCGACACCAGCAATGATCGTCGCGCACCATTTCCACGCATTGCTGCTCGAAGCCGGTTTGCCGCCCCCCGCATGCCAGCTGCTGCCGGGGCGCGGCAGCCTCATTGGCGATCATCTGGTGCGCTCCCCGCAGATCGACATCATCGCCTTTACGGGATCGCGCGAAGCGGGACTCACCATCCTCGAGCAGGCGGCACGGCTGGCGCCGCGACAGACTCACCTCAAGCGCGTGGTATGCGAAATGGGTGGCAAAAACGCGATCATCGTCGATGACGATGCCGATCTCGACGAAGCGGTAACGCACATCATGCACTCGGCTTTCGGTTACCAGGGACAAAAATGCTCAGCGTGCTCGCGGTTGATCACGGTGGGCGGCGTGCACGATCGTCTCGTCGCGCGGCTGGCGGCAGCGCTGGCAAGCCATCCGTGCGGTCCGCCGGAAGATCCGCAGCACATGTTCGGCCCGCTCATCACGCGCGCCGCCCAGCAGAAAGCGCTCGCATATCTGGAAATCGGCAAAACCGAAGGCAGGCTTTACTACCGGGGAACGGCACCGGACGAAGGATTCTATTTTGCACCCGCCATTTTCACCGGCATCCAGCCGCATCACCGCCTGGCGCGCGAGGAAATTTTTGCGCCGATTCTCGCCGTGCTGCGGGCGGCGAGCTTCGAGCAGGCGCTGCAGATCGCGCTCGATTCCGACTATATGCTGACGGGCGGCGTTTTTTCACGGCTGCCCGAACACCTGCGCCTTGCGCGCGACCGCTATTGTGTCGGCAATCTCTATCTCAACCGCCGCATCACCGGCGCGCTGGTGGCAGTGCAGCCTTTCGGCGGCGTGGGGCTTTCAGGCACCGGCATCCAGGCCGGCGGACCGGAATACCTGAAGCAGTTCATGTGGACGCGCGTGGTGTCGGAAAACACCATGCGGCACGGCTACGTGCCGGAAAACCCCGCGCGCTGAAGCGCGCCCCCGTCCTTCCGGTTTGCGGCCGTTGCGACACGGCCTGCGCCGGCATGAGCTTCACGGCCGATTCCCGCCTCGCGCGAATTCAGCGGCAGTCCCGTTGTCCGCTGCAATTCACGCAGACGGCCCGGCGCGTTTGCGCGTCCGCAGGCCATCACACGTTGAAGCGGAAATGCATCACGTCGCCGTCCTTGACGACGTAGTCCTTGCCTTCGAGCCGCATCTTGCCCGCTTCCTTCGCGCCCTGCTCGCCTTTGCACGCGATATAGTCGTCGTAGGCGATCACTTCGGCGCGGATGAAGCCTTTTTCGAAATCGGTATGGATCACCCCCGCCGCCTGCGGCGCGGTGTCGCCCTTGTGGATGGTCCACGCCCGCACCTCCTTGGGACCGGCGGTGAAATAGGTCTGCAGTCCCAGCAGCTCGTAGACGGCACGGACGAGCCGGTTGAGCCCCGGTTCCTCGAGACCGACGTCGGCGAGAAAAGCCTTTTTGTCCTCGTCGCTCATGTCGGCGATCTCGGCTTCGAGCGCGGCGCAGATCGCCACCACCGGCGCGCCCTCGCGCGCCGCGTAAGCTCGCACCTCGTCAAGCAATCTGTTGTTTTCAAATCCTTTTTCATCGACGTTGGCGACGTAGAGGGCAGGCTTGGCGGTCAACAGGCACAGCGGCTTCAGCAACGCCACCTCTTCTTTTTCGAGCTGTAGCGCGCGCACCGGCCTGCCCTGATCGAGGTGGACGCGCACCTTGTCCAGCAGGGCAGCGAGTCTGATCGCCTCCTTGTCGCCGGCCTTGGCGGTCTTGCCGGCGCGTTGCATGGCTTTTCCCACCGTTGCGAGATCGGCGAGCGCGAGCTCGGTGTGTATGGTCTCGATATCGGAAACCGGATCGACCTTGCCGGCGACGTGCACCACGTTGTCGTTTTCGAAACAGCGCACCATGTTGATGATGCCGTCGGTTTCGCGGATATTGGCGAGGAACTGGTTGCCCAGGCCCTCGCCCTTGGAAGCGCCTGCGACCAGTCCGGCGATGTCGACGAATTCGACCACCGCCGGCACCACCTTTTCCGGTTTCGCCAGCTCGGCGAGCCGGTACAACCGCGGGTCGGGCACTTCAACGATGCCGACGTTGGGCTCGATGGTGCAAAACGGATAGTTTTCGGCCGCGATGCCTGATTTGGTCAGCGCGTTGAACAGCGTGGATTTGCCGACATTGGGCAGGCCGACGATGCCGCATTTGAGACTCATTGCAGACCCCGGGTGAAACGTGGAACGTGAAATGGGAGCCGTGGCGGGACGACTTCTGGAATGACGGTCAGCATGACATGCGGTTTTTGCATTTCACGTTTCACGTTTCACGGTTTTTGTGTGTAGCCGCAGCATCGCCGCCTCGAACCCGTCTTCGGCGATCAGCGGCCAGACTTCGAGGCTGGCGGCAATCGCGTCATCGATCGCGCTGCGCTCGGCCGCGCTTGGCTTGTGCAGCACGTAATCGGCCACTTCCTGCTCCGTCGCCGCGGCATTGCGCGGATGGCCGATGCCGAGCCGCAGGCGCCAGAAATCCCGGCTTCCCAGCCGCGCCGCGATGTCGTTCAAACCGTTGTGCCCGCCGGTGCCGCCGCCTTTCTTGAGCCGTGCGGTCCCCGGCGGCAGATCGAGCTCGTCGTGCACCACCAGGATTTCACCGGGCTCGATCTTATGGAAACCGGCCAGCGCCGCGACCGCGCGGCCGCTCTGGTTCATGTAGGTATCGGGCAGAAGCAGCCAGATTTCGTGCGGAGCCGCGATTTTCCCGATGCGGCCGAAATAGCGCGCTGCTTCGCGCAACTCGACGCGGGCAGCGGACGCCAGCTGCTCGACCCACCAGCGGCCGGCGTTGTGGCGCGTCGCTTCGTATTTCTTGCCCGGATTGCCGAGCCCGACGACGAGTTTCATTGAAAAGCGGTGAATCGTGGATGATGGATGGTGAATGGCCGACGGCCGACGGCAAGCTTCGCGCTTTCAGCCATGCACCCAGAAAAAAGCCCGCCATATCGCGCGCAACATGACGGGCCCGGTTTTACACGCGGATTGCCGCGGCCTATTCCTTCTTGCCCGCTTCCTTCTTCTCGCTTTCCGCGGCGGCTGCTGCTTCGGCCGGAGCCTGGGCGGTGATCTCGGTGACCGGCGCCGCGGCCTCTTCCTCCACCGCAGCGACTTTCGGCAGCTGCACCGTCACCACCGCCGGGTTGTCGTGGCTGAGCTTGGACAGCGGCTCGACGCCCTTGGGCAATTTCAGGTCGGCGACATGGATCGAATCGCCGACCTGCACGTCCTTGAGGTCGACTTCGACGTATTCCGGAAGATCGTCGGGCAGACACTGAATGTCGATCTCGTTCATCACGTGCTGCACCACGCCGCCGCCCTGCTTGACGCCAGCGCAGATATCGGCGTTGACGAAATGCAGCGGCACGCGCATGTGGATCTTCCTGTTCTTGTCGATGCGCTGGAAATCGACGTGCAGCGCGATCGGTTTCCACGGATGCATCTGAAAGTCGCGCAGCAGCACCTGCTCGCGGGCGCCATCGACCGCCATCTCGAGAATGGAGGCGTGAAACGCCTCCATCTTGAGATGCCGCAACAGCGCGTTCTGGTCGAGCTCGACCATCTGCGCGGCCTTGCCGGCGCCGTAAATCACTCCCGGAACGCGTCCGCTGTTGCGCAGGCGGCGGCTCGCACCCGTTCCCTGCTGCGTGCGCGGGAATGCAGTAATGGCAATCTTCATTTCAATCTCCTGAAAAAAGGGACATCCGCGACCAGACTGTCCCCGTCAAAAGCGGGCCGGACCCATTCCGGCCCCGCGTGAATCGGATCGGACCTATTCCACGAACAACGAGCTCACCGAATCCTCGTTGCTGATGCGGCGCATGGTCTCCGCCAGCAGGCCCGCCACCGTCAGCACGCGGATGCGCCCGCAGTTCTTCGCTTCTTCGCGCAGCGGAATGGTGTCGGTCACCACCAGCTCGTCGAGCGCCGAAGCGCAAACGCGCTCTACCGCCTTGCCCGACAGCACGGCGTGGGTGCAGTATGCGAACACCTTTTCGGCGCCGTGCCTCTTGAGCGCGTCCGCCGCCTCGCACAGCGTGTTGGCGGTGTCGACCATGTCGTCGACGATGACGCAGGTTCGCCCCCCTACTTCGCCGATGATGTTCATCACCGTAGCCACGTTCGGCCGCGGCCGGCGCTTGTCGATGATGGCGAGATCGGCTTCCAGCCGCTTCGCCAGCGCCCGCGCCCGCACCACGCCGCCGACATCGGGGGACACCACGACCAGGTTCTTGTAATCGTGTTTCCACACGTCGCCCAGCATGATGGGCGCCGAATAGATGTTGTCCACCGGGATGTCGAAAAAACCCTGGATCTGTTCCGAGTGCAGATCCATGGTCATCACGCGGTCGACGCCGACACTGGTCATCATGTTGGCCACCACCTTGGCGGTGATCGGCACCCGCGCCGAGCTCGGCCGGCGGTCCTGCCGTGCGTAGCCCATGTAGGGAATCGCCGCGGTCACCCGCCCGGCCGAGGCCCGCTTCAGCGCATCGACCATCACCAGCAGTTCCATCAGGTGGTCGTTGGTCGGCTGGCAAATCGACTGCAGCACGAAAACGTCCTTGCCGCGCACGTTTTCGAGAATCTCGACCATCACCTCGCCGTCGCTGAAGCGACCGACCTTGGCACGGCCGATGGGAATGTGCAAATGGCTGACCACGTCGCTGGCAAGCTTCGGAATCGCGTTGCCGGTGAATACCATCAACCTGTCGTAAGCCAACCTTGCACCTCGTGCGCCCAATCGCCGCGTCTTGCGGGAGTTTCCGGAAACTGCAGCAGTCCGCCGCTCTCATCAATGGTGGCTGGGGAGGTAGGGATCGAACCTACGAATGCCGGAATCAAAATCCGGTGCCTTACCACTTGGCGACTCCCCAACGCGTATAACCCGCAGGCCGGTCGCGATGCACCGGCCGTCAAACCAGACTTCACTGCGCAAAACCGCGCAACGGATGCCGCATCAGTCCCTGCGCAACAAATCCCTTCATGGTGCGAGGCAGTCTTGCCAGCACCTCGCGTGCCGCGCTTTCGGTGCCAAAAGCCGCAAAAACGCCCGCGCCCGACCCGGTCAGCATCGCCGGCGCAAACCGGCCGAGCCATTCCCGGTAGCGGGCCACCTCGGGATACTCGCGACACACCAGCGGCTCCAGATCGTTGCCCGCAAGCCCGGTAGAAAAGCTTTGTATTGTAATCATTTTCGAGTCGCGTTTCAATTGCGGATGGGAAAAAATCCGGGCCGTGGAAACCGCCACCGGCGGCGTCAGCACCACATACCAGGCGGCGGGCAGCGCAATGGGCGTCAGGCGCTCGCCTATGCCTTCCGCAAAAGCGTTTTCGCCGAACACGAAAACCGGCACATCCGCCCCCAATTTCAATGCAAGTTCAAGCAGTTGCGTGCGCGACAAACCGGTGCGCCACAAGCGGTTCAGAACCAGCAGCGTGGTCGCGGCATCGGAGCTGCCGCCGCCCAGACCGCCGCCAGCCGGCACGCGCTTTTCCAGCACGATATCGGCGCCCAGCGCGGTTGCCGTGACCCGCTGCAGCAGCCGCGCCGCGCGCACGCAAAGATCGTCTTCGGCGGCGATTCCCTCGACCGCGTTGACGCGCGCGATCACGCCATCGTTGCGCACCTCGAAGCTCAGGGCATCGCCGTAGTCGATGAAGCGGAAAACCGTCTGCAGCAGATGGTAGCCGTCGGCGCGGCGGCCGACCACCCGCAGCATCAGGTTGAGCTTGGCCGGCGCCGGATAGCGCTGCAGCGGGGCGTTCATGGTGTCCCGGCCTCGCGGCGCCAGCCGTCGATCACCAGCCGGATTTCATAGGAACCGCCCGCGAGATCGAGACGCTGCGGCAGTCCCGCGTGCCCGGGACGCGGGTCGGGCGTGAACACGATCCGCCAGCCTTCCTGGGTCAGGGCCACCAGCCGCTGCTGCGCATCGCGCTCGACCGCCTCCGGCGCGCTGGCGGGCGCAGCCTGCCCCTGCACCCAGTACTGCAGGTGCGCGAGCGGCAGTTCCCATCCCAGCGCCTGGCGCGTCAGGCGCTCGACGCTCGCCGCACGATATCGCTGGCGATCGGCGGTGGCGAGCGTCGCGCCGTCTTCGTCGCTCACGATGTAGGCCAGCGTCTGGCCCATGGGAGACAGCAACCAGATTTCGTCGCGTCCCGGCGCGTGCTGCCAGCGCACTGCCGAGGAAAACACGCGGCCGTCGTAGCTGACCCGCACCCGGCCGTCGAGGTCGAAAAAGGCGGCAGACGGTGGCACGATGCGCGCTTCGGGAGCAAACGTTGCGCAAGCCGCAACGGCGAGCGCAGCGGCCGCCGCACACGCCGTTTTCAACGCGCCCATGACCGGGAAAGCCACCCGCAGTTACTGCACGAACCGCTTGACCGCATTGAGCAGCACTTCGTTCTTGGGATGTTCGTCGAGCATCCCGTTCCAGACTTTCCGCGCCTGCTCGCGCTGGCCGTCGGCCCACAGCACCTCACCGAGATGTGCGGCGATTTCCGGGTCGGGGCGCAGCCCGAAAGCGCGCTGCAGATAGTCGAGCGCCTCGCGGTGCCGGCCCAGCCGGTACAGCACCCAGCCCATGCTGTCCATGATGAAAGGATCGTCCGGCGCGAGCGCGAGCGCCTTTTCTATCAGCTCGCGCGCTTCGGGCAGCCGCTCGTTGCGGTCGGCGAGCGTGTAACCGAGCGCATTGTAGGCATGCGCGTGGTCGGGCTGGAGCCTGATCAGCTGCCTGAGGTTGGCTTCGAGCACGTCGAGACGATTCACTTTTTCCGCGGCCATCGCATGGTCGTAGAGCAGATCCGGCGTATCGGGCAGCTTCTCGAGCATCCGGCCGAGGAAATCGAAAGCCTGCCGATGCTCGCCGGCGTCCCGCAGCAGTTGCGCCTCGGCCTGCGCCAGCCGCACGCGCTGCTGGTTGTTCTGCGGACTGACCTGCTGCAGGTGGCGCCGCGCGTCCGCCAGCCGGCCCTGTTTCGCGATCACCCCGGCATAGCGCACCTGGGCATCGATATAGTGCCCGCCCTGGCCGACGCTGCCGTACCATTCGAGCGCTTCGTCGAAACGCCGGCGCTCCTCGCTCACTTGCCCCAGATAAATGCGCACCGCATCGGCGTCCTGGTAGCCGGTTTCGAGCGCGTGCCTCAACTGGGTCTCGGCGGCGTCGTAATCCTTCGCCTGGATCGCGAGCAAGGCCACCGCCATCGTCACGTCGGCGTTCTGCGGAAACGCGGCGAGCAGGATTTCGAACTGCTTGCGTGCATCGGCGTATTTCCTGTCGCTGATCAGCAAGCGCGCGTAATTGAGGCGCACATCCTTCGCCTCGGGATGCGCCTTGAGGTAGGCGGCCAGATACTGCAGCGCTTCGGCATTCGAGCGCCGCTGCAGCATCTGCGCCTGGAACAGCGCCGCGAGTTCCCAGTCGGGCCGCAGCTTGAGCGCGGCGCGCACTTCGGCGAGCGCCAGCTGCTGCTCGCCGGCCCCCCACGCCGCCTGCGCCACGGCGAAACGCGCTTCGGCGATTTCGGCATAAGGTTGCGCAAGCGCCTGCATCAGCCGCGCCACCGCCGCTTTGTCCTGATGACGCCCGAGCACCGCCGACAGCTGCTGAAAATTCTGCCCGACGCTCGCGGGATCGGCGGCGAGCCATTTCGCGAAATGCGGCTGCGCTTCGGCAAGCTGCGCCTGGCTGACGAGCAGCGTGGCGACGATCTGGTGCGCATGCGCCGACTCGGGATCGGCCTGCAGCCAGATGCGCGCGGCTTCGAGCGCGGCGCTCGTGAACCGCGCATTCCACGCGAGCTCGGTGGCGCGCTGGGCGACGCGCGGATCGCGGGTTTCGCGCGCGAGATCGAGATAGGCCGAGACCGCCACCTGCGGCTGCCCGCGCTGCGCCGCGATTTCCGCGAGCATCAGCTTGAACATGACCTGGTCGGTGAGCTCCTGTTTCGGCAGCGGCGGCTTGCGCGGCGGGAGCTTGACGGTCACGGCCCGGGGCTGGGGCGCGGACTGCGGCCGGGCGCGAGGCTGGGCGGGACGCTGGTCGTCTTCGGCTGCCGGCGCGGGCGCCGGCAGCTGGGCGCAGGCGCCGACCATCAGGCACGCTGCGACGGCTGCCATTCTGACAGAGGTCATGGAGAGGGGGACGACCGGGTGCGGTCGCTGCAGGATAAGCAAATGATTTCAGTAAAAAAACGGCGGCGCCGCTTCATAAACCACCACATATTAGGTATATTTCGTGCACACCACAAGACACCGCATGACTGTCCAGCAATCCGTCACCACCCTTTGCGCGCGCGGCCTGAGCCGCAATTTTGGCGCCCACACCGCGGTGAATGACATCAGCCTCGAGCTGAAGCGGGGCGAAGTGCTGGGTTTTCTTGGCCCCAACGGCGCCGGGAAAACCACCACCATGCAGATGCTGAGCGGCAATCTCGCGCCCTCGGCGGGCGCCATCAGCATCTGCGGCATCGATTTGCTCGACCACCCCGTCGCCGCCAAGGGCAAAATCGGCTATCTGCCGGAGACCCCGCCGCTTTACCGCGAACTCAACGTCGACGAATTTCTGCTGCTGGTCGCGAGGCTGCACCGCATCCCCCCACTCCGCCGCCGCGATGCCATCGACGCCGCCAAGCAGCGCTGCGGGCTCACCGCGGTCGGCAAAAAACTGATCGGCGCGCTGTCGAAAGGCTTTCAGCAACGCGTCGGCATCGCCCAGGCCATCGTGCACGGCCCCGATGTCGTGATCCTCGACGAGCCCACGGTCGGGCTCGACCCCAACCAGATCCGCGAAATCCGCGGCCTGATCCGCGAGCTCGGCGGCAAGCACAGCGTCATCCTGTCCACGCACATCCTGCCCGAAGTCGAAGCCGTCTGCGACCGCGTGCAGATCATGCACCACGGCAGGCTGGTCTACAGCGACACCATCGCCGCATTGAACGGTTCTCAAAACAGCCGCAGCATAGTGCTCGGGCTGCGCCGGCCGCCAGCGGTCGACGAGCTCGCGGCGCTGCCCGGCATCGCGGCAGCGGAAAAGCTGTCGCAGAGCATGTTCCGCCTGCAGCTCGCTGCCGCGAGCGACGTCGTCGACGATCTCGTGAGACAGGCGGTGGCGAAAGACTGGGGCCTGTTTCAGTTGAGCCCGGGGCAGGCGAGCCTCGAGGAAGTGTTCGTCGGCCTGACGCGGCGCGAGGAAAAATGATTTTCACCATCGCCGGCAAGGAACTCAAGGCGCTGTTCGCCTCCCCTCTCGCCTGGGTGGTGCTGACCGGCGTCCAATTCATCATCGGCTACGGTTTCCTGAAACGTCTCGACGACTTCCTGCAGATCCAGTCCCAGCTCGCGCAGCTGCCGAGCCCGCCCGGCGTCACCGAACTCGTCGCCGCGCCGACCTTCGCCACGCTGGCCGCGGTGCTGCTGTTTGCCGTGCCGCTGCTCGCGATGCGGCTGATCGCCGAGGAACGCCGCAACCAGACCATGGTGTTGCTGCTGTCGGCGCCGGTGTCGATTTCCGAGATCGTGATCGGAAAATTCCTGGGGCTCGTCGCATTCCTGCTGCTGATCGTCGGCCTGGCCGCGCTGATGCCGCTTTCCCTCGCCAGCGGCACCCGCCTCGATTACGGCATGCTGCTCAGCCTGGTCGCGGGCCTCGCCCTGCTCGCCGCGAGCTTCGCCGCCGTGAGCCTCTACGTCTCGTGTCTGACCGCCCACCCCATGATCGCCGCGCTCGGCGCTTTTGGCGTGCTGCTGGCGATGTTGCTGATGGGCGAACCCGCCGCCGACGGCTTGCGCGCGCGCGGCTGGCACGTGGCGGCGGCGCTTGCCCAGGTGCTTTCCCCGGTCAGGAATTTCGAGCCGTTCGCCAAAGGCCTCATCGACAGCGAGGCCACTGCCTGCCTGCTGCTCCTGACCGCCGTTTCCCTGGCGCTCGCGATACGCGAGCTGGATGCCAGACGGCTGCGAGGCTGAATGAAGCTCGACCGCAAAATCCGGTTGCAACTGCTGGTGCACGGCGGCGTCTTCGTCGTGCTGCTCGCCGCAGTCACGGCCTTGCTCGCCCATCTCGCCCACGAATACCGCAAGGAGTGGGACATCACGCGCAGCAGCCGCCATGCGCTGTCGCAGGCGTCGCTCGACGTCCTCAAGCAGCTCGAAGGCCCGCTCACCGTCACCGTCTATGCAGCCGCCCGCGATGCGCACGGCCAGAATCTGCATCAGTCGCTGCAGCAATTCATGCGCCCGTATCAGCGGGCCAAGCCGGACATTGCGCTCAGCTTCGTCGATCCGCGCGAGCAGCCCAGGCTCGCAGCAGCCGCCGGCGTGCGGGCGCCGGTCGAAATGGTGGTCGAATACCGGCAGCGCAGCGAGCACCTTGCCGAATTCAACGAGCGGGCGTTCACCAATCTGCTGCTGCGGCTCGCGCGCGGCGCCGACCGCCTGGTGCTGTGGCTCGACGGCCACGGCGAAAGAAAACTCGATGGCATCGCCAACCACGACCTCGGCGATTTCGGCCGCCAGCTGCGGCAGAAGGGCTTCCGGCTGAACAGCGTCAACCTGGCGGTGGCGCAGGAAGTGCCGGCCAACGCCGCGCTGCTCATCATCGCCAGCCCCGAAGTCGACCTGCTGCCGGCCGAGGTGCAGAAAATCAGGCGCCATCTCGATGCCGGCGGCAATCTGCTGTGGCTGATCGATCCCGGGCCGTTGCGTGGCCTGCAGCCCGTTTCCGAGGCGCTGGGGCTCGTGCTCACGCCGGGAGTGATAGTCGATCCGGCATTGAAGCCGCGCAGCGGCCCGCCGGCGTTCGCCGCGGCGAGCGGTTATGCGCGTCATCCGATCACCAGCGCCTTCCGCCTCAACACCGTGTTTCCGTTCGCGCGCCCGATCGGCGCCGTCGAGAACGACGAATGGCGCATCACGCCGCTGGTGGACGTCGCACCGCGCGGCTGGGTCGAAGTCGGCGCACTCGAAGGCACAATCGAGTTCGACAAGAACCGCGACCTCCCCGGCCCCGTCAATGTCGCCACCGCTTTCGAACGCACCCGCGGCGATCGCGAGCAGCGTGTGGTGGTGGTCGGCAGCGGCCATTTCCTGTCCAATACCTTTCTCGGCAACGGCGGCAATCTCGATTTCGGCATCAACCTCGTCAACTGGCTCGCAGGCGATGACGGGCTGATCGCGGTGCAGCCGAAACCGGCGGCCGACAGCAGCCTCGAAATCGATACGACCCAGCTTTACCTGATCGCTTTCACCTTCCTGCTGGTGCTGCCGCTCGCTTTCATGATCACCGGCAGCGTGATCTGGTGGCGCAGACGCAGGACGGCGTGAGCCGCCGCACCCACTGGCATGAAAAAATCCTGGTTGACCAATGCCGTGCTGCTGATCGCGGTCGCGGCGCTCGGCGGATTCGTTTACTTCAAACCGCGCAGCGATCAACCCGCCACCTACGCAGTGTCCATGCTCGCGTCCGCGCAAGTCACCACGCTGCGCCTCGAGCGCGCGGGACAGGCGCCGGTCGCTCTCGAAAAAAGGGACGGCATCTGGCACATCACCGCCCCCGTCACCGCGCCCGCCGACGCCTTTCAGGTGCAGCGCCTGCTCGACATCCTCGATGCCCGCGCTTCGGGCAGGCTGGCCGCCACCGATCTGGCGCGTTTCGATCTCGAGCGGCCCGCCGCGCGGCTGACGATAGATGCGCAGACGTTCAGCTTCGGCACCGTCAGCAGCGTGGCGCACGAACAATATGTGCTGAGCGGCGACGCGGTGTACACGCTCGAACCGCGTTACGGCGCGGCGCTGCCGGCCGATTTCACGCAGCTCATCCGCCGCCGGCTGCTCGCCGACAGTGAAATGCCGGCGCGTTTCGAGTTCGACGATTTCGCGGTGGAAAACAGCGGCGGCCGCTGGCGCCTCGCTCCGGCGCCGGCCAGCGACGTCAGCCAGGATGACTTCAACCGCTGGGTCGATGACTGGCGTCTCGCTTCGGCGCTGCGCGTGGTGCCCTATAATGGCAAGAACAAGCCCGTCGCGAGAATCCTCATCGCATTCGGGAACGGAGAGAAACTGAGCGTCGGCATTTTGCAGCGCGAACCCGAACTGGTGCTGTTGCGGCCCGATCTGAATTTGCAATATTCGTTCTTCACTGAAGTCGGCCGAAAGCTGCTCATGCCGCCCGCGCACAAAGAATAAACATTTAAAAACAAAGACTTATATTAAAACTGGAAAAGCCGGAGCGACCGCCGACCCCCATGCCCGAACTGCCCGAAGTCGAAACCACGCGCCGCGGCCTGGCGCCGCTGCTCGTCGGCAAACGCATCCAGACCGCCGTCGTGCGCCACTACGGGCTGCGCCAGCCGGTGCCGCGCAATCTGCCGGCCCTGCTGAAGGGCGCGACCATCCGCAATCTCGCCCGCCGCGGCAAATACCTGCTCATCGACTGCGGCAAAGGCACGCTGATCCTGCATCTCGGCATGTCGGGACGGCTGTGGGTGGTGGACGCGGCAACGCCGCCCGGCAAACACGATCATTTCGATCTCGTCATGGAAAGCGGCAGCGTGGTGCGACTGCGCGATCCGCGCCGTTTCGGTCTGGTGCTCTGGACCACCGGCGATCCCTTGCGTCATCCGCTGCTCGCCGACATCGGTCCCGAGCCGCTCGCGCCGGAATTTGATGGCGAGATGCTTTACCGCGCGATCCATCGCCGCGGCGCCGCGATCAAGCAGGTGCTGATGGACAGCCGCGTGGTGGCCGGCGTCGGCAACATTTACGCCAACGAAGCGCTGTTCGAAGCGGGCATCGATCCCAAGACGCCGGCACGGCGCCTCGGCCCCGAGCGCTGCAGGCTGCTCGCGCAGAGCATCAGGAAAACGCTGGAATCCGCCATCGTCGCCGGCGGCAGCAGCGTGCGCGATTACGTCGGCAGCGACGGTCTGGCGGGAAATTTCCAGGATCAGTTCATGGTCTATGGCCGCACCGGGCAGCCGTGCCGGCGCTGCGGCGCCAAAATCAGGGAAATCCGGCAGGGGCAGCGCTCGACGTATTACTGCCCGCGCTGCCAGAAATGAGGCGCGGCCGCAGCAAGCCGGCGACGCCTCGAATCCGTTCCTTGCCTGCGGGCGTTTTACCCTGCTTTTGTCCGCTCACGCCTTGCGCGCCGCGAGGCGCAGATATTTCTGGTAGAGCTGCTCCCGGGTTTCGGGAAACTCGGGGTTGAGCGGGATGCAATCGACCGGACAGACGCTCTGGCACTGCGGCTCGTCGAAATGCCCCACGCATTCGGTGCACCGCTCCGGATCGATGACGTAAATCTCCTCGCCCTGCGAAATCGCCTCGTTCGGGCATTCGGGCTCGCACACGTCGCAATTGATGCATTCATCGGTGATCATCAAAGCCATATATCCAAACCTCTTCAACCCCCGAGCTGCCTGATCTTGGCCGCGAGCCGCTCCGCGACATGAGGGTGCACGAATTTGCCGACATCACCGCCGAGAATCGAGATTTCGCGCACGATGGTCGCGGAAACGAACATGAAGCGCTCTCCCGGCGTGAGAAACATGGTTTCGACATCGGGATAGAGGTCGCGGTTCATTCCCGCGAGCTGGAACTCGTATTCGAAATCGGACACCGCGCGCAGGCCGCGGATCACCACTTTTGCATTGTGCTGCTGCACGAACTTCATCAGCAGCCCGGAAAAGCCGATCACCTCGACGTTGGGCAGGTCTTTCAGCACCTGGCGCGCCATCGCGACGCGTTCCTCGAGCGCGAAAAACGGTTTCTTGGCGCGACTGTCGGCGATCGCCAGGATCACCGTGTCGAAAATCCTGGATGCGCGCCGCACCAGATCTTCATGGCCGAGAGTCATTGGGTCGAAGGTTCCCGGATACACCGCCTTATGGTCCATTTTCGGTCCGTTTCAGAAGTTGGAACGTCACTCGCCCGGCGCGGCCCTGCTTCCACACCTCCCAGCCGGGCGGCAATTCCGGCGCTGCCGCGCTTTCACAATAAACAACCGCGGCACGCGCCATGTGCTGCGGCAGCAGCGGCAACAATCGCGTCCAGTAGCCGGCCGCAAACGGCGGATCGAGAAAGATGACGTCATAGCGATCGCGGTCGCGGCGCATGAATTCTAGCGCATCTGCTTTCGCAAGTTCCACCGCAGCGGCATTCAGTTGCGCGCGGCTTGCTGCCAGCGCCGCGAACGCCGCGGCATCGCGCTCCACCATCACCACGCGTTTTGCGCCGCGCGAAGCGGCTTCGAAACCCAGCGCGCCGCTGCCCGCGAACAGGTCGAGACAGGTTTTGCCGGTGAGATCCTGGCCCAGCCAGTTGAACAGCGTTTCGCGCACCCGGTCGGGGGTGGGGCGAAGATCGGCGCGGGATGGAAAGGAAAGCAGCCTGCTGCGCCACACGCCGCCGATGATGCGCACACGGTTGGTTTTCATCGAGAAGCGGCGCGCGGCCGAAATCGCTGCCCCCGGACTCAGTCCCGACTGGACGCGGACATGACGGTCTTGCTCTCGGCGGCGCCCACCACGACAGTCACCATCCGGTCGGGGTCGATGCGCCGCGCAAACGCGTCCCTGATGTCGGCCGCGGTCACGCGTTCGACGTTTTTGACAAAATCGTCGAGATAGGTGAGCGGCAGACGATAAAAGCCGATCAGGGCGAGATACTCGTGAATCTTGCGGTTGCTGTCTATCCTGAGCGGAAAACTGCCGACGAGGTTCTGTTTTGCCGCCACCAGTTCCTTCTCGGTCGGCCCTTCCGCCACGAACTCGCGCAGCGTTTTGTGCACTACCGCCAGCGCTTCCTGCGTCTGCTCGCGCCGGGTCTGCATGCCGATCAGGAACGGCCCCTGGCGCAGCAGCGGCGAGAACTGGCTGTAGGCCGAGTACGCGAGGCCGCGTTTCTGCCGCACTTCCTCGGTGATGCGCGACACGAAACCGCCGCCGCCCAGCACGTGATTGCCCACGAACAATGCAAAATAGTCGGGATCGTCGCGCCGGATTCCCGGCGCACCGATCAGGATGTGGCTTTGCGATGCCGGATGCGCGATGATGCGCGTGCTGCCGGCGGCAAGCGCCGGCACCGGCGGCAGCGACGGTTCGGTGCCGGCGGATCGCGGCAGGCCGACCGTGACCGCTTCCGCGATCGCCGCGGCCTCGCTGCGGGAAACATCGCCGATGATCGCCACCACCGCCCGCTGAATCACGTAATGCCGCCGGTAGAAATCAACGAGATCCTGCCGCGTGAGCTTGCTCACCGTCTCGACCTCGCCTGCCGCCCGCAGCGCATAAGGATGGTCGCGGTAAAGCAGCCGATAGAAGGTGAGCGCCGCGATGGTCTCGGGTTTGGTGTCGGCTTCCTTGAGCGCGCCGATCAGTCTGGCTTTTTCGCGCTCCAGCACTGTTTCCGGAAATTGCGGGCGCTGCAACACGCCCGCGAAAACCTCGAGCGCCTGCCTGCGCTCGGGCATGCTCGAAAGCGTGCGCAACACGAGCCCCGCACGGTCGGTATCGAATCGCGATCCGAGCTGCGCGCCGACGTCGGCCAGCCGACCGGCAATCTCGTTCTCGTCCATGCCTGCAGCGCCCAGCCGCAGCAACTGATTGGTCATGCTCGCGGCACCCGACTTGTCCCTCGTGTCATAGCCGGCACCGGCCGGAAACTCGACGGAAATATCGAGTAGCGGCAAGTCGCGATTTTCCACGAAATAAACACGCGCCCCGCCGCTCGTCTGCCAATGCTCGATCGGCAAAATGGCGCGGGCCTGGACTGCCGCGAACAGACACGCGGCGGCTGCCGCCCATTGCAGCAGACGTTTATGGTGCATGACGCAAACCCGGTGGCGGCAATGCCGGCGGCCGCCCGCTGTCGAGCGGCTGTGGCTCGAGATAGGCGACGGTCAGGCCGTCGTCGCTGAAATATTTCCTGGCCACGGCCTGCACCTGTTCCGGCGTGATCTGCTTGAGCTTCTCTATCATCAGGTCCAGCGTTTCATGTGGCAGGCCCATGGTCTCCATCGCCCCGATCTGGCGCGCCTGGAAAAACATCGAATCGCGTTGATACACCTGGCTCGCGATGATCTGGGCTCTGATGCGCTTCAGTTCATCCGCGGCCACGCCTTCGGCGGCGATTTTCTGCAATTCCCGGCGCAAGCCCTGTTCGACCTGCGCTGCCGTCTTTCCCGCCGTCGGCACCCCGCTCAGATAAAACAGCCCCGGGCCGCGCGCGACGCTTTCGTAGCCCGCGCCGGCTGAGCTCGCCAGCCGTTCGCCGCGTACCAGCGTGCGGTTGAGCCGTGCCGCTTCGTTGCCATCGAGCACGCCCGCCAGCATGTCGAGCGCATATGGCTCCCAGTCATTCTGCGGATCGCGCAGAACCGGCACGCGATAAGCCATCAGCACATAAGGCTGGTCGGCCGGCGCTTTCACGGTGAGCCGCCTGATGCCGCGCTGCGGCGGTTCTTCCTGCGGCTTGCGCCCGGGCAGCCTTCCCGCCCCGATTGCGCCGAGCTCGCGCTGCGCGAGCTCGAATACTTCCGCCGGCACGACATCGCCCACCACCACCACGATCGCGTTGTTCGGCGCATACCAGCGCCGATAGAAATCCCGCACATCCTCCACCCGCATGTTCTCGAGATCGTTCATCCAGCCGATGACGGGGCGGCGATAAGGATGCGCGTGCAGCGCCGTCGCCATCAACTGCTCGTGGACCATGGCGCGGGCACGGTCCTCGGTGCGCCAGCGCCGCTCTTCCATGACCACTTTGATCTCCTTGGCGAATTCCTCCGGAGCCAGCACCAGGTTGACCATGCGGTCGGCCTCGAGCTTGAACGCCAGCGGCAGCTTCGATTTGTGCAGCATCTGGAAATACGCGGTGTAGTCGCGGCCGGTGAAAGCGTTGTCGCGCCCGCCGGCGGCAGCGATGATTTTCGAGAATTCGCCGGCCGGCACTTCCCTCGTGCCCTTGAACATCATGTGTTCGAGCACGTGCGCAACCCCGGTGGCGCCGTTGGACTCGTCGACGCTGCCGACACGGTACCACACCATCGCCACCGCCACCGGCGCGCGCCGGTCGGGCTTGACGATCACGCGCATGCCATTGGCGAGCGTATGCGTTTCGGTCGACGACTGCGCGCCGTGCGCGGCAAGGCTCGCCGCCATTGCAGCAGACATCACGAGATGCACGGCACGCTTGATGATGACCATCCGGCTTTCGCTTCGGGTTTGACGGGTTTCGGGCTAGAATTGTAACCAATCCGGCAGGCCGGTCGCACAAAAAATTCCTGTCGCGCGGCACCGGCCTTTCTTCTGCAACCCCGGATCCGGACTATACATGACATGCTAAGTTTCCTTAAGCCCCGCGTCGACGGCGGCGAGCGCAACGGCTGGCTCTCCCGCCTCAAACAAGGTCTCGCCAAGACCCGCCAGCAGCTCGGCGAGCGGCTGTCCGGCCTGTTCGGGGCCGGGCGCAAGCTCGACGAAACGTTCTACGAGGAGCTCGAAACCGTGTTGTTGCACGCCGATGTCGGCGTGACCGCCACCGAACACCTGATCGGACAGCTGCGCGCTCGCGCCAGGCGCGAGCATTACAGCGAAGCGGCGCAGCTCCGGCAGGCGCTCGCCGATGCCCTGCTCGAGCTGCTGCACCCGGTGGCGATACCGCTCGACGTCAGCACCCACAAACCGTTCGTGATCATGCTGGCAGGCGTCAATGGCGCGGGCAAGACCACTTCCATCGGCAAGCTCGCCCACTATTACCGGCAGCAGGGCAAGAAAGTGCTGCTCGCTGCCGGCGACACCTTCCGCGCCGCGGCGCGCGAACAGCTGATGGCGTGGGGCGAGCGCAACGATGTCACCGTGATCGCCCAGCAGTCGGGCGATGCCGCCGCGGTGATTTTCGACGCCGTCAACGCCGCGCTCGCGCGCGGCATCGACGTCGTGCTCGCCGACACCGCAGGCCGGCTGCCGACCCAGTTGCACCTGATGGAAGAAATCAGGAAGGTCAAGCGCGTGATCGGCAAGGCGCTCGCCGGCGCGCCGCACGAAGTGCTGCTGGTGCTCGACGCCAATACCGGCCAGAACGCGGTGGCCCAGGTCAAGGCGTTCGACGAAGCGCTCGGCGTCACCGGCCTGGTGCTGACCAAGCTCGACGGCACTGCGAAAGGCGGGGTTCTCGCCGCCATCGCCCATGCCCGTAGCGGCGGCACGCAGCGGCAGCCGATCCCCGTCAGGTTCATCGGCATCGGCGAAGGCCTCGACGATCTGCGCCCGTTCGATGCCCGGGAATTCGTCGAGGCGCTGCTTGGCTGACCGCGCGAGCCATTTCGGGTATCTCGCGCTTCGCGGCGGCCACCCGACTCGCGTCTGCGGCAAAGCACTGCACGCCTTGCTCCTCGCGCCATGATTGCCTGCAGCGGTGTGTACAAGCGCTATCCCGGCGGTTTTGAAGCGCTGAAAAACATTTCATTGACCATCGACTCCGGGGAAATGGTGTTCATCACCGGTCATTCCGGCGCGGGCAAAAGCACCTTGCTGAAACTGCTGGCAGCCATCGAGCGGCCGACCAGCGGCAGCGTTCTCGTCAACGGCCAGAACGTGGGCGCGTTGAGGCCGCGTGCGCTGCCCTTCCTGCGCCGCAATTTCGGACTGGTTTTCCAGGACCACAAGCTGCTGTTCGACCGCAACGCCTTCGACAACGTGATGCTGCCGCTCAGCATCCGCGGCTTCGAGCACCGCGAAGCGGTGCGCCGGGTGCGCGCGGCGCTCGACAAGGTCGGCCTGTTGTCCAAGGAAAAAGCCCATCCCGTCACTCTCTCCGGCGGCGAACAGCAGCGCCTGTGCATCGCGCGCGCCATCGTCCACCGGCCGGCGATTCTGCTCGCCGATGAACCGACCGGCAATCTCGACTCGGCCTGCGCCGGCGATATCGGCGAGCTGTTCAGATCGTTCAACCGGGTCGGCGTCACCGTCGTCATCGCCACGCACGATGAAAATCTCGCTGCCCGCCTCAAGCCGCGCATCATCGCGCTCAGGCACGGCGTATTGGCGCAAACGGCCGA
>JBKBXX010000044.1:0-24141 GCA_046313915.1 Burkholderiales bacterium | reverse complement strand
TTCACTCCCGCCGCCCCCGTCGCACCGCCGGAAGCTGGCACGCCTCCTTTGGCGAGGGTCGATGCGCGCGGCACCGCCGAGCGCCTGCTGTTCGAAGGCCCGGGGCTATATCGCGCCCAGCAGGCCGAATACACGACCTGCGGGCCGGGCATCGACGACTGGCTCATCCGGGCCCATGATCTGCATATCGACAAGGAGCGCGACGTCGGGGTCGCGCGCGATGCGACCATCGTGTTCATGGGGTTGCCCATTTTCTATGCGCCCTATCTGTCGTTTTCCCTGCACCAGGAGCGCAAATCGGGATTTCTCACGCCCTCGTACGGCAGCTCGAGCAAAAGCGGGGTCGAGTTCATGCTCCCCTATTACTGGAACATCGCCCCCAATCGCGACGCCACCCTCTCGCCGCGCCTGATCACCAAGCGCGGCCTGCAGCTCAATACCGAATTCCGCTACCTCGAGCCGACCTACCGCGGCGAAGCCCATGTCGAATATCTGCCCAACGACAATCTGGCGCGGCTCGACCGCACCGCCTATTCCCTCCGGCACACGCAATTGCTGCCCTACGGCTGGAACGGATCGCTCAATTTGCGCAAGGTATCGGACGACAAGTACTTCACCGACCTCGCAACGCTGCCTTCGATCACGTCCCAGGCAGTGCTGCCGCGCGAGGGCGTGCTGTCGCGCGGCGGCACGTGGGGGCAAAGCGGAATCTACGGCTTCAGCGCGCTGATGTCGCGCTGGCAAACCCTGCAATTCGATCCCCTGGCACCGATTACTCCGCCTTACAATCGCCAGCCGCAGCTGACGCTGGCCGCCTACAACCACGATGTCCTGCGCAGCGATTTCGACTTCATAGGCAATTTCGTCGACTTCAACCATCCCACGCTGGTCAGTGGCAAGCGCTTCATGGCCTACCCCAGCCTGAGCCTGCCGCTGCAGACGGCATACGCTTACGTCACGCCGAAAATCGGCGTGAACGTCACCCGCTACATGCTCGACAAAAGCACCACCTCCCTGCCGGACGCGACCCGCACCTTGCCGGTTTTCAGCGCCGAAAGCGGCCTCGTCCTGGAGCGCGATACCCGCATCGCAGGCCAGCGTTTCACGCAGACGCTCGAACCCAAAATCTATTATGTCTACATCCCGTACCGCGACCAGAGCCGGATTCCCAATTTCGAAAGTGGCGTGCAGGACGTGAACTTGGCGACGATTTTTTCGGAAAACCAGTTCAGCGGTTATGACCGCATCAACGACGCCAACCAGATCACGCTGGGCGTGAGCTCGCGCCTGCTCAATCCGGACAACGGCATCGAGCGCCTGCGCGTGGGCCTCGCCCAGCGCTATTATTTCCGGTCGCAACAGGTCACGCTGCCCGGCGTGCCGCCGCGCCCCGAGCAAAGCTCGACTTCCGATCTGCTCGCGGCCGTGAGCGGCACGGTCGCTCCTCATTGGACCGCGGAAGGCGGCTGGCAATACAATACCGATCTATCGCAAACCAAGAAGCTGAACATGGGCGTGCGCTATCAGCCGCAGCCCGGCAAAATACTGAACCTTTCCTACCGCCATACCATAGACACGCTGAAACAAACCGATATTTCGGCGCAATGGCCGTTGTCGAGCCAGTGGACCGCCATCGGGCGCTGGAATTTTTCGTTCCTCGACCGCCGCACACTCGAATCGCTGGCCGGTTTCGAATATAGTGGCGGCTGCGGCTGCTGGACCTTCCGCGCCGTCGCGCACCGTTTCGCTACCGCCACGCGGGAAACCTCGACCACGGTCTTTCTGCAGCTCGAACTGAACGGCGTATCGCGGATCGGGTCCAATCCGCTGGATACGTTGGCACGCAACATCGCCGGTTATGTCAAACGGGATCCCCAGCCTTCACGGGCCGAGGACTATTATCTGCCGTTCCGTTGATTCCCCCGGATTTTTTCGAAAAGCAGGAATGACTGACACCTTGCAAAAACTTTCCCGTGGCCTTGCCGTGGCCGTGCTCGGATTTTCGCTGGCGCCGAACGCACCGGCCGCCGAAGTCCAGAAACCGCGGCAGGTCATCACCATTGACCGCATCGTTGCAGTGGTCAACGACGAGGTCATCACCCGCCTCGATCTCGACGAACGGACCAGGCTCGCCGCCCGCCAGCTCCAGCAGCAGGGAACGCCGCTGCCGCCGCTGCCCGTGCTGGAAAAACAGATACTGGATCGCATGATCGCCGACCGCGTGCAATTGCAATTCGCCAAGGAAACGGGGCTGCGGATCGATGATGCCGAGCTCGAGCGGGCCCTCGGCCGCATCGCGCAGGAAAACCGGCTCTCGCTTGCCGAACTCACGCAGGCAGTGGAAAAAAGCGGCACCCCCTTTTCCAGATTCCGCGAAGACATCCGCAACGAGATCGTCGTGGCGCGGCTGCGCGAACGCGAGGTCGACAACAAGATCGTGATCACCGACAGCGAAGTCGACAACTTCATCAACACCCAGCAGACCCAGGACGGGAAAAGCGACGAATACAATCTGTCACACATCCTGGTTGCCGTTCCGGAAAAAGCGAGCCCCGAACAGATCCGGCAGCGTCTGGACCGCGCCGAGGAAGCCCTTGCCCAGCTGAAAAAAGGCGCCGACTTCCGTCAGGTCGCCGCGGCTTTTTCCGAGGCGCCGGACGCCCTGCAGGGCGGGCTGCTCGGCTGGCGCGAGTCTTCCCGCCTGCCAACGATTTTCGTCGACGCGTTGAAAACCATGCGCCTCGGCGAGTTCAGTCCGGTTCTGCGCAGCGCCAACGGCTTTCACATTCTCAAGCTCAACGACAAACGCGGCAGCGCCTCGCCGGTGATCGTGCAGCAAACCCATGCCCGGCATATCCTGATCAAAACCAACGAGCTGGTATCGGAAGACGACGCCCGCAACCGTCTGAACACGCTCAAGGAACGCCTCGAGAACAAAGCCGATTTTGCGGAGCTCGCACGCGTTCACTCGGAAGACAGCAGTGCCGCCAAAGGCGGCGATCTGGGCTGGCTTTCGCCGGGCGACACGGTGCCGGAATTCGAACGCGCGATGAATGTTCTGAAACCGGGCGAAATCAGCGCGCCGGTACGCTCGCCGTTTGGCTGGCATCTGATCCAGGTTGTGGCGCGGCGCAATGAGGACATGTCGAGCGAGCGGCAGCGCCTGCAGGCGCGACAGGCGCTGCGCGCCCGCAAGTCCGACGAAGCCTACCAGGAATGGCTGCGGCAGTTGCGCGACCGCGCTTTCGTCGACATCCGGCTTGAAGACAAATAACGCCGGTTTCGGACGCGCTTTTGCAACCTCCTCAGCAGGGATAGAACCATTCACAGCTCTCCCGACATTCCGGTGATCGCGGTCACCGCAGGCGAGCCCGCCGGCATCGGCCCCGATCTTTGCGTCATGCTGGCGCAGCATCCGCTGTCCGCGCAAATCGTGGTGATTGGCGATGCCGATCTCCTGCGGCAACGCGCACGGCTGCTGAAGCTGCCCCTGGAAATCGCCGATTTCGCCGCCGCGGCCCGCGCCCCGGCCGCTGCCGGCACGCTCCGGGTTTCGCATGTCGCGCTGGCGGTCGCGGCGCACCCCGGCAAGCTCGACCCCGCCAACAGCGCTTACGTGCTGCGCACCCTCGAAGCGGCGGCAGACGGCTGCAGCGCCGGCATTTTCGACGCCATGGTCACCGCACCGGTGCACAAAGGGGTCATCAACGACGCCGGTTTCGCTTTCACCGGCCATACCGAGTTTCTGGCTGCCCGCACCGCGACGCCGCAGGTGGTGATGATGCTCGTCGGCGGCGGCATGCGGGTCGCGCTCGCCACCACCCACGTTGCGCTGAAAAACGTCGCAAGCCGTCTCAACCGCGACGGCCTGGAACGGACTTTGCGCATCGTGCAGCACGATCTGGTCGAGCGCTTTGCCGTCGCACGGCCGCGGATCGCGGTCGCCGGCCTCAATCCGCACGCCGGCGAATCGGGGTATCTGGGCCGCGAGGAAATCGACATCATCGTGCCGGTGCTCGACAAGCTTCGCGCCGAAGGCTTCGACCTCATCGGACCACTGCCCGCCGATACGCTGTTCCATCCCGCGCGGCTGCAATACTACGATTGCGTGCTCGCGATGTATCACGACCAGGGCCTGCCGGTGCTCAAATACGCGAGCTTTGGCTCGGGCGTCAATGTCACCCTCGGCTTGCCCATCATCCGCACCTCGGTCGATCACGGCACCGCACTCGAGCTTGCCGGCACCGGCAAAGCCGAAGCCGGCAGCCTGATCGAGGCCGTCAAGCTCGCGGCGGAGCTTGCCCTGCGCTGTAAGGCGCGCCGCGCCGCGCCGCGCTGAATGCCGGGCGACGCGATCGTGCGCCACATTCCGCGCAAACGTTTTGGCCAGAACTTTCTGGTCGATGACGCCGTGATCGCCGCCATCGTGTCCGCGGTGAATCCACAACCCACTGATTTAATGATAGAAATTGGTCCGGGCTGGGGCGCGCTCACGCGCCCGCTCGTGGCAAGGCTGCACCACCTCCACGTCGTCGAGATCGACCGCGACATCGTGGCGCGGCTGAAGCAGGATTTCCCGCCGGAGCGGCTGACGATACACGAAGGCGATGCGCTCAAATTCGATTTTGCGGCGCTGGGGCCGGGCCTGCGCGTGGTTGGCAACCTTCCTTACAACATTTCGACGCCGTTGCTTTTCCATCTCGCCCAAAGCGCGCGCCGTCTCCGCGACATTCACGTCATGCTGCAGAAGGAAGTGGTGGAGCGCATGGTGGCGCGGCCCTCGTCGTCCGCCTACGGCAGGCTGTCGGTCATGCTGCAGTACCGCTTCGAGATGGAAAAAATACTCGAGGTGCCGGCGCAGGCATTCCGTCCGGCACCCAAAGTGGAATCCGCGGTGGTGCGCCTCCTGCCACGCACGCCCGCCGTGCCGTGCGATGAAGCGCTGTTCGCGAAACTGGTGGCGAGCGCTTTTGCCCAGCGCCGCAAAACGCTGCGCAACGCCCTGAAAAACCACCTCGCCGCGGAAGATTTCGCCGCGCTCGGCCTCGACGCGGGCATCCGTGCCGAAAATCTCGCCGTGGCGGATTTTGCCCGCATGGCGAATCACGTGTCCGGGAAAAAACGGTGACTACGCCGTTTTCTTCTGGACAAACTCGATTTTGTAGCCGTCGGGGTCTTCGACGAAGGCGATCACGGTGGTGCCGTGCTTCATCGGACCGGCTTCCCGCGTGACCTTGCCGCCCTGTTTTCTGACCGCTTCGCAGGCCTGATAGGCATCGTCGACCTCGATCGCGATGTGGCCGAAACCGTTGCCGGGATCGTAGGTCTTGATGTCCCAGTTGTGGGTGAGCTCGAGCACCGCCGCACGCGATTCGTCGTCGTAGCCGACAAACGCGTTGGTAAACCGTCCGCCCGGATAATCGGCGCGGCGCAAAAGCTTCATGCCCAGCACCCGGGTATAGAAAGCAATCGAACGCTCGAGATCGCCGACGCGTATCATGGTATGAAGTATTCTCATATCTGCACCACCTCGAAATCCTCCTTGCGCGCCCCGCATTCGGGACAAGTCCAGTTCATCGGCACATCCTCCCATCTGGTGCCCGGAGCGATGCCTTCGTCGGGCAACCCCGCGGCCTCGTCGTAAATGAAACCGCAGATCAGGCACATGTAGGTTTTGTAGACCGTGGTCTCCGCTGATGCCATGGTTTGGTCGCAATTGAGCTAAAATCGCATTTTAAACGATTCGCCCCGCCTTCTCACACCGCGTGCCCGCCCCTCGTCCATGCCCGAACCGCCTCCCATCGTCCTCGTTTTTGCCGCCACCGATCCCAGCGGCGGCGCCGGACTCCAGGCCGACATCATGACGCTCACCAGCATGGGTTGCCATCCGCTGTCGTGCGTGACCGCCATCACCATCCAGGACACGATGGGTGTTGAAGACATCATGCCGCTCGACCCCGAGTGGGTGGCCGACCAGGCTCGCGCGGTGCTGGAAGACATGCCGGTCGCCGCCTTCAAGATCGGCGTGCTGGGCAGCATAGAAACCATCGCCATGATTGCGGAAGTGGTTTCCGATTACCCGGAAATCCCGCTGATTCTCGATCCGGTGCTCGCCTCGGGCCGCGGCGACGAGTTCGCAACCGAAGACATGATCCAGGGTTTGCGCGAGCTGCTGGTTCCGCAAACCACCATCATCACGCCCAACAGCACGGAAGCGCGGCGCCTCGCCGGCGAAGATGCCGACGACGATGTCGATCTCGCCGAATGCGCCAAGCGGCTGATCGCTTCCGGCTGCGAGTACGTGCTGATCACCGGCACCCACGAAAACACGCCCCAGGTCATCAACACCCTTTATGGCCAGGAAGGCGTGATCCGCAGCGACTCCTGGCAGCGTCTGCCGGGCTCATATCACGGCTCGGGGTGTACACTCGCCTCGGCGATCGCGGCCACCATCGCCAACGGGCTTTCCGTCGCCGAAGCGGTCAAGGACGCCCAGGAATACACCTGGCAGACGCTCAAGGCCGCTTTCCGGCCCGGCATGGGCCAGTACATCCCGGATCGCTTGTTCTGGGCACGCGAAGAGGAGCGAATCGACGGCGATGACGAGGAAAATCCGTCCTGAACAGCGCTGCGACCATCCGACGAGCATGAAGTCCGACAGCATCCGCGGCCTCTACGCCGTCACCCCCGACGAGATCGACACTCGCGCGCTCGCGGCCAAGGTACGCGCCGCCTTGAGCGGCGGCGCGAAATTCGTCCAATACCGCAACAAAACCGCGACCGCCGCGCAGCGGCTCGAACAGGCCGGGGTTCTCCTCGAGCTTTGCCGCCAGTACGGCGCGCGGTTCATCGTCAACGATCATCTCGATCTTGCGTCGAGGCTCGGCGCCGACGGCCTGCATTTGGGCGCCGAAGACGGACCGATCGCGGACGCCCGCAAAAAACTCGGTGCTGGCAAAATCATCGGCGTATCGTGCTATGACAGCTTGTCAAATGCCGTCGATGCCCAGCGCCAGGATGCCGACTATGTCGCGTTCGGCAGTTTTTTCCCCTCGGGCATCAAGCCGGAAGCGGTGCGCGCGCCGCTCGCACTGCTGCGGGAAGCAAAACAGCGGCTCGCCATCCCGGTCGTTGCCATAGGCGGCATCACGCTCGCCACTGCGCCGCAACTGATCGCGGCGGGCGCCGACGGCGTCGCGGTGATTTCGGCACTGTTTGCCGCACCTGACATCAAACTTGCAGCGCAACGATTCACAGCCTTGTTCGATAAGCCATGAAACGCAGCCAGAAACTTTTCCAGCACGCGCAGCTTTTCATTCCCGGCGGCGTCAACTCGCCGGTCCGCGCTTTCCGCTCGGTCGGCGGCACGCCGCTTTTTTTCCGGCGCGGCAAAGGCGCACAGGTGTGGGACGCCGACGGCAACAGCTATGTCGATTACGTCGGTTCGTGGGGGCCGCTCATTGTCGGCCATGCCCATCCCGAGGTCGTCAAGGCCGTCGAACAGGCGGCCTCCAAAGGCTTGTCTTTCGGCGCGCCGACCGAAACCGAAGTCGAGATGGCGGAACTCATCTGCCGTCTCGTTCCCTCCATCGAACAGGTGCGGCTGGTGAGCTCGGGCACCGAAGCGACCATGAGCGCGATCCGGCTCGCGCGGGGATTCACCGGGCGCAGCAAGATCGTCAAATTCGAAGGTTGTTATCATGGCCACGCCGATTCCCTGCTGGTGAAAGCGGGCTCCGGCGCGCTCACTTTCGGGCAACCGAGTTCGGCGGGCGTGCCGCCGGAGACCGCCGCGCACACCCTGGTGCTCGATTACAACAACGAGATCGCTCTCGAGCAGACTTTCGCCCGGGAAGGCGATGAAATCGCCGCCGTCATCGTCGAACCGGTGGCCGGCAACATGAATCTGGTCACACCGCGCCCCGGTTTTCTGGAGCTGCTGCGCAAGCTTTGCACAAAACACGGCAGCGTCCTGATTTTCGATGAGGTCATGACCGGCTTTCGCGTCGCGCTCGGCGGCGCCCAAAGCCTCTATGGTATCAAACCCGACCTCACCACGCTGGGCAAGGTCATCGGCGGCGGCATGCCGGTCGGCGCTTTCGGCGGCAGACGCGACATCATGCAATGCGTCGCGCCGCTGGGCCCGGTCTACCAGGCGGGAACGCTGTCGGGCAACCCCGTCGCGGTCGCGGCAGGGCTGGCGACGCTGAAACTGGTCCAGGCGCCGGGTTTCCACGACAGGCTGGCGGCTGCCACGCGCGAGCTGTGCGACGGACTCGCGGCAGCAGCGCGCAAGCACGGCGTCAACTTTTCTGCCCAGAATGTCGGCGGCATGTTCGGCCTCTATTTCCGCGAAACGCCTCCCGCCAGCTACACCGAAGTCTTGCAATGCGACAGGGATGCGTTCAACCGTTTTTTCCACGCCATGCTCGCCGCGGGCATCTATCTCGCTCCCTCGGCCTACGAAGCGGGGTTCGTATCCGCCGCACACGGGCCGGCGGAAATAAGCAGAACCATCCGCGCCGCGGATGAAGTGTTTGCCGGCCTGGATGGCTGAGCAATTCAATTCCACGACCGGCAAAAATGTTGCGATGGAGAAAATCCGTCTCTCCAAGCTGATGTCGGAGCAGGGTTTGTGTTCGCGCCGGGAAGCGGACGACTACATCGAGCGCGGCTGGGTGCTGGTCGACGGCACGGCGGTGACCGAGCTCGGCACTCGCATTTACCGCGGCCAGAAAATCACGCTCGCCCCACCGGCCCAGGCCAGCCAACATGCCCGCGTGACCATCCTGCTCAACAAGCCGATCGGTTATGTTTCGGGGCAGGCCGAGCAGGGTTACCGGCCGGCGGTCTCGCTCATCGGTGCCGCATCGCGCTTCAGTGGCGATCGGACGCCGCTGAAATTCAGCCCCCGCCACCTGCGCGCACTCGCACCGGCAGGACGGCTGGACATCGACTCCCAGGGATTGCTGGTGCTCACCCAGGACGGTCGCATCGCCAGGCAGCTCATCGGCGAGGATTCGCAAATCGAAAAGGAGTACTTGGTGCGCGTCGAGGGGATCATCGGCAAAAACGGTCTTGCCCTGCTCAATCACGGCTTGAGCTTGGATGGCGAGCCGCTGAAGCGTGCTGAAGTCAGCTGGCAGAACCGGGATCAGCTGCGTTTCGTCCTGCGTCAGGGCAAGAAGCGCCAGATCCGCCGCATGTGCGAGCTCGTCGGGCTGAAAGTGACCGGCCTCAAACGTATCCGCATCGGCAAGGTGAAACTGGGCGACCTGCCCGTGGGGAACTGGCGCTATCTGGGAAAAGACGAACACTTCTAGCCGCAGGGCGGAAAACGTTGCCGCTCCTTGCCGCTCCCTCTCGGGCGTTAGCCGGAGTCGCGATGCGCAGCGCCCCGGTCAGCGCAGACCGGCAATGTATTCGGCGAGTGCGCTGATTTCGCGGTCGGTAAGCCTGGCGGTGACCGCCCGCATCATGTTGTTCGGGTCGTTGGCACGCTCTCCCGAGCGGAACGCCTTGAGCTGCGCCGTAGTGTATTCGGCGTGCTGTCCGGCAAGCCGCGGGAACTGGGCCGGCATTCCCGCGCCGTTGGGCGAGTGGCAGGAAGCGCAGGCGGCCACGTTCTTGTCGAGGATGCCGCCGCGATATATCGATTGGCCCAGCTTGGCGAGCTCGGCGTCGCGCGCGGCGCGCGGCTTGGGTTTCTGGGCAGCGAAATAGGCTGCAAGATTGCGCATGTCCTCATCCGAAAGCGGGGCCACCATGCCGGCCATCACCGGATTGGCGCGCCCGGCGGGCTTGCCGCCCTGCTGCTTGAAATTCATCAACTGCTTCAGGAGGTATTCGGGGTGCTGCCCCGCCAGCGTGGGATTGACGGGAGTCGCGCTGTTGCCATCGGCACCATGACAGGCCGCACAGACCTGGGTCACGATCTGCTGCGCTTTGGCCGGATCGCCCTGGGCGTATACCGCCGACGAGGCCAGTAGGCCGGCGACCATCGCTGCGGCAAAGCGGAATTCCATGCTTGCTCCTTGCTGCCTTCGCTTTATCGGAAAAGGCCGTATTGTATAGTAATCGCCTTCGGCCATGCCAGTTTCACAAGGAAAACAAGAACTCATGTCACCATTTCGCCACGCGGTCTTTTTCAGAGCGGTATACGACCTCGCGGAACTGCCGCCGGACGATGGTACCGAGATCGCGTTTGCCGGTCGTTCCAACGCCGGGAAATCGACTGCCATCAATGCCTTGGCCGATCATAAACGCCTGGCTTTTACCAGCAAGACCCCCGGCAGAACCCAGACCATCAATTTTTTCAGCCTGGCTCCCCGATGCTTTCTGGTCGATCTCCCCGGTTATGGCTATGCTGCTGTTCCTGCAAAGGAAAAACGCCATTGGGCACTATTGGTAAGCACTTACTTGCAGACCCGGATGTCGCTGTCCGGCCTGGTGCTGATCATGGATGCGCGGCACCCGTTTACCGCTTTGGACCGCCAACTGCTGGACTGGCTGGCTCCGCTGCACAAACGGGCGCATGTGCTGCTCACCAAGGCCGACAAGCTCAATCGCCAGGAAGCCATGGCCACGCTGCGCGCCGCGGAAGCCGCGGTGCACCATTACCCAGGATGCAGCGTCCAGCTTTTTTCCGGCACCACCGGCCTCGGCGTCCAAGCCGCCCGGAAAACCCTCGCCCAGTGGCTGAAAAAGTGAAAACCGCCGTCACAAATAAAAAACCCCCGGTTAAAGGGGAGTAAAACCGGGGGGAAAAAAGCCTTAATAAGGATTAAGGCACCCGCTCAGGGAGGAGAAGCGGGAGACGATAAAAACATCGTCTTGACCATAAGACGGCTATAATTGGAAATAGTTCCGAAACCGGCACCGCCATTAAAATTTCCCAACCTTTCATGCGATTAGGCAAGCCATGTCCCTCCTAGGGCAATTCCCCCAACGCCGTATGCGGCGCATGCGGCGTGACGATTTCTCGCGCCGCCTGATGCGCGAAAACCTCCTTACCGTGAACGACCTGATCTACCCGGTTTTCGTCCTCGATGGCAAAAGCCGCGTCGAGACGGTGCCCTCCATGCCCGGCGTCAAACGTTACACGGTGGACAAGCTGCTGCCTCACGTCGAACTTTGCGCCACGCTCGGCATCCCCGCCGTCGCGGTTTTTCCCGTCATCGAACGCAGCCTGAAAACCGCCGACGGTCGCGAAGCAATCAACCCGAAAGGGCTGGTGCCGCGCACCGTGGCTGCGCTCAAAAAACGCTTTCCGGAGCTCGGCGTCATCACCGATGTCGCGCTCGATCCTTACACCACCCACGGTCACGATGGCGTGATCGACCGCAATGGCTATGTGCTCAATGATGAAACCGTTGCCATCCTGGAGAAGCAGGCGCTGGTCAATGCCGAAGCGGGAGTCGATATCGTCGCCCCTTCGGACATGATGGACGGCCGCGTCGGCGCGATCCGCAAGGCGCTCGACGGCAAAAATTTTATCCATACCCGCATCCTCGCTTACTCGGCAAAGTATGCATCGGCTTTCTACGGCCCGTTCCGCGACGCCGTCGGTTCGGCGAGGCAACTCGGCCGCGGCAACAAATACAACTATCAGATGGACCCGGCAAACAGCGAGGAGGCGCTGAGGGAGGTCGCGCTCGATCTCGAAGAGGGTGCAGACATGGTGATGGTGAAACCCGGCCTGCCTTACCTCGACATCGTGCGCCGCGTAAAAGACGCCTTCCGGGTTCCCACCTACGTCTACCAGGTCAGTGGCGAGTACGCGATGCTCAAGGCCGCGATCCGTAACGGCTGGCTGGACGAAGAAAGCTGCGTGATGGAGGCCCTGCTCGCTTTCAAGCGCGCCGGCGCCGACGGCATCCTCACTTACTTCGCCATCGATGCCGCAAAGCGGCTGAAACAAAACCGCTGACTGGCGAGTCGTCAGGTGGCGGCCAGCAGCGTTTCCACGGCCTGGAGTTTTGCGCGCTCGATCGCCTTGCCTTCCGGGCTGCTCCTGATGGCCGCGCGCAAATCGCGCGTCGCCAGCACCGTCAGCAAGATGTCGGTGCCGTCGACATTCAAGATAAAGATCGGAAAGGTGCTCGGTTCTTCGCCCGCGTAGAGCCGGCTTTGCGCGGTCTTGTACGGGATCCGGCGGTCGATCAGATAAAGCTCGACCGCCTTGACGTCGTCGGTGTAGAGCTGCAGATCGATGTCGGCGTATTTGCCCGCATTGCCGTTGAGCACCGATCCGGTGAGATACGGATTGAAACGGGCAAGCTGCCGCATGGCGTCCAGCGCCTTGGTGCGCAGCCAATACAGGCGGTCGCGCTGCTCGTCTTCGTGGTACAGCTGGCGGTAAGCGCGCAATGCGGCGTCGATCTCGTCGTTGGTCGGCAACTGCCGCGAGTCCGGCACGCCGGCCTGCCGCGCCGCCTTGCGCTTGGCAAGGGCGTAATCTTCGATGCCGTCTTCGGCCATCAGCCGCGCCGCCAGATGCGCGAGGCGGCTGCGCTCGTCATTGCGGCCGTGGTTCCTGGCCATGGTTTCTTCCTGTCAGAACAGCGGGTTTCTGACCTCTTCCGGCGGTTTTTCGCCCACGATCGGTCCGCCCGGGCTCGCGTGCTCCGGTGGCGGGAACTCCTGATAGAAATAGTCGACGACTCCCGCTTGTCCGTCGGGCACGCGCAGCCCCGTCTCCGGGTTGACGCGCAAGGCCAGCACGCCTTCCGGCACGGCCGGCAACTGTTCGGGAACGCCTTTGAGCGCCGCACCCATGTACCCCATCCAGATCGGCAACGCCACGTTGCCGCCGGTTTCGTTGCGCCCCAGCGTATGCGGATTATCGAATCCGACCCACGCCACCGAGACCAGATTGGGACCGAAGCCGCAGAACCAGGCATCGATGAAATCGTTGGTGGTCCCGGTTTTGCCGGCGAGATCGCTGCGCCCGAGTTTCAAGGCGCGCATTGCGGTACCCCTTTTGATCACGTCCTGCATGAGGCTGGTCATGATGAAGGCATTGCGCGCGTCGATCACGCGCTCGGCGTCTTCCCCGACACGCCGCGGCTTGGCTTCCATCAGCACATTGCCGCGCGCGTCGACGACGCGCTCGATGATATAGGGCGCGATGCGATAGCCGCCGTTGGCAAAAACGGAGTACGCGGCAACCATCTGTATCGGCGTCACGTTGCCGGCTCCCAGCGCCATGGTGAGATAGGGCGGGTGCAGCTTGGGATCGAAGCCAAAGCGGGCGATATAATCCTGGACATACTGCGGGCCGATGGCCTGCAATATGCGCACCGATACCAGGTTTTTCGATTTCGCGAGCGCGGTGCGCAGCCGCATCGGGCCTTCGAATTTGCCGTCGTAGTTTTTGGGCTCCCAGGGCTCCGAGCCCGTCTGGGCCGCGGTAAAAGTGAGCGGCGCATCGTTGATGACGGTCGCCGTGGTCAACCCTTTCTCGAGCGCCGCCGAATAAACAAACGGTTTGAAACTCGAACCCGGTTGCCGCAAAGCCTGGGTCACGTGGTTGTACTGGTTGCGGCTGAAATCGAAACCGCCGACCAACGCCCGCACCGCACCGTCCCGCGGATCGACCGACACCAGCGCCGCTTCCACCGCCGGCAGCTGCGCGATCTGCCAGCGGCCTTTTTCGTCCTGCTGCACCCGGATCAGCGCGCCGCGGCGTAGCCGCTGATTGGGGCTCGCTTTCTCGCCCAGCATGCGGCTGGCGAACTTGAGCCCGTCTTCGGTGAGGGACAGCACTTCGCCGCCTTTGCGATAGGCTTTCACGTGGCGCGGACTCGCCTCGATCACCACTGCGGCATAAAGATCGTCGTAATCGACGGTGTCTTGCAGCGCGTCCTCGAGCGCGTCGTCGGTGAGCTGCGCGGGCAAATCGGCAAAACCCTCGGGGCCGCGATAGCCGTGGCGCCGGTCATATTCCTGCACGCCGCGGCGCAGCGCCGCGTAAGCCGCTTCCTGGTGGGAAGTGGCGAGCGTGGTGTAGACCCGGATTCCCTTGGAATACGCATCCTCCTGGTAGCGCTCGTACATGAGCTGCCGCACCATTTCGGCCACATACTCCGCCCGCACCGCATATTCGCCGGCGTCTTTCTTGACCACGAGGTGCTGGCCATCGGCTTCGGCGAACTGCTCGTCGCTGATCAGCCCCAAGGCGCGCATGCGGCCCAGCACGTATTGCTGACGCTGCTTGGCGCGCTTGAAGTTGACGACGGGATTGTACCGTGAAGGCGCCTTGGGCAGGCCGGCAAGCATCGCGTATTCCGCAAGGGTAAGCTTTTCCAGCGGTTTGCCGAAATATACTTGGGCGGCCGCGGCAAAGCCGTAGGCCCGCTGGCCGAGGTAGATCTGGTTGATATAGAGCTCGAGGATCTGGTCCTTGCTCAAATTGTGCTCGATCTTGAAGGCGAGCAGCATTTCATTGAACTTGCGCGCTAAGGTTTTCTCCTTTGACAAGAAGAAGTTACGAGCAACCTGCATGGTGATGGTGGAAGCCCCTTGTTTGACTCCTCCCGAAACGAAATTCGACAACGCAGCGCGGGCGACGCCGAGATAATCGACGCCGCGGTGCTGGTAAAAACGTTCGTCTTCCGCGGCAAGAATGGCGGAAATCATGGGCCGGGGTACGCTTCCGATGGCAACCACGGCGCGTTTTTCTTCGCCAAACTCGCCGATCAGCTTGCCATCGGCGCTGTATACCCGCAGCGGGATCTTCGGCTGGTAATCGGTGAGCGCTTCCAGCGACGGCAAAGTGGGATAAACCAGCGCGACCGCGAACGCCAGCAGGAGGGCGCCTGCCGTGACGCAAAAAAACAACAAGATCAAAGGAAACGCCAGCCAACGCCAGGACATTGAGGGATGGCGCCTATCGGATATGAAAATCAAGAATAAACAATGGGTTGGGCAAAAATGCCCGAATCGTGAACGATCGCACAGCGCGCCGCGTTTTCTGGGAGTAGGCTGTATGTATTTGACAACAATTACAAAAAGGATTCAACACCCAAAGAACGACATTGAAATGCTTTACAGTCTGAACGGTTGTCTTTAGCATTTAAAGTAAACTGTCGGTAACCCGGTCTATAAACTTATGCTCAAAGGAAAAATTGCCCCAGTCGTCGGTGCGCTTGAAGCGTTTTTCAAGCCACGGACGCCTCCTTTGATCGGCGCCGACATCAGTTCGTCCGCGATCAAAATGGTCGAGATCGCCGAGGCGGGCAAAGGCCTCTATCGGGTCGAGCGCTACACGATCGAGCCGCTGCCGAGGGATGCGGTGGTCGACGGCAACATCAACAATCTCGACACCGTGAGCGATGCGCTCAGGCGCTGCCACAAGCGCTTGGGCAGCGGCATCAGAAATCTCGCCATGGCGCTGCCCAGCGCGGCCGTGATCAGCAAAAAAATCCTGGTGCCGGCGGGCCAGAGCGAGGAAGACCTCGAGCTGCAAGTCGAAACCGAAGCCAATCAATACATCCCGTTCTCCCTCGACGAGGTCAATCTCGACTTCCAGGTAATCGGCCCCGCGCCCAACAACCCCGAGGACGTCGAGGTGATCATCGCCGCATCCCGCAAGGACAAGATCGTGGACCGCGTCGCGGTGGCCGAGGCGGCAGGGCTGAAAGCCGTGGTCATGGACGTCGACATCTTCGCCAGCCAGGCGGCTTTCGAGCTCATCGAATCGCGGTTTCCCGACAAGGGCAAAGACCAGAACATCGCCATCGTCGACGTCGGCGCCACAATCATGAACGTCAACATCCTGCGCAACGGCCAGGCGGTCTACATGCGCGAGCAGCCTTTCGGCGGCCAGCAGCTCACGCAGGAAATCCAGAACCGATACGGCCTGCCCGCCGAGGAAGCGGAAGCCGCAAAGCGCAACGGCGGCTTGCCCGACGGCTATGAAGCAGAAGTGCTGCAGCCGTTCATGGAAATGCTCGCGCTCGAAGTCGCGCGGGCACTCCAGTTTTTTTTCACTTCGACCCAATTCAACCAGGTCCACCACATCGTCCTGTCGGGTGGCTGCGCAGCGATTCCCGGCATCGATGAAATCGTCGCCAAGCGCACCGAGGTCAGCACCACGGTGGCCAATCCGTTTGCAGAGATGGCGGTATCCTCGAAAATCAGGCCCAAGAACCTGGTCCAGGACGCGCCTTCGCTGATGGTGGCGTGCGGCCTGGCAATGCGGAGGTTCGGCCCGCCATGATCCGCATCAACCTGCTGCCGCATCGCGAGATGCGGCGCAAACAGCAGCAGCAGCAGTTTTTCCTGATGCTGGGCGCTGTCGCCGCCGTCGGCATGGCGATATGGCTCCTCGCCCACACCTACCTCGGCGAACGGCTCGACGAGCAGATTGCCCGCAACGATTATCTCCAGGCGGAAACCACCAAGCTCGACAAGCAGATCGGGGAAATCAAGGCGCTGAAGGAGCAGATTGCCGCTTTGCTTGCGCGCAAGAAGGTGGTGGAAACCCTGCAGAGCAACCGCTCGGAGGTGGTGCATCTGCTCGACCAGATGGTACGCCAGCTGCCCGACGGCATTTATCTGAAAAGCATCAAGCAGACGGGCAACAAGGTCACCATCACCGGTCTTACGCAATCGCAGGCGCGGGTGTCGGCGCTGATGCGCAACCTCGAATCGTCGCAGCATCTCGAAAACCCCGCCCTGATAGAAATCAAGGCGCTGACGCAGGGCGGAACGCGGATCAACGAATTCACCATGAACATCGACATCACCCGCCCCAAAGCGGGTGGTGATGCCAGAAGCAGCGCGGCGTCCAAGCCGGCCGCCGCCAGAGGATGACGCAGCATGACGCTTGACGACCTCAGAAGACTCGATCCCAAAAAAATCGGCTCGTGGCCGGTTCTGCCGAAACTGGGTGTGTTGCTGCTATCTTTGCTGTTGATCACCGGCGCCGGCTACTGGTTCGACTGGCAACACCAAATCGAGCAGATCAATGCCGAGAAGGAAAAGGAAGGGCGATTGCGCGCGGCTTTTCTCGATAAAAAGAAGCAGGCCATAAATCTCGCCGCCTACATCAAGCAAAAGGAAGATATCGAAAAGCAGTTCGGCGCGCTGCTCAAACAGCTGCCCGGCAGGTCCGAAATGGACGCGCTGCTGACCGACATCAACCAAGCCGGGCTGGGCCGTGGTCTGCAGTTCGAACTGTTCAAGCCGGCGCAGCAGGAAGTGATCAGGGATTTCTATGCCGAGCTGCCCATCACCCTCAAGATCACCGGCAGCTATCATGACATCGGCGCCTTCGCGAGCGACATCGGCAAGCTGCCGCGCATCGTCACGCTCAACGACATCAGCCTGGTCGGCGGCAAGGACGGCGTGTTGACCATGGACGCGACCGCCAAGACTTTCCGCTATCTCGACGAAGACGAAATCGCCAGGCAGCGGAAAGCGGCTGCCGGCAGCAAGCCCCCAGCAGGTGCGGCAAAAAAATGATGCGCAACGTTCTCGTCTTCTCGCTGGCATGCCTTGCGCTCGCCGCCTGCAGCGGCGAGCCACACTCCGACTTGAGGCAGTTTGTCAAAGATTCCGACAATCTGCCGCGCGGACGCATCCCACCGTTGCCGGAAGTCAAGCCTTATGAACCGTTCACTTACAATGCCTTCGATCTCACCGATCCTTTCCGTCCACGCAAGATCGAGCCGCCCAGAACCGCGGTCGCGGGAGGGATCCAACCCGATTTCCACCGCCGCCGCGAGCCTCTGGAAACCTATCCGCTCGAGAATCTCAAAATGGTCGGGACGCTGCAGCAGAAAAAAGACATCTATGCGCTGATCAAGACGCCGGACAACAACCTGTTTCGCGTCAAGCCCGGCAACTATCTGGGTCAGAACTTTGGGCGTATCACCGCGATCTCGGAATCCGCCGTCAAGCTCAGGGAAATCGTCCAGGGCGGCAGTGGCACTTGGGAAGAAAAGGAACAGACGCTGCTGCTGCAGGACGAACAGGAGGCCAGAAAATGAAGTTCGCACTCGAATTACTGCGCCGCGGCGCCCGGTGCGCCGTGCTGCTGCTTTTCGCGCTCGCGGGCGCAGCCGCTGCGGCACAAACCGGCAACAGCATCGAAAGCGTCAGCGTTTCTCCGCAGCAAGGGGGAAAAATCGTCATCAAGGTGGCACTTAAAAACGCTCCCGCCAATCCGCCTGCCGGTTTCGTGCTCAACAACCCGCCACGCATCGCTCTCGATTTTCCCGATACCGGCAACGCCCTGGGTCGCAGCCAGCAGGAAACCAACGAGGGAGATCTGCGCAAAATCAACGTCATACAGGCAGGCAACCGCACCCGCATGGTGCTCGAGCTCGCAAGAAGCCTGAGCTACGACACGCGGATCGACGGCAAATCGCTGCTGATCACGCTGCAGGGAGCCGGCGGCGCGGCAGCGGCAGCCGGCGGCCTCGTCCAGCACTTTGCCGAGGCGCGCCCCGGCGACCGGAAGCACAGCCTACGCGACATCGATTTTCGCCGCGGCAGCGGCGGCGAAGGGCGTATCGTGGTCGATCTGTCGGACAACGCGGTGGGCATCGATGTCCGGCAGCAGGGGCGGCGGGTGGTGATCGATTTCATCAACACCGCGCTGCCCAAAAACCTCGAACGCCGTCTCGATGTCACCGATTTCGGCACGCCGGTTCAGACCATCGAGGCTTTTCCGCAGGCCGGCAACGCGCGCATCGTCATCGACCCCAAAGGCGACTGGGAGCATTCGGCCTATCAAACCGACACCCGCTTCATCATCGAAATCAAACCGCTGACCGAAGACCCCGGCCGCCTGGTGCGCCAGGGATTCGCCGGCGAGAAGCTCTCGCTCAACTTCCAGAACGTCGAAGTGCGCGCGGTGCTTCAGGTCATCGCGGATTTCACCGGCCTCAACATCATCACCAGCGACACCGTTTCCGGCAATCTGACCTTGCGCCTGAAGGACGTGCCGTGGGACCAGGCGCTCGACATCATCCTCCAGAGCAAAGGGCTCGACATGCGCAAGACCGGCAACGTGGTCTGGATTGCGCCGCGCGACGAGCTTGCAACCCGGGAAAAACTCGCGCTCGAAGCGCGGCAGCAAATCGCCGATCTGGAACCGACCCGCACCGAAAGCTTCCAGCTCAACTACCAGAAAGCCGCCGCTTTCCAGAAAATCCTGGCCGACGACAAGCAGCGCATCCTGTCCAAGCGCGGCAGCGCGGTGATCGATGCCCGCACCAACACCATTTTCGTGCAGGACACGCCGGCACGGCTCGAGGAAGTGCGGAAGCTGATCCGCAAAATCGACGTGCCGGTGCGCCAGGTCATGATCGAATCGCGCATCGTCGAGGCCTCCGACACCTTCAGCCGCAACTTGGGGGTGCGGCTCGGCTATCACGACACGGTGGGCAGCGGCGACAGCCTCGGCTCCGCCAACAGCCCGGTCCGCGGGCTGATCGGCGGCAACCTCAACGATACGGGATTCCATACCGGACAGAGTTCGACGCTGCCCGCTTTTCCCAATGACTCCCTCAGCGTCAACCTGCCGGGAGGCGGGATCGGCGGGGCACAGGCCGGGATATTCTCGTTCCTGCTGTTCAACCAGAGCAAGACGCGTTTCCTGAACCTCGAGCTGACGGCGCTGCAGGCCGACGGCAAAGGCAAGATCATCTCCAGCCCGCGCGTCATCACCGCCGACCAGGTCGAGGCCACCATCGAACAGGGCACGGAAATCCCCTACCAGCAGGCCACTTCCAGCGGCGCGACCAGCGTTTCGTTCAAAAAAGCGACGCTGTCGCTGAAAGTGAAACCCCAGATCACGCCCGACGACAACGTGATCATGAGTCTGAACGTGCACAAGGACAGCGTCGGCACCACCACCACCGCCGGCCCTTCGATCGACACCAAACAGATCACGACCGAGGTGCTGGTCGAAAACGGCGGCACCGTGGTAATCGGCGGCATTTACACGCAGGAGGAGCGTTCGCTCACCAACAAGGTGCCGGTGCTGGGCGACCTGCCCTATGTCGGCTTTCTGTTCAAAAACAACAGCAGGCAAGACGACCGGCGCGAACTGCTGATCTTCGTTTCCCCTAAGATCATCAAAGACGGCCTGACGCTGCGCCCCTGATGGCGGACGCGCGGCAAAAACAGCGCTTTCCCGCACCCGCCTCCGTCGCAACGGCTGCGGCCGTTATGCCATTGGCAGCGATTCCGCTAGAATCGCCTCATGAGCAACTTCGCCGATAGCGCACCGCGTCACCACGACCTGCCGGGCAACATTTTTCTGGTGGGTCTGATGGGCGCGGGCAAGACTTCGGTCGGCAAGATCCTGGCGCGGCGCCTCAACAAGACCTTCGTCGACTCCGACCAGGAAATCGAACGCAGCACTGGCGTCAAGATTCCGGTGATTTTCGAAATCGAGGGCGAAGGCGGCTTTCGCGAACGCGAAAGCAAATTGCTGGCCGAACTGGTCCGGCGCACGGACATCGTCCTCGCCACCGGAGGCGGCGCCGTCCTTTCCGAACAGAACCGCCGGCTGCTCGCGCAACACGGCACGGTGGTTTATCTGCGCGCCACGGTCAACGATCTGTGGCAGCGCACGCGGCACGACAAAAACCGGCCTTTGCTGCAAACCGCAGACCCGCTCGCCAAGCTCCAGGAACTTTTCGTGCAGCGCGATCCGCTTTACCGCGAGATCGCCGACATCATCATCGATACCGGCAAACAGAGTCTCGGCAGCCTCGCGAGCCGGCTCGAGCAGAAACTCGCGCAACACCTCGCCTCCGGAGCGCACCGCGCGCCCGGCGAGGCGTTGCGCAGCCGTTGACTGAAATAGGGCAGACCCCATGCAAACCCTGACCGTAGCCCTCGACAACCGCAGCTATCCGATCCATATCGGGCCGGGTCTGCTGCGCCGTGTCGATCTGATCGCGGCAAAACTTTCCCAGAAAAAAGTCGCGGTCGTCACCAACACGACCGTTGCCGCGCTTTACCTCGCGCCACTGACCGAAGCGCTCGCGGCAAACGGCATCGAAGCGGTAACCGTCGTGCTCCCTGACGGCGAGGCATACAAGAACTGGGAAACGCTCAACCAGATCTTCGATGCGCTGCTGGCGCACCGCTGTGAGCGCAAGACCACGCTGCTCGCTCTCGGCGGCGGCGTCATCGGCGATCTCGCCGGTTTTGCTGCCGCGGTCTATCAGCGCGGCATCCCGTTCATCCAGCTGCCGACCACGCTGCTCGCGCAGGTCGATTCCGCAGTCGGCGGCAAAACCGCGATCAACCATCCTCTCGGCAAAAACATGATCGGCGCTTTTTACCAGCCGCAGGCGGTGATAGCCGACACCGACACGCTCGATACCCTGCCCGAACGCGAGCTCGCCGCGGGCATCGCGGAAATCATCAAATACGGCTTGATCCGCGATGCCGAGTTCTTCGTGTGGCTGGAAAAAAACATCACCCGGCTGTCGGCACGCGACCCGCAAGCGCTCGCCCACGCCATCGAGCGCTCGTGCCGCAACAAGGCCGAAATCGTGGCGCTCGACGAGCGGGAAAGCGGGGTGCGCGCCCTGCTCAACCTCGGGCACACTTTTGGCCATGCGATCGAAGCCGGCCTCGGCTTTGGTGTCTGGCTGCATGGCGAAGCCGTCGCTGCCGGCATGGTGCTCGCGGCCGAGCTTTCGCAGCGCCTGGGGCTGATCGGACGCCATGATGTCCAGCGCGTCGTCGACCTGCTGTCCCGCGCGAAGCTGCCAGTGGCGGCACCCGCCCTCGGTGTCGAACGCTATCTCGAGCTGATGGGGCACGACAAGAAAGTCGAAGGCGGCAGGATCCGTTTCATCCTGCTCAGACGCATCGGCGAAGCCTTCATTGCCGATGCGGTGGCCGAAACCGCGCTTGCCGATGTCCTGGGCAGCCAGTCCGCCCATGCCTGACCTCGCGCCTTACGCCGCGTCTTCACACAACTCCCGTGGCAGACGGTACCGCGAAGCGCCTCCCACCGGGCGCAGCGAATTTCAGCGCGACCGCGACCGCATCATCCACTCGACCGCATTCCGCCGGCTCGAATACAAAACCCAGGTATTCGTCAATCACGAAGGCGATCTGTTTCGCACCCGGCTCACCCACAGCCTGGAAGTCGCGCAGATCGGGCGCTCGGTCGCTCGCAACCTGCGGCTCGACGAAGACCTGACCGAGGCGATCGCGCTGGCGCACGATCTGGGGCATACGCCGTTCGGTCATTCCGGACAGGATGCGCTCAACGCCTGCATGAAAGCGCACGGCGGATTCGAGCACAACCTGCAATCCTTGCGCGTCGTCGACGTGCTCGAACAGCGCTACGGCGCTTTCGACGGCCTCAACCTGACTTTCGAGACCCGCGAAGGCATACTCAAGCATTGCTCGCCGAAAAACGCCAGGATGCTGGGCGATCTCGGAGAGCGCTTCCTCAGAAAAAGGCAGCCTTCGCTCGAGGCGCAAATCACCAATCTCGCCGATGAAATCGCTTACAACAATCATGACGTCGACGACGGGCTGCGCTCGGGGCTGATTTCCCTCGAACAGCTGTCGGAGGTGCGCATTTTTTCGCGGCACATCAAGTCCGCCTTGCGCGAATTTCCGCAACTTCATGGCCGGCGCCTGGTGCATGAAACCGTGCGGCGCATGATCGGCACCCTGGTGACCGATCTCGTCCGCCACAGCGCGGCCAACATCCGGAAGCATGCGCCGCGGACCATCGACGATGTGCGCGCGGCTCCCCCGCTGATCGCCTTCAGCGAGAAAATCCGCGACGAGCAGCAGGAGCTCAAGCAGTTCCTGCGGCTCAATCTCTACCAGCACTACCGCGTGGCGCGCATGAGCGCCAAGGCGCGCCGCATCGTGACCGATTTGTTCAACGCCTTTCTCGCCGACCCCGGCCTCTTGCCGCCCGAATTCCAGACCCGGGCGGGCGACGATGCGCCGCGCGCCATCGCCGACTATATCGCGGGCATGACCGATCGTTATGCCATACGCGAATACCGGCGCCTGTTCGCCGTCGAGGCGGTCTGAGCCGCGCGCGGGCGGCGGCGGTTGATGTAGCCCCGTGAAGCAGGTAAACTTCCAAAGTTTCACCCCAGTAATAAACCGGCCACTCGGCGATCGTTGTTGCGACGCAGCAATCCGTGTCCAACCTTTTGTGCCGACATGGCTTTATTTGACGAGGGCGCAACATGAACCGCTTTGGTCTGTCACTACCGCCAGGACAGGGGCTTTACGACCCCGTCCACGAACATGACGCCTGCGGCGTCGGTTTTGTTGCGAACATCAAGGGCAGGAAAAGCCATGCCATCGTCGAACAAGGGCTGCAGATCCTGAAAAACCTGACCCATCGCGGCGCGGTGGGCGCGGATCCGCTCGCCGGCGACGGCGCAGGCATTCTGCTGCAGATTCCCGACAGGTTTTTCCGCGAGGAAATGGCTCTGCAAGGCGTCAAGCTGCCGCCTTTCGGGCAATACGGCGTCGGCATGGTGTTCCTGCCACAGGAGCCCGCTTCACGTCTCGCATGCGAATACGAAATCGAGCGCGCCATCAAGGACGAAGGCCAGATCCTGCTCGGCTGGCGCGACGTGCCATGCGACAACTCGGGGCTGGGGGAATCGGTCAAGAAGATCGAGCCGGTGATCCGCCAAGTGTTCATCGGCCGCGGCGCTGGCGTCACCGTCACCGATGCGCTGGAACGCAAGCTCTACATCATCCGCAAGTCTTCCGGTCACGCGATCCAGGCGCTCAAGCTCGCGCACGGCAAGGAATTCTACGTGCCGACGATGTCGGCGCGCACCGTCGGTTACAAGGGCATGCTGCTCGCCGATCAGGTCGGCAGGTATTACAAGGATCTGCAGGACCCGCGCGTCGTCTCGGCGCTGGCGCTGGTGCATCAGCGTTTTTCGACCAATACCTTCCCGACCTGGGATCTCGCCCATCCGTTCCGGCTAATCGCGCACAACGGCGAGATCAACACCCTGCGCGGCAACGTCAACTGGATCCGCGCACGCCAGGGCGCCATTTCCAGCCCCGTGCTCGGCAAGGATCTCGACAAGCTGTGGCCGCTGATCTACGAAGGCCAGTCCGACTCGGCCTCTTTCGACAATGCGCTGGAACTGCTGGTCATGA
>JBKBXX010000043.1:0-24164 GCA_046313915.1 Burkholderiales bacterium | reverse complement strand
GGTGCTCCTCGGGATGACCTCTGTGTCATGCAGCTTTTCGATGCAGCGGAAGGTGAGCGGAGTCAGAGACGGCAAGAGCCAGTTAGACCTCGTAGCGCAGTGGATTGTGAGTGGCTTGAGAACCAGAAGCGAAACCGGATCAAGGGCCAACACCTTGATGGAGTCTTCGGGGATTTCGGTGCAGAGACACGCGCGCTGGCGATTAAAGAGCTTGCTGAGCTCCTCGATGAATGCGGCCCAGTTATGGGGTTGCAAACCGTTGAAGCGCTCGTCCAAGAAAACGATCTGATCTCCCGCCGAAAGCGAAACACCTTGGCTCGCGGCCCCGATGAGTTGCGGCAAAGTGAAGGAGCGCGTCTGGTGGCTGTCTTGTGGGTTCATGGTGCCGTGCGCGGGTGGGATTCGGAAAATAACCGGTCGGGAGTGTTAGAGGGCGGAGTTGCTTTTTCGGGTCGAGACATTCATTGCGTCCCCGGAGCAGTGCATGCAGACCTCCCCTCTGCCGCGCCACGCGGCGGTGCGCAGCACTACGGCCGCGCACCGCCGCGAGCCTCTGGACTTTCATCCTGCCTGGCAGTAACTTCTGCTGATTTTCATCGCCCGGAGTTTTGTCACCATGCCCCGATTCGCCGCCAATCTGACGCTGCTCTACAACGAGCACGCCTTTCTCGACCGCTTCGCCGCCGCCGCCCGCGCCGGCTTCACCGGCGTCGAGTACCTGTTTCCCTACGATTTCGACAAGAACCGGCTCGCCGACCTGCTGCACCGACACCGGCTCGTCCAGGTGCTGCACAACCTGCCCGCCGGCAACTGGGCCGCAGGCGAACGCGGCATCGCCTGCCACCCCGAGCGCGTCGGCGAATTCCAGGACGGCGTGGAACGCGCAATCGAATACGCAACCGCGCTCGGCTGCCGACAGTTGAACTGTCTTGCCGGCATCGCACCCGCCAACGTCGCGCCCGCCAAGGTACGCGCGACTTTCGTCTCCAATCTCGGGTTCGCGGCGCAAAAGCTCAAACAGGCCGGCATCAGGCTGCTCATCGAGCCGGTCAACAGCGTTCGCGACATCCCCGGGTTTTACCTCGACCACACGCAACAGGCGCTCGACATCATCGCCGAAACCGGTTCGGACAATCTGTTCCTGCAGTACGACATCTATCACATGCAGGTCATGGAGGGCGATCTCGCGCACACCATCGAAAAAAACCTCAAGCTCATCGCGCACATGCAGATCGCCGACAACCCCGGCCGCCACGAACCCGGCACCGGCGAGATCAATTATGAATTCCTGTTCGATTTCATCGACCGCATCGGCTATGCGGGATGGATAGGCTGTGAATACAAACCCGCCACCACGACGGATGCCGGCTTGACGTGGGTCAAGCCTTATCTCGGGCGCTGACTCCCTGTTTCGCCGGAGCGCCGCCCCGGGTGCTTGACTTCCGCGCATGCGCAACCACACAATCTGGATTCCAAAAGAGGTTTCCGCCATCCGGCAACTGAAAAATTCACAGGAGGTTCCATGATCCCGCTCCCGCAGTTCGGAAAAATGCTCGCAACGGCGGCCCTCGCCGCCACTTTTGCCGCGCCCGCTTCGGCACAGCAATTGAAACTGATGACCGGCCCGCAGGGCGGATCGTGGTATCCGCTGGGCGGCGCGATCCAGGGCATCATCGAGAAAAACGTGCCTGGAACCAGCGTGCAGGTGCTACCGGGCGCCGGCATCTCCAACGTCGTCGGCGTGCAGAGCGGCAAGGCCGAGATGGGTTTCGGCAACGCGGTGTCGTCGGTCGACGGCGTCAACGGCGTCGAGCCGTTCAAAGGCAAGCAGGACAACGTGTGCCAGGTCGCGACCCTCTACTTCCAGTATTTCCACATGGTCGGGCTCGTCGACGCCGGCATCAAGACCGTCGCCGACGCCAAAGGCAAGGCGCTCACCACCCAGCAGAAAGGCAACACCGGCGAGCAGATGACACGCGACGTGCTCAAGGTCTACGGCCTCGATTACGGCCAGCTGTCCAAAGTCAATCACGGCTCGTACACCGATTCGGTATCACAGCTCAAGGACGGCCACGCCCAGGTGTTCACGCTGATCACGACCGTGCCGGCTTCGTCGGTGATGGACCTCGCCTCGGCCCGCGACATCCGCGTGCTGGAAGTGCCGGACGAGAAGCTCAAGGCGCTGCAGAAAATCAACCGCGGTTACGACAAGCGCATCATCAAAGCCGGCAGCTATCCCAAGCAGGACAAGGATGTGCAGACCATAGGCACGTGGACGCATCTGATCGCGAGCTGCAAGCTGCCCGAAGACACAGTCTACAAAATCACCAAGGCGCTCGCCACCAACGTCGAGAATCTCGGCAACGTGGTGTCGGCGGTCAAAGGGCTGACCGTCAAGGACATGGCGACCGATGTCGGCGTGCCGTACCATCCCGGCGCGTTGAAATATTACAAAGAAGCCAAGGTTCTCTGATTGCTGATCCGCAACGGCGGCGCAGGATCCTGCGCCGCTGTTTTTTCACCCGTTCATTTCCATTTCCACATCGCTCATGACGGCTGACCGTGTGCTGAAAAGCCTGATCGCGCTGATCGCGGTAGGCATGTCGGTATATCACCTGACCATCGCTTTCATCGGCGCGCCCCAGGCGCTTTATTTCCGCAGCACCCACCTGCTGTTCGCGCTGGCGCTGGTGTTCCTGATGTCCCCCGGTTTCACCCGGCGCGAAGGCGCGAGGGTATCGTGGCCCGAACTGCTGTTCATCGCCGCCTCGATAGTCACCATCGCCTATATCTGGATCAATCACGAATACCTGCTGCAGCGTTTCGTATTCGTCGACGATCCGACCCGTCTCGAACTCGCGCTCGGCGTGGTGTTCGTGCTGATCGTGCTGGAGGCGACGCGGCGCGTGATCGGCTGGGCGTTGCCGCTCACCGCGCTCATTTTCCTGCTCTACGGCGTGTTCGTCGCCCAATCCCGCCCCGAGCAGATCATCGAAATCATGTATCTGACGACCGAAGGCATTTTCGGCCCGACACTGGGCGTTTCCGCCGCTTACGTCATCATGTTCGTGCTGTTCGGCTCTTTCATGGAACGCACCGGCATCGGCCAGCTGTTCATGGATTTCGCGCTGTCGCTCACCGGCCACACCGCCGGCGGGCCGGGCAAGGTCGCGGTGGTGAGCTCCAGCCTGTTCGGCACGGTGTCGGGCAGCGCGGTCGCCAACGTGCTGGTCGACGGCCCGATCACCATCCCGCTCATGAAGCGCACCGGTTTTCGGCCGCCGTTCGCCGCGGCGGTCGAATCGGTGGCTTCCACCGGCGGCCAGATCATGCCGCCCATCATGGGCGCGGCGGCTTTCGTGATGGCGGAGTTTCTCGCCGTCAGCTACCTGCAGGTCACGCTGTGGGCGGCAATCCCCGCCCTGCTCTACTACGTGGCGGTATTCTTTGCCGTGCATTTCGAAGCCAAGCGCGTCGGCCTCGTCGGGCTGCCGCGCTCCGAGATCCCGCGCTTTGGCGAAGTGATGCGCGTGCGCGGCCACCTGTTCATCCCCATTCTGGTGGTCCTGTTCGGCCTGATACTGGGATACAGCGCACCGCTGTGCGCACTCGCCGGAACGTTAAGCTGCGTGCCGGTCGCCCTGCTGCGCAAGACCACGCGCCAGGGCATCACCTGGCGAACGGTCTGGGATGCGCTGGAAGACGGCGCCAAGAACTCGGTCGCCGTGGCGCTCGCCTGCGCCTGCGCCGGCATCGTGATCGGCGTCATCACGCTCACCGGGGCCGCCATCAATTTCACTTCGCTGGTCGTCGACCTGTCGCGGGAAACGCTGGCGCTCTCGCTGGTCCTCACCATGCTCGCCGGCATCGTGCTCGGCATGGGCATGCCGACCACGCCGGCCTACATCGTGATGGTTTCGCTGCTGGTGCCGGCCATCATCAAGCTTGGCGCCATCGCGCCCGCGGCGCATATGTTCGCGTTCTATTTCGCGATCCTGTCGGCGATCACGCCACCGGTGGCGCTGGCGGTCTACGCCGCAGCGGGGCTCGCCAAGGCGCCGCTATGGCAATCGGGCTGGGCTGCAGTGCGCGTCGGCGCCGCCGGCTATATCGTGCCTTTCATGTTCATCTTCGAACCCTCGTTGCTGATGATCGGCGACTGGCCGACCATACTGCTCGCGGCAACGACGGCCACCATCGGCGTGATCTGTCTGGCCGGCGGACTGTTCGGTTATTTCTGGCGCGAAACGCGTCACTGGGAACGGCTGTTGCTGGTCACCGCCGCGGTATTGCTGATCAAGCCCGGGCTGTATACCGACATCGCCGGTTTCGGGCTGCTGCTTTTCGTCCTTCTGAACCAGATCGTGCTCAATCCGGACAAGGCAAAGAAGCCGGCACCGGCCATGCCGCCCTCCGGCGGCCACTGACCCGGTCCGCTGTCGCACCTGCAACGCGCCAGGAGGCGTGGCATCTTCGTTTTCTTCAATGGAGGTTTACATGAGCAACATCGGATTCATCGGTCTTGGCATCATGGGCAAGCCCATGGCGGCCAATCTCATCAAAGGCGGTCACACGCTTTACCTGCACTCGCGCAGCGGCGTGCCACAGGAACTGATTGCCGCCGGCGGCAAGGCTTGCGCCAGCGCCAGGGAAGTCGCGCAGAAAGCCGACATCGTGATCACCATGGTGCCCGACACGCCCGACGTGGAAAAAGTGCTGTTCGGCGCGGGCGGCGTCGCCGAGGGCCTTTCCAAAGGCAAGATCGTGGTCGACATGAGCTCGATCTCGCCTTTGGAGACCAAAAAATTTTCTAATAAAATCAATGACTTAGGATGCTATTACCTGGATGCGCCGGTCTCCGGCGGCGAAGTCGGCGCGAAAAACGCCGCGCTCACCATCATGGTCGGCGGCCCTCAAGCCGCGTTCGACAAGGTGAAGCCGGTATTCGAGCTGATGGGCAAGAACATCACGCTGGTCGGGGCAAACGGCGACGGCCAGACCTGCAAGGTCTGCAATCAGATCATCGTCGCGCTCAACATCGAAGCGGTGGGCGAAGCGCTGCTGTTCGCCGCCAAGGCCGGCGCCGATCCCGCCAAAGTCCGCCAGGCACTGATGGGCGGCTTCGCTGCTTCGCGCATCCTCGAAGTCCATGGCGAGCGCATGATCAAGCGCACCTTCGACCCCGGATTCCGGATCGAATTGCATCAAAAAGATCTGAACCTCGCGCTCGCGGGCGCACGCGCGATGGGCATGAGCCTGCCCAACACTGCCACCGCGCAGGAGTTGTTCAACGCCTGCGTCGCCCACGGCGGTGCCAAGTGGGATCACTCGGCACTGGTGCGCGCGCTGGAAAAAATGGCCAACCACGAAGTCGCCGGATAAGACCGTTCTGCGCACGGCGGTTCGGGGCTACAATGCGATGATCGTCCGGGGACCGTGTTCATGAACCGCCTCGCTTCGCCCACGCTTCCATTGCGCAAACCTTTCCCGGCCGCATTGCTGGCCGCGCTGCGCGCGCGGTTCGGCGAACGCGTTGCGACCGCTGCCGCCACACTCGAACACCACGGCAGGGACGAATCGGCGCACCCGGCCGCAGCGCCCGATGCCGTGGTCTACCCCGAATCGACGGAGGAAGTCGCAGAGATCGTCAAGCTCTGCGGCGCACACGACGTGCCGATCATCGCCTTCGGCGCCGGCAGCTCGCTCGAAGGCCACGTGCTGGCGATCCACGGCGGAGTGAGCCTCGATCTCAGCCGCATGAACCGCATCCTCGCAGTCAACGCCGACGATCTCGACGCCACGGTGCAGGCCGGCGTCACGCGCAACCAGCTGAACCAGCATCTCGGCGGCACCGGCCTGTTTTTCCCCATCGATCCCGGCGCCGATGCCACGCTCGGCGGCATGGCGGCAACGCGCGCCTCGGGCACCAACGCCGTGCGCTACGGCACCATGCGCGAAAACGTGATGGGGCTCACCGTGGTGCTTGCCGACGGCCGCGTGATCCGCACCGGCGGTCGTGCTCGCAAGTCCTCGGCCGGCTATGACCTCACACGGCTTTTCGTCGGCTCCGAAGGCACGCTCGGCGTCATCACCGAAGCAACCCTCAGACTCCATCCGCTGCCCGAGGCGATGGCGGCGGCGGTATGCACTTTTCCGTCGGTGGACGCCGCGGTGCGCACCGTGATCCAGACCATACAGCTCGGTGTGCCGATCGCGCGCTGCGAGCTGCTGGATGCGCTCACGATCAAGGCCATCAACCGCGTCAGCAAGCTCGGCCTGCGCGAGGCACCGATGCTGTTCTGCGAATTCCATGGCTCGCCGGCGGGTGTCGCCGAACAGGCCGCAACGGTGCAGGACCTCGCCAGGCAACTGGGTGGCATGGATTTCGAATGGGCAACCCGCGCCGAAGAACGCACGCGCCTGTGGCAGGCGCGCTACGAGGCTTATCCCGCGTGCCGCGCGCTGCGGCCCGGCAACCGTGCATTTTCGACCGATGTGTGCGTGCCGATCTCGCGGCTCGCCGAATGCATCGCCGAAAGCGGCCGTGACGTCGCCACGGCCTCGATGCCGATTGCGCTTTTCGGCCACGTCGGCGACGGCAATTTCCATCTCGTGGTGCTGATCGATCCCGCCAATCCGGCCGACGCCGACGAGGCCGAAGCGCTCAACCGGCGGGTCGTGGAACGCGCGCTGCGCATGGGCGGCACCTGCACCGGCGAACACGGCATCGGCTGCGGCAAGCTCGATTTCCTGGCCGCCGAGCACGGCGAGGCGGTCGCGGTCATGGGCGCGATCAAGCAGGCGCTCGACCCGCGCAATCTGCTCAATCCGGGAAAAGTCATACGCGCATGACGGCGCGGCCCGCTGCAACAAGATCATCCGCCCTCCGCGCCGGTCGTCTGCTAAAATTGAGCCATGAACGTCGCAGTTGAAACGTCCGCCATCGACCGCGTCCGCCAGCGCCGGGTGGCGGAGGCGCTGCGCGCCTTCCTGCCCGAGTCCTCGGTGCTGTTCGAAGAGGAAGACGTCAAGCCGTACGAGTGCGACGGCCTTTCCGCCTATCGCCAGGTGCCGATGGTGGTCGCGCTGCCGGAAAACGAGCAGCAGGTGCAGCGCATCCTCAGGACCTGCCACGAGATGCGCGTGCCGGTGGTGGCACGCGGCGCGGGCACCGGTCTTTCGGGCGGCGCGCTGCCGCTCGGCAACGGCGTGCTGTTGTCGCTCGCCAAAATGATGCGCATCCTCGAAATCGACCGCGCCGCGCGCACCGCTCGCGTGCAGCCCGGCGTGCGCAATCTGGCGATCTCCGAAGCCGCGGCGCCTTATGGCCTTTACTACGCGCCTGATCCTTCGTCGCAGATCGCATGCTCGATCGGCGGCAACGTCGCGGAGAACGCCGGCGGCATGCACTGCCTCAAGTACGGACTCACCGTGCACAACATCCTCAAGCTGCGCATGCTCACCATCGAAGGCGAAGCGGTGGAAATCGGCAGCGATGGCCTCGATGCGGCGGGCTACGATCTGCTGGCACTGATGACCGGTTCCGAAGGCATGCTCGGCGTCGTCACCGAGATCACGGTGAGGCTGCTGCCGAAACCCGAAAGCGCGCAATGCGTGCTGGCGGCGTTCGACGACGTGAACAAGGCCGGCCGGGCGGTCGCCAACATCATCGCCTCCGGCATCATTCCGGCGGGGCTCGAAATGATGGACAGGATCACCATCGGCGCGGTGGAGCCTTTCGTCAACGCCGGCTACCCGTTAAACGCTGAAGCCATCCTGCTGTGCGAATCCGACGGCAACGCCGAGGAAGTCGCCGAAGAGATAGAACGCATGAAAGCCGTGATGCAGGCAAGCGGCGCGACCGAAGTACGCGTTTCGCAAAACGAGTCCGAACGCCTGCGTTTCTGGGCCGGGCGCAAGGCGGCCTTCCCCGCTGCGGGACGGGTCTCGCCCGATTACTACTGCATGGACGGCACCATCCCGAGAAAGGCGCTGCCGCGCGTGCTCAACGCCATCGCCGAATTGTCGAAAGAGTACGGGCTGCGCTGCATGAACGTATTCCATGCCGGCGACGGCAATCTGCACCCGCTGATCCTCTATGATGCCAACAAACCCGGCGAACTGGAAAAAACCGAGGAATTCGGCGCGAGAATCCTCAAGCTGTCGATCGAAGTTGGCGGCACCATCACCGGCGAGCACGGCGTCGGCGTCGAGAAAATAAACTCGATGTGCGAACAGTTCCGGCCGCCCGAGCTCGAGATTTTCCACGCCGTGAAGCAGGCTTTCGACGAACACACGCTGCTCAACCCCGGCAAGGCGGTGCCCACGCTGCGCCGCTGCGTCGAATTCGGCCACATGCACGTGCACGCCGGACAGGAAAAGTTTCCCGATCTGCCTCGATTCTGAATGGGTAATGGGGCCATCATCATTCATTGCTCATTGCCCTTCACTTTCACACATGCAACACATCATTGATCAGCTCGCTCATGCGATCCGCGAAGCCGCCAGAAACGGGATACCGCTTCGCATCCGTGGTGGCGGCAGCAAGGATTTCTACGGCGGCGCCCTGCGCGGCGAAACACTGAGCACCACGGACTATCGCGGCGTCATCGAATACGAACCGACCGAGCTCGTGCTCACCGCGCGGGCCGGCACGCCACTCGTCGAAATCGAAGCCGCCTTGCGCGAGCACGGCCAGATGCTCGCTTTCGAGCCGCCGCACTTCGGGGAAAACGCCACTTTCGGCGGCTGCATCGCCGCGGGACTTTCCGGTCCGCGCCGCGCCTACGCCGGCGCGGTGCGCGACCTGGTGCTCGGCGTGCGCATGCTCGACGGCAAGGGCTCCGATCTGCGGTTCGGCGGGAAAGTCATGAAAAACGTCGCCGGCTACGACGTGTCGCGGCTGATGGCGGGCTCGCTGGGCACGCTGGGCGTGATTCTCGAAGTCTCGCTCAAGACCTTGCCGCTACCCGCTGCCGAAATCACTCTGCGCCGCGAGCAGACCCGGGCCGAAGCGATTGCGTTGATGAACGAATGGGCCGGCAGACCGCTGCCGCTGTCCGCCACCTGCCACGCCGGCAATCTGCTCTACGTGCGGCTCTCGGGGGCGGTTGCCGCAGTGCGCGCCGCACGGGAAAAACTCGGCGGCGAGGAAGTCGCGGACGGCGCCGCCTTCTGGCGCGAAGTGCGTGAACAGCAGCTGGATTTTTTCAAGCAGAAGCGGCCGCTGTGGCGCATCTCGCTCAAGTCCACGACGCCGCCGCTCGACCTGCCGGGGGACCAGCTCATCGAATGGGGAGGGGCCTTGCGCTGGCTCGTCTCCGACGCCGAGGCTCAGGCAGTGCGCAGCGCCGCAGCCCGCGGCGGCGGCCACGCCACGCTGTTTCGCGCCGCAGACAAGAGCGCCGGCGTGTTTCATCCGCTGCCGCCGGTGATGATGCGGCTGCATCAGCGACTCAAGCATGCATTCGACCCGGCAGGCATCCTGAATCCCGGCCGCCTGTATCCCGATTTTTAGTACAACGTAAAAGGTGAAATGTGAAACGGGATCCAACCGCGGCGAACCGATACGCCTCGCATATTCCACGTCTCGCGTTTCATTTTTCACGCGGTTAACGATGCAAACCAATCTCGCCGATTTCATCAAGGATACCCCCGAGGGGCGCGAAGCCGATGCCATCCTGCGCAAATGCGTGCATTGCGGTTTCTGCACCGCGACCTGCCCGACCTATCAGCTGCTCGGCGACGAGCTCGATGGGCCGCGCGGCCGCATCTATCTCATCAAGCAGGTGCTCGAAGGCGCTCCGGCCACCGCAAAAACCAGACTGCACCTCGACCGCTGCCTCACCTGCCGCGCCTGCGAAACGACCTGCCCTTCGGGAGTGCACTACAGCCGGCTGCTCGACATCGGACGGCAGATCGTCGAAGACCGCACCCGCCGCGACGCGCTCGAATCCCTGCAACGCAAAGCGCTGCGCACGGTCATCCCCAACCCCTCGCTGTTCACCCCCTTGCTGCGGCTGGGACAGCTGGCACGCCCGCTGCTGCCAGCGGCGTTGAAACGCAAAGTGCCTGCCGCAGCTCCTGCCGCCAAAACCTGGCCGCAGCGCAGTCATGCGCGCACCATGCTGGTGCTCGAAGGCTGCGTGCAGCCCTCTCTCGCGCCCGATATCAATGCTGCCGCCGCGCGCGTGCTCGACCGCCTCGGCATCACGCTCGTGCGCGCACCGAATGCCGGCTGCTGCGGCGCGGTGTCGCTGCATCTCAGCGCCCACGACGAAGCGCTGGATTACATGCGGCGCAACATCGATGCCTGGTGGCCGCATCTCGAACAGGGCGCCGAAGCGATCGTCATGACCGCGAGCGGCTGCGGTGTGACGGTCAAGGACTATGGCCATCTGCTCGCGCACGATCCGGCCTATGCCGAAAAAGCAAAGCGCGTCTCGGCACTCACGAAGGACATCAGCGAAGTGATTGACGCTGAGAAAGACCAGCTCCGTGAGACGAGAGGTGCGAGGCGTGAAGCGGAAACCCGCCGCGTTGCGTTTCAAGCGCCTTGCAGCCTGCAGCATGGCTTGAAAATGAAAGGCAGGGTCGAAGCCCTGCTGGTTGATCTTGGCTTCGATCTCGTGCCCGTTGCGGATGCGCATCTGTGCTGCGGCTCGGCCGGGACCTACTCCATCCTGCAGCCGGAACTTTCGCAACGGCTGCTCGCCAACAAGATCAAGGCGCTCACCGCCGAGGCACCTGCCGAAATCCTTACCGCCAACATCGGCTGCCAGTCGCACCTGCAGACCGCAACCGAGCTGCGGGTCAGGCACTGGATAGAAGCACTGGATGAGCGTTTTATGAAAGACGGAAAAACCTCCGGAGCAGCCCGCCACCCCAAATAGGGATAATCTACCGCAGAAGCGCAAGTGCACGTGCGCGAGAAATCTTGGTTCCTGCCCCCAATTGGCCGCCGTTATACCACCCAAGAACTGTCATTTTTTGAACAACCCAGAAAGGAATGTTCGGGAATCTTTCCACATCAGAAACTATATACCCTTCGATCTCGTCAAGTTTCCTTAGAAATCCCGCTTCATCGAACTGACGACCGGAGCCCACCATGTAACTCGGGCAAAAATAAATACCACCGCTGGTAATGCTTCTAACCTCCCATTTTTTCCCATCAGGGTCTATCAGATCGAAACCAGCGCCCTCGTTTGGCGCCAGTTGTCCTTTTACCACCTCGTACGCAATTCTACGTTCCAAAAGAAAGGAAACACGCCGTCCGTCGGTAAAATATACCCTAACATCATCAACACTGACCTTCAGAATACGGGACATTTCGTTTATGTCCCAGCTCAGCATTCCATTTGGTTCAGGCACTATTGCTAACGCCTAAAAACCACAATGCGATTTGAATTTGTTCCTGCCTTATTATTTTTCACGCCCCATAGATTAGAGGTCTTAGTAAATATTTGACTATTGATCAGAATTGCTTCACAAGAAAAACCAACCTGAATGCCTAAGGGCACAACATATTCCTCGAGCCTCAATGTTGCATTGCGGATCTCACCGACCTCAAATGCCACCCAACCGCCCGGCTTAGTTACGCGATAAAGCTCTTTAAAAACACCCCCCATCACGAGCGACCATGCTTCTATAGTCTTGGCCATAGTTATAGTCTTCGCAACCGCCTCAACATCTATATCATTAAACCAGCAACGCAGCCAGTTGTCGCTCGCATAGCCCACAATGTCCAGGAATGGCGGTGATGTGACGGTTAATTGCACGGACTCATTCGCAATACCTCTTGTGAAACGAGCATCTCCCGTAAGGAATTGCGCAGATCCAGCTATTTTCCTCAGGTTTGCTCTATCTGGCTCCGCAAGCTTGCTCAACAAAGATCTTGTTTTTTTCAGTATGATGCTCTTAGTGTCTCGATACTCTGGTGTCTGTTTCCGTTTCTCATTTATTTTCCTCTGACTTTCAGCAGTAACCGCCTGGTTCGGTGGAAATGTATAAACAGAAAAGAAACCTGGGGAATGGCCAGTGAGGCGATTAGTTGCCACCATCCTTATCCAACGATCAATGCCGTCTTCCTCGCCATTCGCTTTGCGCTCTGCGAGGTATTGTTTGAGTGCGACAATTTCAGATTCCGTATCGCGGTGATAAAACATTGAAAGATCGAGATCTGCAGCAAGTTTTTCCCGGTACCTGATATGTGCCAACCTCTCTGCAACCGCGTTTGTCATCGGCGGATCCAGTCTAGGTTCCGTCAAAATCCGAGACAGGGGATTCACGTCGTTAGCGACGACCCTCCTGCCCATTAATCCGGCTTCTACAGCAGTAGTCCCCCGGCCGCTGAAAGGGTCATAGACCAAATCCTCATCATTCGTGAATCGCGTTATGAAATACCGGGGAAGCTGTGGTTTAAAACAGGCGCGATAGGATATCTCATGCAATGATGATGCTTGGCGCTGCCCGGAGGTCCAAAACTCCCCGGTTAGTCTGAGAACCTTCGATTGCCCAATCTGTAGACGGTCTGTTGTAATCGCTGCCGAATCTAAAATTTCATCAAACAGATCTCTTGTAAGCTGATTTTTTTTGCAGCCGGGATCGAGGATACGTGCGAGATTAGTGGACATAAAATACCAATTTTATCTGCTCAAATTCTTTGCGCAATACGAGAAATAAACAAAACATTAGCCAGACCACTAACAAACTGGATTTTTCGGTTCAGCAAGTTATTCTGAGAGGATCAGGACTTCTCATAAGTCCCGATCAGTTCGGCGTGGCCGAGAACGTGGCCCTTCATCGCCCGCTCCAGCTCCGCCTTGGTCGGCTTGCCAAGATCGGGCAGCACGGTATCGAGCGCGTAGAGCTTGTGAAAATAGCGATGACGTCCGATCGGCGGACATGGTCCGCCGTAGCCGGTGCGTTTCCAGTCGTTGAGCCCTTCCCGTGTGCCGGCTGGCAGCGCGTTGGGCTTCACCGCTTCCTCGAGACCGGTCGCGGCGGGCGGAATGTTGTATAGCACCCAGTGCACCCAGGTCATCCTGGGCGCTTTGGGATCGGGCGCATCGGGATCGTCGACGATCAGTGCCAGGCTGCGGGTGCCGGCAGGCAAGCCGCTCCATTCGAGCGGCGGCGAAGTGTCGGCTCCCTGGCAGGTGTAACGCCGCGGAATCGCGCCGTGGTGTGCGAACGCAGGGGATTTCAGAATCAGCGTCATGGTGACCTCCTGATGAACCGTCAAGATTTTTTTCAGAAACCGCCATTGCCGCGGAAAGCGGGAAGAAGTTTCATAGTATAGCCCGACCCGGGCGCGAAGAGGATGCGCTAAAATCGCCTCATCCCGGCATCCATATCGCACAACAACAGGCTCCCGACCGTGACCATCGATTACGAAAAACTCATGCGCTGGAAAATTCCGCCGGTCGAGCAGCAGCTCACCCGGCGCGACACCATGCTCTATGCACTGGGCGTCGGGCTCGGCGCCGATCCCTGCGATCCCGATCAGCTCAAATTCGTCTATGAGGAAAAGCTGCAGGCGCTGCCGACCATGGCCATCATTTTGGGTTACCCCGGTCCGTGGCACGCCCATCCCGAACTCGGCATCACGCGCAGCCACGTCGTGCACGGCGAACAGGGGTTCACGATCCACAAACCGCTGCCGGTGGAAGGCATCGTCATCGGCTACACGCGGGTCACCGGCGTCATCGACAAGGGCAAGGACAAAGGCGCGCTGGTGATGACCGAGTGCGAAGTTCGCGACAAGAACAGCAAAGAGCCGATCTGCACGCTCACCTCGACCACCTTCTGCCGCGCCGACGGCGGTTTCGGCGGACCGGCGGGACCGCTCGGAGATCCCCACCCCATTCCCGATACGCCGCCGCATCGGGTGTGCGACCTCGCCACGCTGCCGCAGGCGGCGCTGATCTACCGCCTTTCCGGCGATTACAATCCGCTGCACGCCGATCCCGTCTATGCGCAGAAAGCCGGGTTCAAGATGCCGATCCTGCACGGCCGCTGCACCTTCAGCATCGCGGGACACGCCTTGCTCAAAACCTGCTGCGGTTACGAGCCGGAACGCCTGAGGAGCATGAAAGGCCGCTTCTCGGCGCCGGTATTTCCCGGCGAAACCATACGCACCGAAATCTGGCAGGACGGCGCCACGGTCACATTCCGTGCCAGTGTCCCGGCGCGCGGCGTGACGGTGATCAACAATGGCCGGGCTGAAATAAGGCCGTGAAGGGCAAAAAATCAGCCCCTTCAACACACCGGACAAAGGCATCGGAATCGCGTTTCACGTTTGGACTGACAGCGCCTCGGGAGATTCGATATGGCTGACATGGTTGCAGGCAAGGTAGTCGTCGTCACCGGCGCCGGCCGCGGTATCGGCCGCGCCATTGCCATGCTGATGGCGCAGCACGGCGCCCGCGTCGTGGTCAATGACATCGGCGTTGCGCTCGACGGCAGCGGTGCCGATGCGACGCCGGCGCAGCAAACCGTCGAGGAAATCAGAAAAGCCGGCGGGGAAGCCGTCATGAACTGCGACAGCGTCGCCGAATTCTCGAGCGCCGCCAAAATCGTGCAGTGTGCGCTCGACAGTTTCGGCCGCATCGACTGTGTAGTCAACAATGCCGGCATCCTGCGCGACGTGATTTTCCACAAAATGAGCGAAGCGGACTGGGATGGCGTGATCAGCGTCATGCTCAAGGGCGCATTCAACGTGAGCCGTCACGCCGCCGACCATTTCCGCAGGCAGGAAAGCGGCAGTTTCATCCACATGACCTCGACTTCGGGCCTGATCGGCGCGATGGGCCAGGCCAACTATTCCGCGGCGAAACTAGGCATGGTGGCGCTATCCAAGTCGATTGCGATCGACATGCAGCGCTTCAACGTACGCTCCAACTGCATCGCGCCGGTGGCGTGGACGCGCATGACTGCATCGATTCCGGCCAAGGATCCGGCCGCTGCCAGGCGCATCGCGCAGCGCCAGCAGGTCACCGCTGAGCACAATGCACCGCTCGCGGTGTTTCTCGCCAGCGACGCGGCGAAAGAGGTCAGCGGTCAGGTGTTTGCGGTGCGCAAAAACGAGATTTTTCTGATGAGCCAGTCGCGGCCGCTGCGCGGCATCCATCGCGCCGAAGGCTGGACGCCCGAAACCTGCGCCGGGCATATGCTGCCGGCGCTGAAAAGCGGTTTTTACGCGCTCGACCGCACTACCGACGTCTTCAGCTGGGATTCCATCTGAAGAAAGCCACAGCCGGGTGTGCGGCCGCAGCGAAAAAACGCCGGCGCACGCCTCAATAAAACCGCGGCTGCTTGCGCTCGTAGAGCGAAATGCGGCCGTCGCGCTGGAAAGTCAGCACATCATAGGGGCGGCCGTTCGGATTTTCCATTCCCGGCGAGCCTGCCGGCATGCCCGGCACGACCAATCCCGTCACCGCGGGTTTTTCTCTGAGCAGCCGCTCAATGGACTCGACCGGCACATGACCTTCGATGACATAGCCGCCGATCAGCGCGATATGGCATTCGCGCAATTGCGGCGGCACGCCGTGCCTGGCATGCATCGCGTCGAGCTGCGCTTCGGAAAGATTTTTCTTCTCGACCTTGTAACCGTTCTTTTGCAGGTAACCTACCCACGAAGAGCAGCACCCTCACGTGGGGCTCGCATAAACCGTCACCTCCGGTTTCTGCACTGCTCCCTGCGAGAAAGCGGGCGGGACTGCAATCGCCGCCAGCAGCGCGGCGATCGCCAGCAATGACTTCCAGATCTGCCTCGAGGTCATGCAATCACTCCTTTTTCATCCTGGCCGTCATGCCAGCCGCGTCACTATAACGTGGCCGCGGCACAGTTTCTTGATCCTGATCAAACAACCGTGACCCGCAGCACGGCAGCGACCGGCCCGGGAAAGCAGGTCTGCGAAAAAGCGAAAATCAGCCGTTCAACGGGAACGGCTCGTTGATCTTGAGCCAGAACGTCCCGAGCTCCCTGACCGCTTCGTAGAACTCCGTGAACACCAGCGGTTTCACCACATAGGCGTTGCTGCCCAACCGGTAACTTTCGACCACGTCTTTTTCTTCGCGCGAAGAAGTGAGCATCACGACGGGAATGACCTTGAGCCGTTCATCGGTCTTGATGGTCCGCAGCACCTCGAGCCCGTCGACCTTGGGCATCTTGATGTCGAGCACAATCAGCGCGGGATTCCCCGGCGGACGGTCGGCGTAGTTGCCGCGAAAGTAAAGATAGTCGAGCGCGTCCTCGCCGTCGCCGACGACAACGATCTCATTCGCGTGACACCGGTCTGCCAGCGCCGTCAGCGCCAGCTCGGCATCGTAGTCGCTGTCTTCCACCAGCAGGACTTTCACCCTGGCGTCAGTCATGCGCCTTCCTTTCCGCTAGCGGGATCGCCACGTAGAAGGCGGCCCCCTTGTCTTTTTCACCTACCGCCCACACCCGGCCGCCATGACGCTGAACGATGCGCGCAACATGGGCGAGCCCGATGCCGGTGCCTTCGAATTCCTCCGCGCGGTGCAGACGCTGGAAAACACCGAACAGCTTGTCGACATATTTCATGTCGAAGCCGACACCGTTGTCGCTCACCACGATAACGGCCTCCTCGTTGGCGCTTTGAACGCAAGCGACCTCGATTCTCGCCCGTTCGCGCGGCCGGGTGTACTTGACGGCGTTATCCAGCAGGTTGAAAAACGCCTGCCTGATCAGCGCCGCATCCCCGAACACGCTCGGCAAGGGCTTCACCACCCAATCGATCTGCCGGCTCCCGATGTCCGCGCTGATCTCGTCGACAATGCTCGCGATCAGCCGCTCGAGCGGCACTACCGTCTTGTTCAGTTCGGTCCTTCCCATCCGGGAGAATGCCAGCAGGTCGTCGATCAGGCAAGCCATTCTTGCCGCCGCCTTCGAAATGGTGTCCAGATACCGGCGAGAAGTCTCGTCGAGGGCCAGCCCGGCTCTTTTCTGCAGCAGATTGATGTAACCGTCGACATGGCGCAGCGGCGCGCGCAAATCATGGGACACCGAATAGGCGAAAGCCTCGAGTTCCTGGTTGACCGTCGCCAGTTCACCCGCTTTGCGTTCCAGGGCCCGGTTCATCGCCTTGATCGCCTCGTCGGCACGCTTGCGGTCGGTGATGTCCTCCGAAATGCCGAGAAGATAGCGCGGCTGCCCGTCCCGGTCGAATATCGGGAGTTTTTTGGTGTGCACGTAACGCAACCCTCTGTGGCGCGTCCGGACCGGCTCTTCGGGAATGTCTATCATCATGCCGCTGCTCAGCACCTGGCGGTCCCGCATGGTGGAAAAATCGGCTTCGTTTTTCGGGAAAAGATCGTAGTCGGTCTTGCCGATCAGGGCATCGCGCGAGTACCCCAACAGCTCTTCGCCGGCTCTGTTGAGCTGGACGAAACGCAACTCCTTGGCGTCTTTCACAAAAAGCATGTTCGGGATGTTCTCGATGATCGATTCCATGAAGGCGCGCGTCTGCCGCACTTCCTCCTCCGCCAGCTTGCGGCCGGTGATGTCCTCGGAGATGCCGAGAATGCGGAAAGTTTCGCCCTCGGCATTCTGGAGCTTGACGCCGTAATCGTGTATCCAGCGTATTTCGCCGCCGGGGCGCACGATGCGATAGTCGATCTCCAGGCAGGCGGAAGGCTGCGCCTGAAGCCATTGTTCGAAAGCCTGTTTTACGGCGGGCCTGTCTTCCTCGTGCACGACGTCGGCACCCGGCCCTGCCCCGCGATACACCGCGTCGGCTTCCAGCCCCGAAATCCGGGTGAAAGCGCGGTTGACATAAACCACCCGCCGCGGATTCAGGTCGAGAATCCAGAAACCGACGTTGATCGAATCGGAAAACTGCCTGAAACGCTCTTCGCTTTCCTTGAGCGCCGCCTCGATATGCTTGCGATCGGTAATGTCGATCGAGATCCCGCACACGCCGTAGACATTGCCACGCACGTCGCGCAGTGGAAACTTGGTCGAAATGTAGATGTGGGGACCATCCCCATGCAGGACGGTCTCTTCCGCCTGCACCGGCTGGTTTGCCTCGAGCGCCCTGCGTTCGTTGATTTGCAGTCCGCCCGCCGCCGTTGCGGCAGAGGCGGCAGCGGCCGCGCCGCTGTCCTGTTGCGGCAATGGCAGTTGTTCCGCGGGGCGATTGCTGACCAGCAACCGGCCGTCGAGATCCTTGGAATAGATGATCACCGGCGCATTGACGAGAATCGCCTGGAGCTGATCGCGGGTCCGGCGCAAATCCTCTTCCGCGCCTATGCGTTCGGTGATGTCGGCACTGGTGCCGGTCATGCGCAGCACCCTGCCGGCTCCGTCGCGCTCGATCACCTTGCCGCAGCTTTCCATCCAGCGCCATTCGCCCGACGTCGCGCGCACGCGATACCGCACCGTGTACAGGTCAGACTCTCCGCCGCAGACGCGCTGCATGGCTTCCCGGACCAGGGCGCGATCATCGGCATGTATCAGCAGCAGCAGGGCTTCCACGGTGGTGTGCGTTTCCCCAACAGGCGCCCCCAGCATTTCTGCCCACTGCTCGCTCAGATAGATTTTGCCGTCCGCAACCTGCCAGTCCCACAGCGCGAGATTGGAACTTTTGAGCGCAAGCCGGAGCCGTTCCTCGGCAACACGAACCTGCTCTTCCAGCGCTTCGTATCCCGCTCCACCGGCATCGCCGGCGACGGGCGCGGCGGCAAGCGCCGCCTGCGGCTTGTTCGAGGCGGCGCCGGGGCGCTGCCTCGTCGTCAGGAAAACGATGGCGAGCAGGGCTGCGAGCAGGGCGCCCGCCAGCGCGATCAGGTTGTTGCGCGCCGCCTCCAGGTTCGAGGCAAGCTCGCGTTGCGCCAGCTCCGTTACCGCGTCGAGCACCGTTCCGGTCGCCTCCATGGTGCGCATCGCCACCACCTGATAGGCCTCCTTGCCGCCATCGGAAACCGCGCCCGTCGCCATCGCCTGCAGCAGGCGCCCGCGCATGCGGCTGAAATCATCGAAATAAGCGCTTCTCGCCGCCGCCACGGTCTCGTCCAGCCGGCGGTCGCGCAGACTGCCCGCGGCACGGGCGAGGTATTCCCATGCGAGCGCAGTGCGCGCCGCGGCGGTCGTGATGCCGTCCCGTTCCTGCGACAAGGTTTTCTGCGGGTGCACGACGCTTGCTTCCAGGATCGTTTTCTCGCTCCAGGCGAGACCGCGCAATCGCCACGCCGCGAGCTTCGCGTCCAGAAATCCTGCTGCGTCGCCCGCAAAAGAGGCTTCACGCGTGGCGGTGTCGAGCAGCGCTTCGATGTCGACGAGCACCTGCCGCGTCGTGGCGGACCATTCTTCGGCCAGTTTCGGCGGCCGCTCCCTCAGGGGTTTCGCCAGCGCGGCATCGGCGGCAATGGTTTTTTCGCGCCAGACAGCCCGCAACTCCTGCAGCCGTTGCGCGATTTCATCGGCACCCGGGATGTCCTCGCGCGAAATCACGGTGACCGTGCTGCGTAAAACCGCCTCGCCGCGCCTGCGCTGTGAATCCATGAATTCCCGCTCGGCCGGACCGATCACGCCGGGTTTTTCGAGCAGCGAGACGACCCTTTCGCCTTCCAGCCGGACATGCCGCGCCAGCCGCATCAAATCATCGATCGCATGATTGATCGTTACGGCACGCCCGGCCTGACGGTATTCCCGCCAGGCGTGGGTGAGCGGCAGCGCGAATGCCAGCGTACAGGCGAGCGCCAGCAGCGCGCCGGCGGCGCCGCGCTTGCGGAGAATCGAAACTTCACGCGGATTCGCGCTCATGAAAGCCAGTCAATGCGAATTTCGTTGACAAGACTCGCCCCCGCCGGTTCCCGGCGACGGCGAAGTGCTCATCGTGATTGGACGACGGATTTTTGTGTGAAACAGCGCGGCAACGGCTTTCCTGCGAACGCCCGCATGCGGCAGAACCCGCGTGAGGCCCGTCGCGGCCCCTTCTCCGGCAGGGCCGCCCCTTGCCGTGGCGGCGCCATCCCCGCTGGCAGGAAAGGGAAAGCGCCCATTTTACGCTTTTCCCGTCTGCAGTGCGGTCGCTCCGGCGGTGAGGTGGCTGGTCCACGATGCATGTCTTTCAGGCGCCACGGGCAGCTATACCCGTACCGTCTGCGGACCCATGGCGGCGACGCGGGACAGGACGTGTTTTGCCATTTCGTGCAGCGGCACCGTCTCGTCGACCGCTCCCACCGCAATGGCTTCTTTCGGCATGCCGAAAACCACGCACGTGGCTTCGTCCTGTGCAAAGTTGTAAGCGCCGGCCCTTTTCATTTCCAGCATGCCGGCCGCGCCGTCCTTGCCCATGCCGGTCAGGATCACGCCGATCGCGTTCTTGCCGGCATAATTGGCCGCGGAACGGAACAGCACGTCGACCGACGGCCGATGGCGGTTCACCGGCGGCGCCTGCGAAAGCTCGGTCACGTAATTCGCGCCGCTGCGTTTGAGCAGCAGGTGAGAATGTCCGGGCGCCACGTAGGCATGGCCGGGCAGGATGCGCTCGCCATCCCTCGCTTCGGTGACCACGATCCGGCACAAATTGTTCAGGCGATTGGCAAACGACTTGGTAAAGGCTTCCGGCATGTGCTGGGTGATCAGGATGCCCGGACAATCCGGCGGCATTTTCACCAGCACTTCCCGGATCGCCTCGGTGCCGCCGGTGGATGCGCCTATGATGATCAGCTTCTCGGTCGAGGCGATGCGGTTCGCCACCGCCGGCAACACCGCATCCGCAGTCAGCCGCGGCGCGACCGTCAGCGCCGGCCGGTACCTGAGTTTCGCCTGCGCCGCGGCGCGAAGTTTTTCCACGATCTCCGCAGCATATTCCTTCATGCCATGGCTGATGTCAACCTTCGGCTTGGCGACGAAATCCACCGCGCCGAGCTCGAGCGCGCGCAAGGTGACTTCCGATCCGCGCTCGGTCAATGTCGACACCATCAGCACCGGCATCGGGTGCAGACGCATCAGCCTTTCCAGGAAATCCAGCCCGTCCATTTTCGGCATTTCGACGTCGAGCGTTATCACATCCGGATTGAGCGAGCGGATCATCTCTCGCGCTACCAGCGGATCGGGTGCGGCGCCGACGACCTGCATGTCGTGCTGCCCGTTGATGATCTCGCTGAGGATTTTCCGGATCAGCGCCGAATCGTCGATTACCACCACGGAAATTTTTTTCATGCTGCACGCGTCATGTAGATTATGGAAAAAAGAGTCTGCCGCCTTATCCGAACAGTTCCACATCCCCTTCGACGCGCGTCGAACGCAGTCTCTGGCTGTAATCGTTCTCGCGCTTGACGATGGTGGTGTTGTGCATCGACCGCAGTTTCTTGACCATCACCTTCCCGGTCTGGGGAATGAAATAGACTTTGCGTGGATAAATATCGATCAGGTCCTGGGCGAGCACCGGAATTTTCTCCGTCTTCAGGAAATCCAGCACGAACGCCGCGTTGCGGTCGCCGACGTTGTTGACGGTGAATCCGCGCAGGACATTGCCGCCGCCAAACACCTTGGCTTCCAGCTTGTTGCGCCGCGCGCCGAGCTTGATCAGCTGGTTGATCAGGACCTCCATCGCATACGTGCCGTAGCGGGCCGAGCTGGAAAGCGGGCTGTCGGCCTCGTGCACGCTTTCGGGCAGCATGAAATGGTTCATGCCGCCGATGCCGAATTGCGGATCGCGGATGCACGCCGCAACGCATGAGCCGAGCACGGTCACCAGCATCATTTTCTCGCCGGTGACGTAAAATTCGCCGGGCAGCAGCTTGACCGCGTTGATGTCGAAATGGCGGTCGTAATAAACGTTGGTGGCCATGCCTTCCAGCACGTCAGCCATTGCGGCCTCCCTGCCTGCCTGCCAGTTCGTACACCGTCTTGCCGCACGGGCGGAACAGATCGGCGGCGTGATGAAAGCTCTCCGAATGGCCGGCAAACAGCAGGCCGTCGGGCCGAAGCAGCGGCACGAATTTCTCCAGTATCCGGCGCTGCGTCGGTTTGTCGAAATAAATCATCACGTTACGGCAAAATATCGCGTCGAAAGCGGCGCGGATCGGCCACGACTTGTCCAGCAAATTGATCTGTCTGAAGGTCACCATGTCCTGCAGCTCGCGGCGCACCCGCGCCATGCCGGCGTGCCGGCCGGTCCCTTTCATGAAAAAGCGCCTCACCCGTTCCGGCGGCATTTTTTCCAGCCGCTCCAGCGCATAGATTCCCGCCTGTGCCTTGGCGAGCACCTGGGTATCGACATCGGTTGCCAGGATGTGCACCGGCGGCGTGAACGTGCCGAACGCCTCCACCATGGTCATCGCCATCGAATAAGGTTCCTCGCCGGTGGAGGAAGCGCTGCACCACAATTCGATCGGGCGGTGCTGCTGTGCCAGCACATGCCTCGCCAGAATCGGAAAATGGTGCGATTCCCTGAAAAAAGCCGTCAGGTTGGTGGTCAGGGAATTGGTGAAAGCCTCCCACTCCTCATCGTCGCCATTTTCCAGCAATGTCAGATAATCGCTGAAAGTGGTCAAGCCTTTGGCGCGCAGGCGGCGCCCCAGCCGGCTGTAAACCATTTCCTTCTTGCTGGGATTGAGCGAGATCCCCGCGTGCTGGTAGATCAGCCTGCTGACCTTCTCGAAATCCTGCGTGGTGAAATGGAATTCCCGAGTGTCCGTTTTGCCCAGCGCCTGTGTATTCATGATGTTGCCATCCCGACCGCCTCGAATATGAACCGGGCTCGGTAACGAACCGGTTGCCGCACAGCGCCCTATCGTCCCTCAGCAGCGCAAGTGACCGCGATCCTGCAATGGCGGATCGGATCTTCCGTCTAACTGCGGTTCACGGGACTTGCGCGGTAAAACCGTTTGTAATCGCCCGCCCCGCTCGCCGCCGCGGATGGCGCGTGCGGTGTCCGCCGCCGCCTCCTGTGCCAGGACCGCGGCTGCGCCCACCGGTTCATCCCCACGTCGCTATTTCTTGTACACGCCGCCGCACACCACGGTGTCGTCAAGCCGCTCGCAGTACATCGATTTCGGCTCGACCTTCTTGCTCACCGGATTGGTGAATTTATAGTCCTGCCAGAAACTGCTTTTGTTTTTGGCGAGATCCATGCGTTCCTTGACGAATTCCTTGCCGTCGATGTCCTTGAGATCGATCAGGTTGCGACCGATCATTTTTTCGTTCGCGCCGTGCGCCATGACCGTGCCGTCCAAGCGGTAGATCGTCAGATACAGATCGCGGTCGACAAACTGGCCCTGCTTGTTGCTGACTTCGGCGTAAGCTTTGTCCTTGCCGTTGGCTTTGACGAAAGCGACACCTTTCTTGACCATCGCTTCGGCTTCCTTGGCGGTCGCGGCCTCGGCCGCCCACACCCCGCCGCTGGCAGCCAGCGTCGCCGCCATCAATATCATCGTTGCCATCCCTGATTTGCGTTTCATTGCCTCTTTCTCCGGTTAAAAAACAACACATAAAATGCACATTCGTTCTTTCAGGCCTTGCGCCTGTCAATTCAGAACTCTTCAACTGCTCTATGACTGAGCTCCGCTCCTGACTCGCCGCCGCAATCTCCGCCGTCACGTCGGTCACGCGCTTGACCGCAGTCACGATCTCGTCCATGGTCCGGCCCGCCTGATCCACCAGCCGCGTGCCGTTCTCGACCTTGCCCACCGGGTCCGAAATCAACTTCTTGATCTCCTCGGCAGCCGCTGCGTCAGATTGCGCACTTCGGTCGCCACCACCGCAAAGCCGCGTCCCTGAGGTTTCCTTTTTGCACCGAAGCGGCATCATGGCGCCTACTGCACCGTCGCCTGCTCCATCAGCGCCATGTCGCTGGCCGACATCAGTTTCTCGATATCGACCAGGATCAGCATGCGCTCCTCCACCGTGCCCAGCCCGGTGATGTACTCGGTGTCGAACGCCGCCGAAAAATTCGGCGCCGGCTTCACCTGCTCCGCGCCCAGCGTGATCACGTCCGAGACCCCGTCCACCACCATCCCCACCACGCGCCCCGCGACGGTGAGGATGATCACCACCGTGAACTGGTCATACTTCGCCTCGCCCAGACCAAACTTGATGCGCAGGTCCACGATCGGCACGATCACCCCGCGCAGATTGACCACGCCTTTGATGAACGCCGGCGCGTTGGCGATGTGGGTCGGCTCCTCGT
>JBKBXX010000042.1:0-24167 GCA_046313915.1 Burkholderiales bacterium | reverse complement strand
CCACATACAACGTCAGGCGCAAGCCGATCGGCTTGACGTAATCCATGAAAATATTGCGCATGCCGACCCAGGCATGAATGAACAGGCACAGCAGAAACAGCGCTGTCGCATACCGCACGACCGGCGCCTGCCACAAAGCCCGCCAGCCCGGATAGTCGATTTGCGGCATGCCTGCCACAACGGCGAGCAGCAGCACGGTATACACCGCCATTACCACGGCGGTAACCCGCTGCGCCAGCCAGTCGCGTAAGCCGTAATGGGCGCCGACCACTTCGCGTTTCACCATAGCATCACTCCCACGATCAGCGTCAGGCCGATGCTCACGATCAGCACTGCCATGCTGCTCGCGCGCGCCGCGCCGAGCTCGGTGCCGCGATCCAGATCCAGCGCCAGGTGACGGATGCCGGCGCACAGATGGTGCAGATAGGCCCACGAGAGGCCCAGCAGCACGAGCTTGAGCAGCGGCGTCGAAACAGCGGCCTTGAAAGCCGCGAAAACCTCGGGCGTCGCCAGGCTTTGCTGGAACAGCCACAACAGCAGGGGAATGAACAGAAAAAGCACTGCGCCACTGATCCGGTGCATGCCCGATACGATGGCCATCACCGGAAACCGTATCTTGGTGAGATCGAGGTGTTTGGGTCTGGTTTTCGACATCAGCGACTTTTCTCCCGAAGAAAAAACGTAGAAACGTAGCCAGAAACCGGGCAGATACCGGCTCAACGCGCCCATCTGCCGCAACTCTTTATACTTGATATTAGGAAATTTTATCAGTTTTTCCCGTATCGCAGAAGAGCGATCGGCTCAACAAAAGCACGCCGATGGGCAAATTCCACATATCGGTTACCGGCTTGTCACCTTGGCCTGGCATTCGCTATCATGAGCCGTTTGACGGGCGCGCGTGCGCTCGTCTTGCTCGCGCTGCGTTTTTCTCGCCAAACAAAACCACATCCCATATTCCAGGAGCCAGAATCCATGAAACGTCCCATGCGTGTTGCCGTTACCGGGGCCGCCGGCCAGATCGGTTACAGCCTGCTGTTCAGGATCGCGAGCGGCGAAATGCTCGGCAAGGATCAGCCCGTCATTCTGCAATTGCTTGAAATCCCTGACGAGAAGGCCCAGAAAGCGCTCAAAGGCGTGATGATGGAACTCGACGACTGCGCCTTCCCTTTGTTGCAGAACATGGTTCCGACTTCCGACCCGATGGTGGCGTTCAAGGATGCCGATATCGCACTGCTGGTCGGCGCCCGCCCGCGCGGCCCGGGCATGGAACGCAAAGACCTGCTGGAAGCCAATGGCAAGATCTTTGCGCCGCAAGGCAAGGCGCTTTCGGAAGTCGCCAGCCGCGACGTCAAGGTGCTGGTGGTAGGCAATCCGGCCAACACCAACTGCCTGATCGCCATGAAAAACGCGCCCGGCCTCCAACCCGCCAACTTCAGCGGCATGATGCGCCTCGACCACAATCGCGCCTTGACCCAGATCGCCCAGAAAACCGGCAAGCCGGTATCGAGCGTCAAGAAAATGACCGTGTGGGGCAACCATTCGGCAACACAGTATCCGGATCTGTTCCATGCCGAAGTCGAAGGCAAGAACGCGTGGTCGCTGATCAACGACCAGGAGTGGCTGGAAAAAGTTTTCATTCCCACCATACAGAAACGCGGCGCCGCCATCATCGAGGCGCGTGGACTGTCCTCGGCCGCCAGCGCCGCCAATGCCGCCATCAATCACATCCGCGACTGGGTCTATGGCACTCCCGCAGGCGACTGGGTCAGCATGGGCATTCCCGCCGACGGCAGCTACGGCATTGCAGAAGGGGTGGTCTATGGCTACCCCGTCACCTGCAAAAACGGCCATTATGAAATCGTGAAAGGTCTCGACATCAGCGATTTCAGCCGCACGCGCATGCAAGCAACGCTCAAGGAACTGCACGAAGAGCGCGATTCGATCAAGCAGCTGCTCGGCTAAAGGTTTATCAGACGACGAAAGCGGGGAAGCGCGATCGACCGATCCGCGCTTCCCCGTTTTCATTTGCGCAAGAGGAGATCGAAATGAACGAAGCAGCCTCCGCTCCCAAACCCAAGAAATCGGTGGCGCTGTCCGGCGTGCCGGCCGGCACCACCGCGTTATGCACGGTCGGCCGCAGCGGCAACGATCTGCACTACCGCGGTTACGACATCCACGACCTCGCGGGGCAATGCGAATTCGAGGAAATCGCCTACCTGCTGGTGCACGGCAAGCTGCCCACGATGGCCGAGCTCAGAAACTACAAGACCAAGCTCAAGTCGCTGCGCGGCCTGCCCGCCACGGTGCGCGCCGTGCTCGAACAGCTGCCCGCCTCCACCCATCCCATGGATGTCATGCGCACCGGCTGCTCGGCGCTGGGTGCCGCCCTGCCAGAAAAGGAAGACCACAATCTGCCCGGCGCGCGCGACATCGCTGACCGGCTGATGGCCTCTTTCGGAGCGGTCCTGCTCTACTGGTACCACTACAGTCACAACGGGCGGCGCATCGATGTCGAAACCGATGACGATTCCATCGGCGGCCACTTCCTGCATCTGTTGCACGGCAAACCGCCCAAGGAGCTGTGGGTAAAATCGATGCACACCTCGCTGATCCTTTACGCCGAGCACGAGTTCAATGCCTCCACCTTCACGGCGCGGGTGATCGCCGGCACCGGTGCCGACATGCATTCCGCCATCACCGGTGCCATCGGAGCGCTGCGTGGCCCCAAACACGGCGGCGCCAATGAAGTCGGCTTCGAGGTCATGAGCCGCTACCAGACGCCGGACGAAGCGGAAAACGACATCGTCACGCGCATCGCCAACAAGGAAGTCATCATCGGTTTCGGCCATCCGGTGTACACCATCGCCGATCCGCGCAACAAGATCATCAAAGAGGTAGCGCGCACGCTGTCTCAGGATTCGAACGACATGAAAATGTTCGATGTCGCCGACCGCATCGAGGCGGTGATGATGCGCGAGAAAAAAATGTTCGCCAATCTCGACTGGTTTTCGGCGGTGTCGTACAACAAGATGGACATTCCAACCCCGATGTTCACGCCGATATTCGTCATTTCGCGCACCAGCGGCTGGGCCTCCCACGTGATCGAGCAGCGCATTGACAACAAAATCATCCGCCCGACCGCGGTCTATACCGGCCCGGAAAACCAGAAGTTCGTGCCGGTCGAACAGCGGGACGGCGGCAGGAAGAAGTGAAATGTAAAATGTGAAACCGCGCCCCGTTGCCGGGGCCGGGGTGAAGGGATTCCTTTTCACGCTGCACAGCTCATTCCTCAACCACTCAACGTTCAATCAACGGCAGGCCGTCATGTCCGCACACATCGCCAATGTCCGCCCCAAACCCGACAAGGTGCTCACCGATATCGCCGATTATGTCGCCCATTACCGGATCAGGAGCGCCACGGCTTATGACACTGCGCGGCTGTGCCTGATGGACACGCTGGGCTGCGGGCTCGAGGCACTATCCTATCCTGCGTGCACCAAGCTCCTGGGGCCCGTCGTTCCCGGCACCGTCGTGCCCCATGGCGCCAAGGTGCCGGGCACCCAGTTCCAGCTCGATCCGGTGACGGCCGCATTCAACATCGGCTGCATGATCCGCTGGCTGGATTTCAACGACACCTGGCTCGCCGCCGAGTGGGGACATCCTTCCGACAACCTCGGCGGCATTCTCGCCGCCGCCGACTGGCTCTCGCGCACCCATCTCGCGACAGGCAAAAAACCGCTCGTGATGCGCGAAGTGCTGACCGCCATGATCAAGGCCCATGAAATCCAGGGCGTGATCGCGCTCGAAAACAGCTTCAACCGCGTCGGACTCGACCACGTGGTGCTGGTGAAAGTCGCTTCCACCGCCGTCGTCACCCGGCTGCTGGGCGGCACGCACGAGGAAATCGTCAATGCCGTGTCGAACGCCTGGATCGACGGTCAGGCGCTGCGCACCTACCGCCATGCGCCCAATACCGGCTCGCGCAAATCGTGGGCGGCAGGAGATGCCACCAGCCGCGGCGTGCGGCTCGCGCTGATGGCACTCAAAGGCGAAATGGGCTATCCGTCGGCGCTGTCGGCCAAAACCTGGGGTTTCTACGACGTGCTGTTCAAAGGCCAGCCTTTCAGGTTCCAGCGTGGCTACGGCTCCTATGTCATGGAAAACGTGCTGTTCAAAATCTCCTTTCCCGCGGAATTCCACGCCCAGACTGCGGCCGAGTGCGCGCTCAAGCTGCACCCCAAGGTCAGGAATCGCCTCGACGAAATCAGTAAAATCGTCATCACCACCCACGAGTCGGCGCTTCGCATCATCGACAAGAAGGGTCCGCTCAACAATCCGGCCGACCGCGACCATTGCCTCCAGTACATGACGGCCGTCGGCCTCATCAAGGGCAATCTCACCGCCGCCGATTACGAGGACGACGCCGCCCGCGACCCGCGCATCGATGCGCTGCGCGCCAAAATGGAGTGCGTCGAGAGCAAGCAGTACAGTCGCGACTATCTCGACCCCGCCAAGCGTTCGATCGCCAACGCGGTGCAGGTGTTTTTCAGCGACGGTAGCAAGACCGAAAACATCGCGGTCGAATATCCCGTCGGCCACCGCCGCCGCCGCAAGGAAGGCGTGCCGCTGCTCGAAGCCAAATTCAGGACCAATCTCGCGCGCCGCTTCCCGGAAAAACAGCGCGAGGCGATACTGGCACTGTGCCGGGACCGCAAAAAGCTCGAGGCCACGCCGGTCAATGAATTCGTCGATTTGTTCGTGATCTGAAACCGGCTTGTCCGACATGCCGCCGCGGAGTATTTTGGTGAAACTGGCAAAAGCGCTGGCGCTGGTCGCGGCCTTGGCGGCCGGCGTGGCGGCGGGCGCCGAAACGCGCGACGCCGAGGATCATTTCTTCAATCTCAACGGCGGCGACCTGCGGCTCGAAGCCGGTGACGCCCGGAGCAGCGGCAAGAAAGCGCTGCTGTTCATGTTCGAGCAGGATGGCTGCCCGGGCTGCATCTACATGAAACACAACGTGCTCAACCGCGTGGACGTGCAGCGCTTCTATCATGAGCGTTTCCTCAATTTTTCCATCAACACCTTCGGTTCGGTGCCGATCAAGGATTTTGGCGGCCGCGACCTCACGGAGAAAAGCTTTGCGCAGTCCGTGGGCATCAAGGCCACGCCCACTTTCCTGTTCTATGATCTGGCCGGCAATGAGCTCGTGCGCATCATCGGCCCGGTGCGCGACGCAGGTGACTTCATGCTGCTTGGCGAATTCGTCGCCAGCGGCGCCTACAAAACCCGCAAGTTCGCGGAATATCTGCAACAACGAAAAAGCAAGGGAAGCTGACCATGGCAAACAATGCCTTCAATGCCTTACGTGAATTCAAGCTCAAGTCCGGAAAAACCGGCAAATACCATTCGCTCGCTGCGCTCGAAGAAGCGGGCCTCGGCAAGGTCTCGCGCCTGCCGGTAAGCCTGCGCATCGTGCTGGAGTCCGTGCTGCGCAACTGCGACGGCCAGCGCATCACCGAAGATCGCGTGCGCGAACTTGCCGGCTGGCAGCCCAATGCCCCGCGCACCCAGGAAATCCCTTTCGTGCTGGCGCGCATCATGCTGCAGGACATGGCCGGCTTTCCCGCGCTCAACGATTTCGCCGCCATGCGCGCCGAAGCCAAGCGCCAGCATTTCGACCCGACGCGAATCGAGCCGCTGGTGCCGGTGGACCTCGTCGTCGACCACTCCGTCGTCATCGACGTGCACAATTCGCCCGACGCATTGCGCAAGAACATGGAAATCGAGTTTCAGCGCAACGGCGAGCGTTACACCTTTCTCAAATGGGCCAAGCAGGCCTTCTCCGGCATCCGTGTCGTGCCTCCGGGCAACGGCATCTGCCACCAGGTCAACCTCGAGTACCTGTCGCGCGGCGTATGGGAAAAGGACGGCATCTATTATCCCGACTCCGCCGTCGGCACCGATTCGCACACGACGATGGTCAACGGCATCGGCGTGCTGGCCTGGGGCGTGGGCGGCATCGAGGCCGAGGCCGGCATGCTCGGCCAGCCCTACTACTTCCTCACACCCGACGTCGTCGGCGTGCACATGACCGGCAAGTTGCGCGAGGGGGTCACCGCGACCGACCTCGTGCTGACCGTCACCGAGCTGCTGCGCAAGACGAGAGTGGTCGGCAAGTTTGTCGAATACTTCGGCGAAGGCGCCGCGTCGCTGTCGCCGACCGACCGCGCCACGGTGGCCAACATGTCGCCCGATTACGGCGCGACCTGCGGTTTTTTCGCCGTCGACGAAAAGACCATCGAGTACTACCGCATGACGGGCCGCGAGCAGCATGTCGACGCCATCGAGTCCTATCTCAAGGCGCAACGCATGTTCGGCATTCCGCGAAAAGGAGAAATCGACTACTCGCAGGTCGTCGAGCTCGATCTGTCGAGCGTGCGCCCGAGCGTCTCGGGGCCGAAGCGCCCGCAGGACCGCATCGATCTCGAGAACATCAAGAGCCGTTTCACCGAGCTCTTCTCGAAACCCGTCGCCGAAAACGGCTACAACAAGCCCGCGGCCGACCTTGGCCGGCGTTTCCCGGTCGCCAATCCGGCAATCGGCGACGTCGGCCACGGCGACATCGGCATCGCCGCGATCACCTCCTGCACCAATACCTCCAATCCCTGGGTGTTGCTTGCCGCCGGCCTGCTGGCGAAGAAAGCCGTCGAACGCGGCATGAAACCGCACCCGCGCGTGAAGACCTCGATGGCGCCCGGCTCCAAGGTCGTCACGGCCTATCTGAAGGACGCCGGTCTGCTGCCCTATCTCGAACAACTGGGCTTTCACGTCGTCGCCTACGGCTGCACCACCTGCATGGGCCTTGCCGGCCCGCTCGACAGGGACCTCGAAGAGGCCATCGTCAAGAACGACGTGATCGCCGCGGCGGTGCTTTCCGGCAACCGCAATTTCGAGGCGCGCGTGCACCAGAGCCTGAAAGCCAACTTCCTGATGAGCCCGCCGCTGGTCGTCGCCTTCGCGCTCGCTGGCACGGTGCTGAAGAACGTCGAGACCGATCCCCTCGGCAACGACAGGAACGGCAAGCCGGTGTTCCTGAAAGAGCTGTGGCCCAGTGCCGCCGAAGTGGAGGCGGTGATGAAATTCGCCACCAACAGCGAGAACTTCAAGCGCGAATACAGCGATCTTTCCGGCGCCAGGGATCTGTGGGACGCCATTCCCGAAACACGGGGCGCGCTGTTCCAGTGGGATCCGAAATCGACCTATCTGCTGGAGCCGCCGCTGTTCGAGGGCTTCAGGCGCGAGCTGCCGAAGGTGAGCGACGTCAAGGGCGGTCGCGCGCTGGGCATTTTCGGCGATTCGCTCACCACCGACCATATCAGCCCGGTGTCGCCGATCCGCAAGGGCACGCTGGCTGGCGACTGGCTGATCGCCGCGGGCAGCACGGATCTCTCGAGCTTCGGCTCGCGCCGCACCAACCATGAAGTCATGGTGCGCGGCGCGTTCGCCAATCCGCGCATCAAGAACCTGATGGCGCCCGGCACCGAAGGCGGCGTGACCATTCATCAGCCTTCCGGCGACAAGATGACGATTTACGAAGCCGCGATGCGCTACCAGAAAGACCAGGTACCGCTGTTCGTCTTCGGCGGCGAAGAATACGGCACCGGCTCCTCGCGCGACTGGGCGGCCAAGGGCACCCAGATGCTCGGCATCAAGGTCGTCGTTGCGCGCGGCTACGAACGCATCCACCGCTCGAATCTGGTCGGCATGGGCGTGCTGCCCTGCCAGTTCAAGGGCGCCGACAGTGTGCAGTCGCTCGGCATCACCGGCGAGGAAACCTTCGACCTGATCGGCGTCGAAGGCGGCAACATCAAACCGCTGCAGGACGTGACACTCGCGATCCATCGCAAGGACGGCAGCACGCAAAACGTCACCGTCACGCTGCGTGTCGATTCGCCGATCGAGGTCGAGTACCTGAGGCACGGCGGCATTCTTCCCTACGTCCTGCGCGAGCTCATGGCCGCCTGATTTTTTTTAGGATAAAAACCGACATGACACAAGATACGTTCAAGACCCTCCGGGAATTTACCCCCTCCCCCGGCAAGACCGGCAAGTACCACAGCCTCGCTGCCCTCGAGGCGGCGGGCCTCGGCAGGATTTCCCGTCTGCCGCGCTCGCTGCGGGTGGTGCTCGAAGCGCTGGTGCGCCACTGCGACGGCGCGCGCGTCACCGAGGATCACGTGAAAGCACTCGCGGCATGGCATCCCAAAGGCAAACGCACTGCTGAAATCCCGTTCATCGTGGTGCGTATCGTGCTACAGGATCTGATCGGGTTCGGCACGCTGAACGACCTGTCGGCGATGCGCGCCGCAGCAAGCCGGCTCGGCGTCGCACCCGGCAAAATCGAACCGCTGGTGCCGGTGGACGTCGTCGTCGACCATTCGGTGGAAATCGACGTGCACAACGCGCCGGACGCCGTGCAGCGCAACCAGGAGATCGAGTTCAAGCGCAACGCCGAGCGCTACCGCTTCGTCAAATGGGCGCAGGGCGCGTTCAAGACGGTACGCGTGGTGCCGCCCGGCAACGGCATCATTCACCAGATCAACATGGAACACCTGTCGCGCGGCGTATGGGAAAAAGACGGCGTGTGGTTCCCGGACACCGTATTCGGCACCGACTCGCACACCACCATGGTCAACGGCATCGGCGTGGTGGCCTGGGGCGTGGGCGGCATCGAGGCCGAAGCCGGCATGCTCGGCCAGCCCAACGCCTTCCTCACCCCCGACGTGGTGGGCTGCCACCTGACCGGCAGGCTGCGCGAAGGGGTCACCGCGACCGATCTCGCGCTCACCGTCACCGAGCTCATGCGCAAGGCCAAGGTGGTCGGCAAGTTCGTCGAATTCTTCGGCGCAGGCGCCGCCGCGCTGACCGCCGCCGACCGCTGCACGGTTGCCAACATGGCGCCCGAATACGGCGCGACCATGGGCTATTTCCCGGTCGACGAAAAGACGGTGGACTACTTCCGCATGAGCGGCCGCGAACCCGAGCTGGTGTCCGCCATCGAGGCCTATTACAGGGCGCAAGGCATGTTCGGCATGCCGAAGCCCGGCGAGATCGACTATACCGAAGTCATCGAGCTCGATCTGGGTAGCGTCGTGCCCAGCCTGTCGGGTCCGAAGCGGCCGCAGGACCGCGTCAACCTGCCCGATCTCGGCCGCAACTTCGACATGCTGTTCTCGGCGCCGCTGGAGAAAAACGGCTACGGTCGCCCCGCTGCCGATCTCGACCGTCGCGTGCCCACGGGCCGCCCGGATCTCGATGTCGGTCACGGCGATGTGCTGATCGCTTCGATCACCTCGTGCACCAACACCTCCAACCCGGCGCTGCTGCTCGCCGCCGGCCTGCTCGCCAAGCGCGCGGTGGAAAAAGGCCTCACGGTCAGCCCGCGGGTCAAAACGTCGCTCGCTCCGGGTTCCAAGGTCGTCACCGCCTATCTGCGCGATGCCGGCCTGTTGCCGCACCTCGAGAAACTCGGCTTCGGCGTGGTGGCCTACGGCTGCACCACCTGCATGGGCGCCTCGGGGCCGCTCGATCCCAAGATCGAAGACGCCGTGGTCAAGCAGGACCTCGTGACCTGCGCCGTGCTCTCCGGCAACCGCAATTTCGAGGCGCGCGTGCACGCCAACCTGCGCGCCAACTACCTCGCGAGCCCCGCCCTGGTGGTCGCCTACGCGCTTGCCGGCACCGTGCGCACCGATCTCACCAGAGACCCGCTGGGCAAGGACCGCGACGGCAAGCCGGTTTACCTCAAAGATCTGTGGCCTGCCGACGCCGAAGTGGCTGCGCTCATGAAGTTCGCGGCCAACGCCGAGCACTTCCGCCGCGAGTACGGCGACTTGTCCGGCAACAGGAAGCTGTGGGAAGCCATCCCCACGATCGAAGGCGCGGTCTACCAGTGGGACGAAAAATCCACCTTCATCAGGGAACCGCCGTTTTTCGAGGGCGTCACCGCCACGCCAGGCAAGGTGAGCGACATCAAGGGCGCGCGCGCGCTGGCGATCCTCGGCGACTCGATCACCACCGATCACATCAGCCCCTCGACCAAGATCAAGCCGGGCACGCCTGCCGGCAAATGGCTGGAGCCCTATGGCAGCCCGCCTTCGGAATGGGGCCACTTCGGCACCCGCCGCTGCAACCACGAGCTGATGGTGCGCGGCACCTTCGCCAACGTGCGCCTGCGCAACGCCATGGCCCCCGGCACCGAAGGCCCTTTCACCAGGGTGCAGCCCGGCGGCGAACAGATGACGATTTTCGAAGCCTCCGAAATCTATCGCGCCAAGAACACGCCGCTGGTGATCTTCGGCGGCGAAGACTACGGCATGGGTTCCTCGCGCGACTGGGCGGCCAAAGGCGTGCAGCTGCTGGGCGTCAAGGCGGTTATCGTGAAAAGCTTCGAGCGCATCCACCGCGCCAACCTGATCGGCATGGGCGTGGTGCCGCTGCAGTTCAAGTCGGGCGACGACGTGAAGACGCTCGGCATCGACGGCAGCGAAACCTTCACTATTGAGGGCATCGGAGGCGGCAACGTCAGGCCGATGCAGGATGTGACCATGACCATCACACGTGCCGACGGCAGCACGAGGAAAGTGCCGCTCACGCTGCGCATCGACACCGGCATCGAGGTCGAATACCTGAAGCACGGCGGCATCCTGCCGTATGTGCTGCGGGAACTGCTGGCAGCGTGACTTTGCACGGTGCGCCGCCGCACAACGCGGCGGCGCATAAAAATTACTTTTAAATCATATGCTTAACATCTATCTGACTTTGTCTTGCGCGAGATCCATGATCGTGCGCACGGCAAGGTAGAGCCGCGGTTCGATCGAATCGATCAGCACGTACTCGGCGTTGGTCGAATGCGAACCGAAACCGCGCAGCCCGAAGCCTTCGACCACCGGCGCCTTGGTCGCGAGGGCCGCGAACGCGGCATCGGTGCCGCCGCCGGTCGGACGGTCGCGTACCGCCAGCTTCCGCCCGAGTTCGGCGTAGATTTTCGCCGCATGCGCACCCAGTACGCGCGAAGCGTCGCTCGCCTGCAGCGGCGGGCGGCGGCGTTCGAATTCCAGCTCGACACCGGCATCGGGCAGCAGCTTGTTCCTGATGCGTTCGCGCAAAGTCTGCTCGATGCCGTCGAGATCGGCGACGCGATCGACGCGGATGTCGGCCTGGGCTTGCGCGCCGGGCGGAATCATGTTGCGCACTATCCCCGCTCGCGCCAGCGTCCAGTTCACGTGGGTGCCGACCTCGGGCCTGGACAGATCGCGAGCCTGAAGCACCTGGTGGGCAAGTTCGTAGAGGGAATTGACGCCGCGCTCGGGCGCGGCGCCCGCATGCGAGGCCCGGCCGCGCACGGTGATGGTCGCGGCAGCGATGCCGCTCGTCGCAAGCCGGATCTGATCGACGTTCGGCCCGCCGCCGCCTTCGAACGACAGCACCGCATCGTGCTCGCCGCCGAGCTTCGTGATCAGATGCCGTGAGCCGGGCGAACTCACCTCTTCGTCGCCGTTGATCAGCACCGTCAAGGTGCCGTAATCGCGAAACGGCATGGCTTGCAGGATCGACAGCGCATGCAGGATCATGGCGATGCCGTGCTTGTCGTCGGCGATGCCCAGACCCCATGCCTTGTCACCTTCGATCCTGAATGGCTGCTGCGCGAGCATGCCGCGCGGATACACGGTATCCATGTGGGCGAGCAGCAGGATTTTTTTCGCGCCGCTGCCGGTAAACGTCGCGCGCACCATTTTGCCGATACGCTCCGGCGTATCGAACATCCTGTAGATCTCGTCACCCGGTTCGATCAGCTCCACCCTGCCGCCCAGCGCCTTGAGCCGCGCCGCGATCAGCTCGGCAATGCGGTCCAGCCCCTGCCTGTCGGCGCTGCCCGATTCGATTTCCACCAGTTCTTTCATCGTGGCAAGCACGGCGGGTTGCGCCTGCTTCACCAGTGAGGCCAGCGGTTCCACCGGCTGCGCAGCGGCGACGGTTGCGATCCACAGACAGACGGCAAGCGCGAGGTTGCGGCTGAAAACACGGCATTGCTTCATACAGATCTCCCTGGCAATGGCACGACGCCGCCGTTGCGACGCGTGAAGGTTGCGATGTATGCCCGTTTGCGCTACTGCGGCTCGATCTTCGCCGCCTTGACGATCCTCGCATAGCGGCCGACGTCGGCGCGAAACTTGCGAGCCCATTCCTCAGGGGTGTCCCCCTGCGGCTCGTAGCCGTTATCGACGAAATGCCTGTGCACTTTCGGCTCCTGCAGCGCCCGGTGGATCGCCTGCTGCAGCTTGGCGACGACGGGCATCGGCGTTTTTGCCGGCGCGAACACGCCGTGCCAGCCCGCGTCGGCGACATAACCCGGCACACCGGCTTCGGCGATGGTCGGCACATCGGGCAGTGACGACAGCCGCGCCGCGCCGGTGAAACCCAGCGCCCGCAGCCGTCCCGCCTTCACATGCGGCACCCCCACCGATCCGGCAGGGAAATGCACCTCCACTTCGCCGCCCAGCACCGCGTTGACCGCTGGTCCGCCGCCTTTGTACGGCACGTGCAGCATGTCGATTCCGGCCTCCACGTTGAACAGCGCGCCCGCGAGATGCTGGCCGTTGCCGACGCCGGCCGTGCTGTAGCGCACCGGCTGCTTCCTCGCCAGTGCGATCAGCTCCTGCACGTTGTGCGCCGGCACCCTGGGATTGATCACCATCAGATAACCGAGCCCCAAGGCGACGTTGGTCACCGGCACGAAGTCCTTTTCGATGTCGAAAGGCATTTTTCTGAGGATGCTCGGATTGACGGCGAAGCCAAACGAGGTGTTGAGCAGCGTGTAGCCGTCCGGCGTGGCCTTGGCGACGACATCCGCGCCGATGAGGCCGTTGGCCCCGCCGCGATTGTCGATCACGAACGTCTGTCCCAGCTCCGCCTCCACCTGCCTGAACAGCACTCTCGAGAACACATCGACGTTGCCACCGGGCGGGAACGGCACCACGAGTCGGATCGGGCGGCTCGGATAATTCTGGCCGTAGACGTTGAACCACGGCGCGACCGCCGCACCGACCAGCGCGAATATCATCAGACGTTTCATGATGCCCTCCTCCGGTTTTTATCACCAATCCGTCATTGCCCGGCGTGCCGTCATATGCGCGGCGTTGGCGCAACCGCCGGCTTGCGCCTATTTGAGACGTTTGACGACCTTGACCCGCTGCACGGTGTCGCCGGCCAGATGGGTCCAGATCATGGCGTCGCGTACCAGCTTGTCGACGCGCGCGTTCATCATGCAGCCTTCGGCGCCGTGAATCTCCATGTTGAGGCGGGTTACGCGCTGCACGACATCGGTCGAGTAATTCATCACCAGCACGTTGTTGCCGGCGTCCGGCAGCTTCTGGTCGCGCTCCCATGCCACCCGCATCACGAACGAACGCAGCGCCTCGGTGAGCGCGCACATCTCGTTGAGCTTGAGCTGCACCAGCTGGTGATCGATCAGCAGCCTGCCGGCACGTCTGTGTGTGCGTGCGAAATTTATGCCCAGCCCGACTGCGTCATCGCAGATACCTAGCGCATTGGCAGCGAGCTCGAGGTCGCCGAACTCCGACTTGTCACTGGCACGCGCCTTGACCCCGCCGTTGACCTCGCCTACCACATTGGCATGCGGCACGCGCGCGTTTTCGAATATCAGTTCGCCGTTCTGGTAGAAACGCCAGCCGCGCTTGTTGAACACCTTGCCGACGCGAAACCCCGGCGTGTCGCTGGGAATCATGAACATGGTGCTGCCTTCGCGGATGCCGACATCGGGATTGGTGCGCGCGTCCACGAAAAACAGCTTCGCCACGCTGCCGTTGGCAATATAGAGCTTGGTGCCGTTCAGTATCCACTCGTCGCCGCGACGTTCCGCCCGCAGCTTCCAGCCGGCCCTGGGATCGTCTTCCGGCGGCATGCGGTTGTCGGACCCGGCATTCGCCTCGCTGCCGCCTTTGCCGAGCACGAAAGTGTCATCGGCCAGAAAAGGTTTGAGAAAACGCTCCTTCTGGTCCTCGGTGCAGGACGCGGCGATCAGGTGGCTCCATTTCCAGCACTGGCTGAAGGTCTTGGAGATCGAGCTGTCGCCCTTGGCGAGTTCGGTCATCACCAGCGCCTGCGTCACGAAATCCGCGGCGTGGCCGCCCCATTCCCTGGGCACGGCGAGCGTGCGAAATCCCAGCTTCGAACCTTTCCTGATGATCTCCCAGTCGAAAGTCTTGCGCGGATCCTCGATCTGGTCGCGCTTGAGCGAAATGGGGCGTATCTCCTCTTCGGCAAATTTGCGCGCCTTCATCTGCCAGCTGCGCTGTTCTTCGTTCAGCGAAAAATCCATGCCTGCTCCTTGAATTCAGTGACGGGCGATGCGTGATGACTGATGGGAGAAAACCATCGCCCCGACTCATTACCCTTTTTACCCATCATCACGCCGCGAGCGGCCGCCGGTAGCCCGCGATGGCTTCCGCAATTTGCAGCATGGAAGCGCTGTCGTTGTCGGCGTAATGCATCAGCACCAGCGTGTCGTGCACGTATTTCTGCAGCGGCATGTCGCGCATCACGGCCATCGCGCCGAAGCATTCCACGGTCTCCAGTGTCGCCCGGTGCAGCGTCTCGCCGGCAAAAGTGCGCGCGATGACGTGCAGCGGCAGATCGGAGACGCTGCGATCGGCGACCGCTTCGGGATGGTCGGCGACCCATGCCGCCTTCCACACCATGTTGCGCGCCACTTCGAGCTTGACCGCGGCATCGGCGAGCTTCATGCCGATCGCCTGGTGCTCGATGATGTGGCGCCCGCCCTGCCAGCGCAGCTTGGCGTAATCCGCGGCCGCCTCGTAGGCGGCGCGGGCGACACCGACGTTGATTGCCGCGAGTTGCACCGCGCCGCGCGCGGCATGCGCCCCGTCCGCGAACGGACTCCCGCCTTCCTTGCCCAGCAGATTGTCCGCCGGCACCTTGCAATCCCTGAATGTCACCGCGGCCCCCGTGCCGTGGTACCAGCGCACGCGTTCACCCGAGGGATCGATGGCGGGAACGGGCTTGTCCACCGTCAGGCCGCGAGTATCGGCTGGCACCAGCAGCACGCTCATGCCGTGCGGCCCGGTTTTTTTCGGATCGGTGCGCACCTGCACCGCGAACAGTTTGGCGATCGGCGCATTGGAAGCAAAAGAAACGCTGCCGTCGATGATCCAGCCATCGCCTTGTTTCACCGCGCGCGGCGCGTCGTCCACTTCCTCGGCTAGCGGACGATGATAGCACCAGCCGATATTGGGATCGGCGTCGCGCCCCGCGAAGGCGAGATGATATTTTTCGTCTGCGACAAACTGCGGCAGGAAACGCTCGCGTTGCCCGTCCGTCATCAGCTGGTCGAGCGCCTGCGCCAGCAGCGCCGTCTGCCCCAGCGCCACGGCGAGGTCCACATCGCCCGCGGCGAGTTCCTCCAGCACGATGCAGGCGGTCAGGCTGTCGGCGCCCGCTCCGCCGGCTGCTTCCGGCAGTGCCAGCGTGCGCAGGCCCATCTGCGAAGCCTGATCGAGCAACTCCACGAGCAGCGGCTTTTCGAACGGCTCGAGACGGGCGGGATGCAGTGCGACGGGCTTGACTTTTCGTTCCACGAAATCCCGCAAGGCATCACGAAATTCCAGCTGTTCTGCGGTGAGGCGAAGGTCGTACATGGTGGTCAGCGTCTCCGGGTTAAGGTTGCGGATTCATGAGGAAAGAGCGGGAATCTGCCGGATTTTGCCGCGGCAAACTCCCGAATGGAGCAATCGCAGGGGAGCCCGATTGGCCACAGACTCACCGGCCGGCATGCTGCGGAAACTGCATCGGCGCGAGCGTGCCCGAGGCCACGTGCTGCGGCGCTTCCTCGTTCGGGAAATTGAGCTCGATCTTGTTGCCGACCGGATCGCGCAGGAAAATCTGGAAGCCGGCATTGGGCACATTCTGTTCTTCGAAATGAATGCCGGCGGCCAGCAGACGCTGGCGAAATTCCTCGACGCCGGTCACCAGGTAAGCGGCATGATCATAGCTGCTCCTACTCTCATCGGTGCCTGCCCAGTTCTCGGGAAAGCGCGCCACCACGTGGACCAGCGGATGATCGCCGCAATACAGCCACAAGCCTTCGGAAGGAAAATCGGGCCGGTAACCTTTGCGCAAGCCGAGCGCTGTGGCATAGAACTTTTCGATGGCCGGCAAATCGCTCGCCCGGCAGCCGATGTTGATGTGATGCATGCCCTGGAGCGCCATATATATGTCCCCTCCGCTGCTGAGTATCCTGCCTTCTGCGACACCGTGTGCTGCGACCGCCCCTACTTTGCCACACACGACCGGTGTTTGCCGCTACCATGGCATTTTCCATTTTCGTCCATCGGTACCGGCAATGGCACCCATTGTAATCAAGCTTGGCGGCTACCAGAAGCCCGCCTCGGTCCACAGTCGCGCCGCGGTGTGCTTCGGCGAAGCTCTTGCCGACATCCTGGGCGAGTGCATCCGTTTCGAGCTGGCGGGCGATGTGCTGGCGCTCGGCAGGCAATCCGGCGACCTGCCTCGCATGGTGGCAAACGGGGAGCTCTCGCTCTGCTACATCTCGACAGTGCGCTTCACCCGCGCCGTTCCCGAGTTCCAGATTCTGGAACTGCCTTTCGTGGTGCCCGACCGCGATACGGCGTGCCGCGCCCTCGACGGCGAACTGGGCGACCTCTGGCGCGAGCGCATGCACGCGGCGACACCTTTCCGGCTGCTCGGCCTGTGGGACAACGGCTTTCGCCATTTGTCGAACAAAATCAGGCCGATCCGCGCCCCCGCCGACTGCCGCGGCCTGCGCATCCGCACCCAGATGAGCGAGCTGCACGGCGAGACTTTCCGCGCGCTCGGCTTCGAGCCGGTTCCCGCCGACGTCAAGGAATTCGTGGAACAGATCGGCTCCGACCGTTTCCAGGCCCAGGACAATCCCCTGACCAACATCTTCAACTTCGGCGTGCACCGCCACCACCGTTACATCACGCTCTCCGGCCATTTCTTCGGCGCGAGCGCGTTCATCTGCAATCAGGCGCATTACTCGGGCTGGCCGCCGCAAGTGCAGGAAGCAGTGGAGGCTGCGGCCCGCGAAGCGACCGCGCTGCAGCGGCGCCTGGCGGCTGCCGAAGATGACGAGATCATGGCGCGGCTCGATCCGCACCACAACGACATCGTGCGCCTCACCGATGACGAGCGCGCCGCGTTTGTCCGCGCCACGCACTCCGTCGTCGCCAGATACCGCAACGAGCTGGATCCCCGACTGTTCAGATACCTCGAGCGGCAGATTGCTGCATGAGTTTGGGAGATGGAACGCCGCTCGCCCCGGCACATAAATATCAATATAAACAATCGACTGCGCAAGATCGGCCGCACGACCCCACACCCCCGGGATCCGGGAGGAGGGCACCATTTCCCAAAACAGATCGCGCATTGGGGCACCACTTGTGGCGCATTCGAAATGCGACATCGATTCGATCACGCCACCTTGTGCCGCGACACGGCGTGACGATCGGCGGAATCCCGGCGCCCGGTTTTTGATATAATTTTTTTCGAGTTGAGCTCCTGCTGTAGCGCTACGAAGGGCTTCCCTGCGAGAAAGCTCTTTCTGCAGTCAAGAATGGGGAATACTTGTGCCGGTCGCAATGACACAAGGGTGCGGTTACGAAACGAGTCCGATGTCGTTCACCACTCAAGGAGTAATCAAGATGGCCAAAGAACCCTGGAAGACCAACAACTGGTATGTCAGCCCGTGGAATTATGCGGATGAAGTGGTCAAGGATCTCAAGTTCGCCAAGAACATCAAGATACACGACGTCACGTTGCGTGATGGCGAACAGCAAACCGGCGTCATCCTGAGCATGGATGACAAGATCCGAATCGCTGAAGGGCTGGCCGAAGCCGGTGTGCACCGCATCGAAGCCGGCATGCCGATCGTGTCGCCCTCCGACGCCGCAGCCATCAAGGCCATCGTCAAGCGCAACCTCGGACCGCAGATTTTTGCTTTCTCGCGCTGCATGAAGGAAGACGTCCAGCGCGCAATCGATACCGGCGTCAAAGGCGTGGTGATGGAGATTCCATCCAGCCAGCACATGGTCGACCTGGCCTACAAATGGCCCATGGAAAAAGCAATCGAAACCTCGATCGAAGCCACCAGGTTCGCCCGAGACAACGGCCTGGAAGTGGTGTTCTTCCCGATCGACTTCTCCCGCTCCGAGATGAACTGGGTGCTGAACCTGATCGAGCGCGTTGCCACCGAAGGGCACATGGACGCGCTGGCGCTGGTGGACACCTTCGGCGTCGTTTCACCTCACGCCATGCGATATTTCGTGCGCCAGGTCAAATCGCGCATCAACAAGCGTCTCGAAGCGCATTTCCACCAGGATTTCGGCATGGGCGTGGCAAACACCATCATGGCGCTCGCCGAAGGCGTCGAAGTGATTCACACGACCGTCCTTGGCATCGGCGAGCGCGCCGGCAATACGCCGATGGAAGAAACCGTCATGGCCCTGCTGACGATGTACGGCGTGGATGTCGGGCTCGATTACACCAAACTGACACCGCTCGCCAACCTGGTGCAGAAGCTCACCGGAGTCGCCGTGCCCACCAACAAACCCGTGGTCGGCAAATCGCTTTATCAGATCGAGTCCGGCATCATCGCGAGCTGGTACAAAAACTGCGGCGAGAAATACGCCACCGAACTGTTTCCCGTCCGCTGGGATGCCGTCGGCCAGCCGGCCCCGGTGGTGGTGATGGGCAAAGGCAGCGGCATAGATTCAATCAAGCTGTGGCTTGAACAGCTGGGCATCGAGGCAAGCGAAGAAGAAGCCCTCAAAATGACCGCCGAGGTCAAAAATTTCTCTCTTAAAAACAAGAGATTATTGACGGAATCCGAGTTTCGCAAAATCGCCGAGGACGTCATTCGCCAGCGCGCCACGGCGTAACACCGTTGCAAGCCGCCCCTTTCAGTCCAGGCTCGAATCCCGGTCGGGACCGAAGGGGGTGGTCAGGTCAGAAAAGCGGCAAATGAGGCTCGAAGACGGCCGCTGACGCAAGCATCAGTTCAAACGCACGCGATTGCGGATCGCGCCCACCCGTTCGACCTCGCACACGCACTCGTCGCCGTCCTGGAGATAGACCGGCGGCTTGCGCGAAAAACCGACACCATACGGGGTTCCCGTCGGGATCAGGTCGCCGGGCAGCAGCGTCGTGCCCTGGGAAATATAAGCCAGGAGCTGCGGAATCTTGAATATCAGATTCCTGGTGTTGGAATTCTGCATCAGCTGCCCATTGAGAATGGTGCTCACCCCAAGATTGTGCGGATCGGCAATCTCGTCGCGAGTGACGATGTAGGGTCCCCACGGACAAAAAGTGTCGAGCGATTTGCCGCGGACCCATTGGCTGGCGTTGGCAAACTGCAAATCGCGCGCCGAGACATCGCTCACCACGGAATAGCCGAACACATGGTCGAGCGCATCTTTTTCACTGATGTCACGACCGCCTTTGCCTATTACCACGGCAAGCTCGACTTCATAGTCGACTTCGCGGGTGAGCTCCGTTGGCCAGGAAAGATCATCGTACGGCCCGGTGATCGAACTCGGGAACTTGCTGAACAACACGGGCTCGGTCGGAACCGGCAAATTGGCTTCATGGCAATGGTCGATGTAGTTGAGACCCACCGCGATGATCTTGGAGGGCGCAATCAGCGGCGCCATCACTTTTACGTCGGCAAGCCCGTAGCTTTTCGCCTTCGGCGATTGCATCGCCGCTTTCACGCGCTCGAGCATCGCCTCGCCACCGCGCACGATGGCCATCAGGTCGCCATGCTCGCCCACCGGCAGTCCGGCTGCCGCGAGATCGATCACCCTGTCCCCATCCAGCACGCCGGGACGAACCTTGTTCTCATGCCTAAATGTCAGCAACTTCAATTCATTCTCCTAGATTTGTCGGGTTTTTGCTGCATGCGTCGCCCGTTGTCGTGCTCAGGACCGGCTGGCAGGGCGACAATCTGCCTGAACCGGGTGTTCCGCTAATTACTGGGGGGAGCCTTGCCGACCTGCAACCGCAAATTATCGGACAGCGTTCGCGCTGCCCGTGCTGCGACTAGTCCAGCTTGCCGCGCCTGTTTGCTTTCTCCTTCCGGTACCACTCGAGTATCTGCTCGCCGGTCCAGAACAGCACGCCTTGCTGTTTTTTCAGTTCCCTGAATACCTGCTCGAAATACTTGATGCGGTGCGGTACGCCCGAAATATAGGGATGGACGGCGATCGCCATCACTTTCATGCGCGTCTTCGATTCCTCGTAGACGCGCTCGAAATGATCCATGCAGCGCGTGACGAATTCCTGCGCCGCGTGGTGCTGCACCGCCATCATCGCGATGTCATTGAGCTCCAGCGAGTAGGGCATCGCCACCACCGGGCCGTGCGCCGTCCTGATTTCGCAAGGCTCGTCGTCGATGACCCAGTCGGCGATGTACCGGATGCCGGCTTCCGCCAGATAATCCGGCGTATAGAGGGTCTCGGTCAGTCCCGGACTCAGCCAGCCCACCGGCGCCTTGCCGGTGAACGCCTTGATGATCTGCACCGTCTTGTGGATCATCGCGCGCTGGTCGGGCTCGGTGTGGGTCGGCCGCTGGTCGTACGAGTGTCCAACGAACTCCCAGCCGGCCTCGAGCGCGGCTTCGGCGACGCGCCGGTAGTCTTTGCACACCCGCGCATTGGTGAAAAGCGAAGCCTTGATGCCGAGCTCGTCGAGCACCTGCTTCATGCGCCAGAAACCGACGCGCATGCCGTATTCGTGCCACGCCCAGTGCGCGAAGTCGGGCAGGCGCGTGACGTGCGTCGGCGGCGGCAGCACCTGCCGCGGCATGGGGCGATGGATATCCCACACCTCGACGTTGATCACCGGCCACACCACCAGGCGCGCCCCGCCCGGCAGCTTGAGCGCGGGACGGTCGATGATGGGCGAATAATCGAGGCGCCGGGATGGGATCACGGGAAGTCTCCTGGAAATCGTTTTGGCCTATTATAAATGCAGGAGACGCGCCGCGCCTCGGCGCCGGATCGAAAAAGACAGAAAGTCCGGATTGTGAAACGCACTGCCGCGTTTCACATTGCCGCACTGCGTTGCGCGAAGCGAAGCGAACGCATACCATTCCTGCAACGCGGCGCGCACCATGCGGAGCCCCGACCTTCAGGAGGAAATCATGCCCAAAACCCTACGCTGGGCGGCCGGCCTCGGTCTCGCCTTCGCCGCCGCGCCCCTCGCCGCGCAAGGCTATCCCGAAAAACCGGTGCGGCTGGTGGTGCCGTACGCGCCGGGAGGCAATATCGACATCACGGCGCGCACCATTTCGCCGGGACTCGGCGAGTTGCTCGGCCAACAGATCATCGTCGATAACCGCGCCGGCGCCGGCGGCACCCTGGGCGCGGATCTCGTCGCCAAGTCGCCCGCCGACGGCTACACCGTCCTCGTCGGTTCGAGCGGCACGCTCACGGTCGCCCCCAGCCTCTACCCGAAGAATCCCTATAATCCGGTGAAGGACTTCGCCCCCGTCAGCTTCGTGTCGAACGTGCCGCTGGTATTGCTGCTCCACCCCTCGGTGCCGGCGAAAACGGTCAAGGAATTCATCGCGCTGTCCAAAACCATGCCGGGCAGGCTGACGATGGCTTCGGCGGGCACCGGCACCACCAACCACCTGGTGGGCGAATTGTTCCAGTCGCTCACCGGCGTGAAATACGTGCACGTGCCGTACAAAGGCAGCGGTCCGGCGCTGGTGGAATTGATGGGCGGCCAGGTCGACCTGCACTTCGACCAGTTGTCCTCGGCCACGCCTTACATCAAGGCCGGCAGGATGCGCGCGCTCGCCGTCACCACCGAAAAACGCGCTGCGATTTTCCCTGAAATCCCGACGCTGGACGAATCGGGCGTCAAGGGTTTCGAAGCGAGCACCTTCACCGGACTCGTGGTGCCGGCGGGCGCACCGCGCGCGGTCGTCGACCGGCTCAACGCCGCGGTCGTCAAGCTGCTCGCGCGGCAGCCGGTCAAAGACCGCTTCCTCGGTTTCGGCGCCGAAGCCTTCAGCAGCACGCCCGAGAAACTGGGCGAATTCATCCGGCAGGACCTCGCCAAATGGACGAAAGTCGTGAAGGACGCCAATATCCGCGTCGATTGATGATTGTTTCGATAGCAGCCTGGTTTGATGTACGTCTGATCGGCGTATCGGACAAGCGCTCTATACGCTTCGGGGAAACATGATGGAAGTCTCCTGCCTGCCGCCCTCTCCCAACCCCAAAAAACCCGCGATTGCCACGCCGCCGGGCGCGTGTGACACGCATTTCCATTTGTTCGGCCCGGTGGCGCGCTTCCCCTACGCGCCGCAACGCGCCTACACGCCGCCCGAAGCACCGCTGGAAGCGCTGCTCGCCATGCACGCGCGGCTCGGCTTCGAGCGCGGCGTGGTGGTCCAGGGCAACGCCCACGGCACCGATCTATCCGCCCTGCTCGACGCGCTCAAGCGCGAGCCGCAACGCCTGCGCGGCGCGGCGATCGTCGTGGACACCACCGGCCGCGCCGAGTTGCAACGCCTGGCCGACGCCGGCGTGCGCGCGCTGCGCTTCCATCACATTTCGGGTGTGGAAAAAGCGAAATTCAGCAATATCGGCATCCGCGCCTTCGAGAAGCTCGCGCCGCTGATGGCCGATCTGGGGCTGCACGTCCAGCTCCTGATGGACTCGCGCGATCTGCCCGAAGTCATGCTGAGTTTCAGGAACTGGAAACTACCCATCGTCATCGACCATCTCGGCCAGACTCCTGCCGTGCAGGGCATCAACAACCCCGGCTACCGCGAAATGCGCAGGCTGCTTGCCGAGGGCAGGATCTGGGTCAAGCTTTCCGGCGCCTACCGCATCTCAAAGCAGTTTCCGAACTACGCCGACGCCCGCCCTTTCCACGATGGCCTCATCGCCGCCAACCCTGATCAGGTGGTGTGGGGCAGCGATTGGCCGCACCCACGGCTCGCCGAAAACATGCCCAATACCGGTCACCTGCTCGATCTGTTCAACGCCTGGACCCCGGACGCGGCGCTGCGGAAGAAAATCCTGGTCGAGAATCCAGCGAGGCTCTATGGGTTCGGGTAATGGCGGACGGCGGACTTCTGTCCAGCGGCCCATGCCGAAACCAGTCCATTAGCAGCCGCCGTGCGATTTGCCGCCATCGACTTCGAGACTGCGAACCACCATGCCGGCAGCGCTTGTGCCGTCGGGCTGGTCATCGTCGACGAAGGGCGGTTTGTTGATCGGACTTACCACCTCATCCGTCCGCCGGGTCCCGCGTTTGTCTTCACACACATCCATGGATTGACGTGGAAGGACGTATGCACGGCACCGACCTTCGCCGATCTTTGGCCGGAGGTGCGGCGGAAATTACGAACCGTGGATTTTCTCGCCGCACACAACGCACCTTTCGATCGCAGGGTCCTTTCTGGATGCTGTGATCACTACCATCTGCCGGCGATTCACGTGCCTTTCGTTTGCACGGTGCAGATTGCGCGGCAGGTATGGAACATTCACCCGACGACGCTTCCCGATGTCTGCTCCCGCCTTCGTATCCCGCTGCGGCACCATCAAGCCGATTCCGACGCCGAAGCCTGTGCGCGCATCGTGGTCGCAGCAGCAGCCACGGGCTGGTCGCCGGACGGCCGCGTCGCTCACGGCAGCGCGCGAAGGAGATAACGCCCGTGTTGCTGACCGTTGCAGAGCTACGCGACCGGATCGTATCTACGAAATAAAGATAAAGCAGATAAAGGGGTCACTTCTTGTATTATGACATTCTAGTTTAACGACCGCATCGTATCTTTCTCATCAACCGCACATCGTCCGGCCCTCGTGACGTTGCTGACCAACCGACATCAAGGCGTGTGCGCTGGGGCAAGCGTCATAATACAAGACGCGACCCCTTCGACCTTCGCGCGACCCCTTCGACCTTGCGCTTGGCGGTGACGCCGAAGCCGAGCCGGGCGTCGAGGTGCGCGAACCGTTGCCAATCACCAGCATGAAGCGTGCGAGGTATTCTCCTGCGCCAGCGCAACGTCA
>JBKBXX010000041.1:0-24501 GCA_046313915.1 Burkholderiales bacterium | reverse complement strand
GTTACGGCGTAACATGCACGCATGTTAGCCTTCACTGAAACCTGCGTTTCCGGCAAGGGAGGCCGAAGCTGATCGTATGCGCATCCTCGGGATTGATCCGGGATTGAGAGTGACCGGTTTTGGCGTGGTGGACAAAGCGGGCCAGAAGCTGAGCTATGTCACCAGCGGCTGCATCAGGACGCGCGACGGGGAACTCGCCGCGCGCCTCAAGACCTTGCTCGACGGCCTGGTCGAAGTGATCGCCGCCTGCGGCCCCGAGCAGGTCGCGCTCGAAAAAGTATTCGTCAACGTCAATCCGCAGTCGACGCTGCTGCTCGGCCAGGCGCGCGGCACCGCCATCTGCGCTGCGGTCATGCACGGGCTGCCGCTGTCGGAATACACCGCGCTGCAGGTCAAGCAGGCGGTGGTCGGCAACGGCCACGCGAAGAAAGAACAGGTGCAGGAAATGGTCAAGCGGCTGCTCGGGCTCGACGGTGATCCGAGCCCCGACGCGGCCGACGCGCTGGCGTGCGCGATCTGCCACGCGCACGGCGGCCAGGGTCTCGGCAGGCTCGCGACCGCGGGTTATCGCATCCGCAGGGGGAGGCTGGTTTGATCGGCAGAATCAGCGGCAGGCTCGTCGCCAAGCATCCGCCGCAGATCCTGGTCGACGTCGGCGGCGTCGGCTACGAGATCCACGTGCCGATGAGCACGCTCTATCAGCTGCCGGCGAGCGGCGGCGAAGTCGTGCTGCTCACCCATCTCATCGTGCGCGAGGACGCGCATCAGCTCTACGGTTTCGCCACCGAAGCGGAGCGGCACGTGTTCCGGCAACTGCTGAAAATCTCGGGAGTCGGCGCGCGCACCGCGCTCGCGGTGCTCTCGGGCATGAGCGTTGCCGATCTGCGCCATGCAGTGAGCACGCAGGATGGCGGCCAGCTCACCAGGATTCCCGGCATCGGCAAGAAAACCGCGGAGCGGCTGCTGCTCGAGCTGCGCGACAAACTCGATGTCGGCGTGGTCGTCGCCACCGCGGCGCACGGCGCGGGCGAAACCGGCGACATCGCCAATGCGTTGCAGGCGCTCGGCTATAATGAGCGCGAGATCGGCTGGGTGCTCAAGGAGCTGCCGCCGCGGATCAATGTCACCGAGGGCATCCGCCAGGCCTTGAAACTGCTTTCAAAATCATGAGGAGCGCAAGCGAGAAGAAAGCGCGAGCCGGCAGCCGCTCCGCTTCCGGGCATAACAATAACTCATTGTTTTTATTGATATTTTATCATGGCCGTGCCCCATGGCTGTTGAAACCGACCGCCTGATCTCGGCCGCGCCGGCCTCGCCCCAGGAAGAGGCTTTCGAGCGCGCGCTGCGCCCCAAGGCGCTCGAGGAATATGTCGGCCAGGAAAAGATTCGCGGCCAGCTGTCGATTTTCATCGAGGCGGCGCGCAAGCGCCGCGAATCCCTCGATCACGTGCTGCTGTTCGGTCCGCCCGGCCTCGGCAAGACCACGCTCGCCCACATCATCGCTCGCGAGATGGGGGTGAATCTGCGCCATACTTCCGGTCCGGTGCTCGAGCGCGCCGGCGACCTCGCGGCGATCCTCACCAATCTCGAGCCCAATGACGTGCTGTTCATCGACGAGATCCACCGGCTGTCGCCGGTGGTCGAGGAAATCCTGTATCCCGCGCTCGAGGATTTCCAGATCGACATCATGATCGGCGAGGGCCCCGCGGCGCGCTCGGTCAAGCTCGACCTGCCGCCGTTCACGCTGGTCGGCGCCACCACGCGCGCCGGCATGCTGACCAACCCGCTGCGCGACCGTTTCGGCATCGTCGCGCGGCTCGAATTCTATTCGCCGGACGAGCTCACGCGCATCGTGCAGCGCTCGGCGCGGCTGCTCGAGGTCGAAGTGAGCGCCGCGGGCGCCCGCGAAATCGCCGGCCGTTCGCGCGGCACGCCGCGCATTTCGAACCGGCTGCTGCGGCGCGTGCGCGATTACGCCGAGGTCAGGGCCGACGGCAAGGTGACGCACGAAATCGCCGATGCCGCGCTCAGGATGCTCGATGTCGACGTGCTCGGCCTCGACGTGATGGACCGCAAGCTGTTGCTGGCGGTGATCGAAAGATTCGCCGGCGGCCCGGTCGGCATCGACAACCTGGCAGCGGCGATCGGTGAGGAACGCGATACCATAGAAGATGTGCTCGAGCCGTATCTGATCCAGCAGGGCTACCTGCAGCGCACGCCGCGCGGCCGGGTCGCGACGGTTTCCGCCTACCGTCATTTCGGCCTGGCGCAGCCGCGCGCCGCTGCCATGCCGGAACTGTGGGACGGCAAGCCGACGGGGGGCGAACAATGAGCGGTGGTTTCGCGTGGCCCGTACGCGTCTATTACGAGGACACCGACAGTGCCGGCGTCGTCTATTACGCGAATTACCTCAGGTTTTTCGAGCGCGCGCGGACCGAGTGGCTGCGCGCGCTCGGTTTCGAACAGGATGAAATCGCGGTGCGGCATCAGGTGGTGTTCGTGGTGCGCTCGGCCGCGATCGAATACCTGAAGCCGTCGCTGTTCAACGACCGGCTGCAGGTCACGGTGGAACTCGTCAAGGCAGGTGCGAGCCAGCTCGTGCTCGCGCAGCGCGTGCTGCGGCAAGCCGAGGAGCTGGTCGCCGCCCGCATCAGGGTGGCGTGCGTGAATGCGGCGACTTTCAGACCGACCAGGATACCCCGGACCATCATCACAAGAATAGGAACGACATCTTGATTCCGACCCTCAGCAACGACATGTCCGTCGTGAGCCTCATCGCCGGCGCGAGCGTGCTGGTGCAGATCGTGATGCTGCTGCTGCTGCTCGCTTCCCTCTTTTCGTGGTATTACATTTTTCTCAAGGTCTTCGCGCTCAAGCGCGCAGCCCGGCTTGCCGACGATTTCGAAAAGGAATTCTGGAGCGGCGCCGATCTCAACGAGCTCTACCAGCGGGCGGTCAACTCGCGTAGCTCGGCGGGCAGCCTCGAGCGCATTTTCGAGGCCGGTTTCCGTGAATTCGCCAAGCACAAGAAACAGCACGGCATGGACATCGGCGTGCTGATGGACAGCATCCGGCGCGCCATGCGCGCGACCTACCAGCGCGAAATGGACCAGCTCGAGTCGCACCTTGCGTTCCTCGCCTCGGTGGGATCGGTGAGCCCCTACGTCGGGCTGTTCGGCACGGTGTGGGGCATCATGAACGCGTTTCGCGGGCTCGCCAACGTCGCGCAGGCGACGCTGGGGCACGTTGCGCCGGGCATCGCGGAGGCACTGATCGCAACGGCGATGGGCCTGTTCGCGGCGATTCCGGCGGTGGTCGCCTACAACCGCTTCGCTGGCGACGTCAACCGGCTCGCCACCCGCTTCGAGTCGTTCATGGAAGAGTTTTCCAACATCCTGCAGCGGCAGGTGCATTGATGCTGATCGAAAAACGCGGCGGCAGAAGGCTCATGAACCAGATCAACGTCGTGCCTTACATCGACGTGATGCTGGTGCTGCTGGTGATATTCATGGTGACCGCGCCGCTCATCAATCCCGGCCAGATCGAACTGCCGCAGGTCGGCAAGACTTCGGACCCGCCGGTGGCGCCGCTCGAAGTGAGCATCCACGCCGACCGCACGCTGTGGCTGCGCGACCGCAGCAAGGGCTCGGCCGAGCGCAAGGTGATGCGCGACGAGCTGATCCGGGCGATCCGTGAGAAACAGGCGAAGAATCCGCAGCAGGCGGTGGTGATTGCCGCCGACAAGGACGTGCGCTACGAAGCCGTGCTGGAAGTGATGGACATGCTGCAACAGAACCAGGTGCAGAAAGTCGGCTTGCTCGCCAAGCCGCGGAGCCAGTGACCTACGACGAGATCACTTCGCGCGAGCGGACGCTCGCCGGCGCCCTCGCGCTGGTGATGCACCTGTTGTTCTTCGTGCTGCTGGTGTTCGGCGTGAGCTGGCAGAAAAAACATGCCGATTCCGCGGCGATCGTCGACTTGTGGAGCGATCTGCCGCCACTGCCGCAACCCAGAATCGAACCCCCGGCCGCGGTGAAGCCGCCGGAACCGCCCAGGCCCGAGCCCAAGGTGGAGCCCAAGATGGTGCCTCCCAAGCCCGAGCCCAAGCCGGCGGTCAAGCCCGATATCGCGCTCCGGGAGAAGCTCGAAAAAGAACGCAAGCAGAAAGAACAGGAAAAAATCGAGCAGGAGCGCAAGCGCAAGGAGCAGGAAAGGCTCGAAGCGAAAAAGCTCGAAGCGAAAAAACGCGAGGAGGAAAAAGCGCGGCTCGCTGCGCTCAAGGACCAGGAAGATGCGCTGAGAAAACTCGCGCAACAGCAGGCTGCGCAAGCCGCGGCGCAGGCGAGGCTGGTCGACGAATACCGGCGCCGCATCAGCGACAAGATCAGGCGCTTCATCGTCGAGCCGCCGGGGCTGCAGGGCAACCCCGAGGTCGAATTCGAGGTGGTGCTGCTGCCGGGCGGCGAAGTGCTCAGCATCCGGCTCAGGAAAAGCAGCGCGGTGACCGCCTACGACAGCGCGGTGGAACGCGCCATACTCAAGGCGCAGCCGCTGCCGCTGCCGCCCGACCCGGCGATGTTCAGTGATTTCCGGGAACTGAGGCTGAAATTCCGGCCCAAAGAGTGAGGCAAGCGGAGTTGTTTTATAATTCGGTCCGATGGACATGAAATCCGGCATCCTGCTCGCGCTGTTCAACACCATTGTTGCGCTCGCCTTGTTCGCGGTGCCGGCTGCGTCGCATGCCGTGCTCACCATAGAAATTGTCGGCGCCGGCGCCCAGCAGATCCCGGTCGCCGTGGTGCCGTTTCGCGCCGAAGAAGGCCTCGCCCAGAAGTTGACGCCGGTGATCGCCGCCGATCTCGCGCGCAGCGGCCTGTTCAAGTTGGTCGACGCGGGTGGCATGGTTCCGGTGCCGCACGAGCCGGAACAGGTCGATTTTCCGCAATGGCGCGCGCGCGGTGCCGAGGCAGTGGTGATCGGCAATGTCGTGCTGCTGCCCGACGGCCGCTACGACATCCGCTTTCGCCTGATGGACGTCGTCAAGCAGACCCAGCTTGCCGGCTTCGTCTACTTTGCGTCTGCGGCACAGCTGCGGCTTACCGCGCACAGGATCGCCGACGCGATTTACGAAAAAATGACCGGCGATGCGGGCGTGTTCGCGACGCGCATCACCTACGTGGTCAAGAAAGGTTCGCGCTATGAGCTGCAGGTGGCGGATGCCGACGGCTACGGCGCACAGACGGTGCTCGCTTCTGGCGAGCCCATCATTTCCCCGGCGTGGTCGCCCGACGGCACCCGCCTGGCTTATGTGTCGTTCGAACACAAGAAGCCCGTGGTTTATGTGCAATCGCTCGCGAGCGGCGGACGCCAGGCGGTGGCGAATTTCCGCGGCAGCAACAGCGCGCCGGCGTGGTCGCCCGACGGCACCCGTCTTGCCGTGACGCTCACCAAGGACGGCGGCTCCCAGCTGTATCTGGTCAACGCCGACGGCAGCGGTTCACCGACGCGCCTCACGCATACCGCGGCGATCGATACCGAAGCGAATTTCTCGCCCGACGGGCAATGGATCATCTTCACTTCCGACCGTGGCGGCAGCCCCCAGATCTACCGCATGCCGGTTTCCGGCGGCCAGGCGCAGCGGCTCACTTTCGAGGGCAGCTACAATGTGTCGCCGCGCCACAGCCCGGACGGGAAAAGTTTCACGTTCATACAAAGGAACGGCAATCGTTTCAACGTCGCGGTGCAGGATTTCGCTTCGCGTCAGGTGCAGGTGCTGACCGATGGCGGTATCGACGAATCGCCGAGTTTCGCGCCCAACGGCAGGATGATCCTGTACGCAACGGTGGTGAAAGGGCGTGGTATATTGGCCGCGGTATCGAGCGACGGCCGGGTCAAGCAGCGCTTCACCGAGGATGCGAGCGACGTGCGCGAACCATCGTGGGGGCCGCTGGTCACCAAATAGGGAAGCAAGCGGGGAAACCGGGTCGTTTTTATAAGGAGTGATTCGATGAAAAAGCTTTTGATGGGTCTTTTGATAGCGGGCATGCTGGCAGGATGCGGCAGCACGCCCACCAAGGAACAGGAAGGCGCTTCGGTCGAGGATCGCAAGCCGACGGCGGAAGCGCCGGCGACCAAGGCCGCCGACAGCGGTGTGGCGGCGAAACCCCTGGCCACGGCCGCGGTTCCGGTCAACCCGCTCAAGGATCCCAGCAATATTCTTTCCAAGCGCAGCATCTATTTCGATTTCGACAGCAACATCGTCAAGGACGAGTACCGGCCGCTCGTGACGGCGCACGCCCGCTACCTCGCCCAGAACCGCGCTGCACACGTGCGCATCGAAGGCAATGCCGATGAACGCGGCAGCCGCGAGTACAATCTTGCATTGGGTCAGCGGCGCGCCGATGCGGTGAAGGAAATGATGCAGCTGCTGGGCGTCCAGCCGGCGCAGATCGAAACCGTCAGTTTCGGCGAGGAAAAACCCAAGGCGACCGGGCATGACGAGGCAGCGTGGGCGGAAAACCGGCGCGCCGATATCCGCTACCAGGGAGAGTAAGGCGTGAGGAGTGAGGAGTGAGGCGTAACCGCATCGGCTATAGCAAGCTCCTCGCTTCCGTTGCGTGCGCCGTAATGTTCATCACGGCTGTCGCGTCGGCGCGCGCCGGGTTGTTCGACGACGAGGTCGCACGCAAGCAGATTCTCGAGCAGCAGAAGCGCATCGACGAGCTCAAGCAGCAGAATGAAACGCTGCTTTCGCGTCTCGCCCAGGTCGAGGACGGGCTCAAGGAAGCCCTGAGAAACCAGCCGCTGCTCGATCTCGTCGCTCAAATCGAGATGCTGAGGCAGGAACTGAAAACCCTGCGCGGCCAGATCGAGGTGCTCGGCAACAACATCGAGAGCGTGTCGAAGCAGCAACGCGACATGTATGTCGATCTCGACAGCCGCCTGCGCCGCCTCGAGCAGCCGGCTAGCGCATCGGTACCGCCCGCGGCGACGGTTGCGCCGCCTGCCGCGGCTGCGCCTGCTGCGGCCGATGCAGCGGAAAGCCGCGTTTACGAAGCAGCTCACAACCAGCGCCGCATCGGCAATTACCGCGGCGCGATCGTCGCTTTCCAGAACTTCCTGGAGCAGTATCCCAAGAGCGAGCTCGCGCCGCGTGCCCAGTACTGGATCGGCGATTCCTATTTCAATCTGCGTGATTTCAGGAACGCGATCGCAAGCCAGCAGAAGCTGCTCAATACCTATCCCGACAGCGCGTCGGTGCCCGATGCGCTGCTCAATATCGCCAGTTCACAGATGGAGCTCGGCGATGCCGCGGCGGCCAGAAAAACCATGGAAGGGCTGGTTTCGCGTTATCCGTCGAGCGAAGCCGCCGAAAAGGCCAGGCGCCGGCTGGCTGCCTTGAAGTGAAGGGCAGAAGGTGAAGAGCAAAACCGGTGCCGGCGCAGTTGCGGAGCGCCGGGCGCCGCGCACCGCGCGCCTCACGGCAACGCTGCGCATCACCGAAATCTTTTTCTCGTTGCAGGGCGAGACCAGCCGCGTTGGCCTGCCGACGGTGTTCATACGCCTGACCGGCTGTCCGCTGCGCTGCGGCTATTGCGACACCGCTTACGCGTTTCACGGCGGCGAATCGATGACGCTGGAGAAAATCCTCGCCGAAACCGCCCGTTACCATACACGCCATGTCACCGTCACCGGCGGCGAGCCGCTGGCGCAGAAGAACTGCCTCGTGCTGCTCGAAGAGCTTGCCGATCGCGGTTACTCGGTGTCACTCGAAACCGGCGGTGCACTCGACGTCTCGCGGGTCGATGTGCGGGTCTCGAAAATCGTCGACATCAAAACACCCGGTTCGGGTGAGGCGGAAAAGAACCTGTGGTCCAATCTCGCGTATCTGACGGCGCGCGACGAGATCAAATTCGTGCTGTGCGATGAAGCCGATTACGACTGGGCACGGCGGATGATTGCGGAGCGCGGACTCGATCGCATTTGTCCGATATTGTTTTCTCCGGCCCATCGCGAATTGCCCGCAAAGACGCTGGCCGAGTGGATCTTGCGTGACCGGTTGCCGGTGCGCATGCAAGTGCAGCTGCACAAGCTCCTGTGGGGCGAAGAGCGCGGGCGCTAGGCGCGCCGGCTGATTGAGTGATTTGCTGATTGCGTTGAACTCGATGAAGAAGGCCGTGGTGCTGCTTTCCGGCGGGCTGGATTCCGCCACCACGCTTGCGATTGCGCGCGAGCAGGGTTTCGACTGCTATTGTCTTTCCGTCGATTACGGGCAGCGCCACCGCGCCGAGCTTGCCGCCGCCGCGCGCGTGGCCAGGGCGCAGGGCGCGGCCGAACACCGCACGATAGCACTTGATCTCGCGGCTTTCGGCGGTTCGGCGCTGACCGACGCCAGTATCGCGGTTCCGCTCGACGGCGTGCAGGAAGGCATCCCGGTCACCTACGTCCCGGCGCGCAATACCATCCTGCTTGCGCTTGCCCTGGCGTGGGCCGAGGTGCTCGCCGCCACGGATATTTTTTTCGGTGCCAATGCCGTCGATTACTCCGGCTATCCCGATTGCCGCCCCGAATACATGCGCGCTTTCGAGGCAATGGCCAATCTCGCCACCAAAGCCGCAGTCGAGGGCCATCGCCTGAAGCTGCATACGCCGATCATCGACTTGAGCAAAGCGGAGATCATCCGCCGCGGTCTGGCGCTGGGCGTCGATTACGCGCTCACCGTGTCGTGTTACCAGGCCGACAGCGAGGGCCGCGCTTGCGGCCGCTGTGACTCCTGCCGGCTGCGTCGCGCCGGTTTCGAAGCGGCGGGGGTTCCCGACCCCACCCGCTATAGAGCGTGATGTTGGCCGTATAAATAAAATCAATCGCCTGCGCGTCGGGAAAAAGGCGCTGGCGCGCGTCGGTGTGGTATAAATTCCGGCCAGACCGAAGGGGTTCGCGGATCCTGCCGCGCCGAGGAGGAAGCATGGAATTCACCATCCACAATCAAGTGCTGCTTGCCGTGTTCGTGATCGCGATCATCATGGGAGCGGTCGCCAACAAAACCAATTTCTGCACCATGGGTGCGGTTTCCGACTGGGTCAACATCGGCGACACCGGCCGCATGCGTGCCTGGGTGTTTGCGATGGCGGTGGCGCTCACGGGCGTGGCCGCGCTCGAAGCCGGCGGCGTGATCGATCTGTCGGGCGAGACTTTCCCGCCTTATCGCACCGCGAACTTCGCCTGGCTGCGCTATCTCGTCGGCGGCCTGTTGTTCGGCATCGGCATGACGCTCGGCAGCGGTTGCGGCAACAAGACGCTGGTGCGCGTCGGCAGCGGCAATCTCAAATCGCTCGTCGTGCTGGCGGTGGCGATGATATTTGCCTATCTGATGCTGTGGACGCCGTTCTACGAGAAGCTGTTCCATCCGTGGGTGTCCGCCACCACCCTCAACCTTGCACAGCACGGCATGCCCACCCAGGAAGCGGGTTCCGTGCTCGCGGCGATGTTCGGCATGGCGCCTTCGCGCGGCTTGAACTTTGCCGTCGCGGCGGCAGTCGCGCTCGGCATGCTCGCCTTCGTGCTCAAGTCGCCCGATTTCCGCGGCAATTCCGACCACATCCTCGGCGGCGCGGTGATCGGTCTGGCGGTCGTCGCCGGCTGGTACGTCACCGGCAGCGCCATGGGACAGGCGTGGCGGGAAAGCGCCGAAATGGCGATCGAAATTCCCAGCCGCGTCCAGGTGCAGTCCTACACCTTCATCAGTCCGATGGGTGATACCGTGCGTTACCTGATGCAGCCGACCAAGCTGTCGCTGATCAATTTCGGCGTGACGGCGTTGGCGGGCGTGATAAGCGGTTCCTTCATTTATGCGCTGTTTACGGGAAATTTCCGCATCGAGTGGTTCAGTTCGTTCCGGGACTTCGTCAATCATGCGGCAGGCGGCGTGCTGATGGGGGTGGGCGGCGTGCTGGCCATGGGTTGTACCGTAGGCCAGGCCATTACCGGCGTTTCCACGCTCGCCATCGGTTCGATCCTGACTTTCCTCGCGATCGTCATCGGCGCGACGGGGACGATGAAATACCAGTACTGGAGAATGATGCAGCAGGCGTGACCGGCGATCGCCGCCGGCCAGGCGGCGCGCATTTGGTTGACCCGTTCCCGCGATGAAGGTAGAATTTCGCCCTTTTCATGGGGCGGTTAGCTCAGTCGGTAGAGCAGCGGACTTTTAATCCGTTGGTCGCGAGTTCGAATCTCGCACCGCCTACCAGTCACATCAAGGGGTTACGTATGAACGTCACCCCTTTTTCATGCAAGCCGCCGCACTTTGCGGCGCCGGGTGCTCGGCCAGGTTTGCGGCCACGGCAATTCCGTTAGAATGTCTCGAACAACAATCATTCGATGGGGAATGACATGGCTCGCATCCGCTGCTTGAGGGGCATTTTTGCCGCTTTGTCATGGATGGCCACCGCTTTTGCCTTCGCCGCGAATGGCGATGCCGGCGCGTATCATCCCGAGTCGGGTTTTGCGATGCCTCCCGAGCCTCCCGCGATCGTGCGCACGCATCCTGCGTTCACCGCCGCACCGCTGCCGCTCATCAAGGCCATCCATCACCTGCAGGTGCCGTCCGATTGGCCGGAAGGCACACAGGAAGTGAGCAAGCTGCAGCCGCGGGACGGCGTGGTCTACGAGAAACTGGACGTCGCTCCGCGGTCGGTCGATTTTGCGAGACATGCGATCGCGGGATATCGCCAGCGAGTCACGGCGCTGGGCGGCATGTATACGCTGTTTTTCGAAACGCGTTCTTCCAGCGCGCCTTCGGGGCAGCTCGCTTTCCGCCGTTTCCACGGCGAAGTCGTGAAAATCCACCGGGTGCAGGGAGTGCTTTTCCCGCTGCGGGTGGGTAACAGGCTGCGCGTGGAAAACGACTGGAAGTCGGCGAGCGGCACGGTGAACGGCACCGTCGAATGGAAAGTGGTCGCAGTCGAGGATGCTGCGCACAAAGTCGGCGGATTGCCGGGCAATATCTACATCGTCGAAGAATATCTGGACGGCAGACACGGCGTCACGCACTGGTATTCGGACGCGCTGCAATACCGGCTCGACAGCTATTTCGTCGGCGAAAACCTGCCGCAGCGGGAGGAAAAGACGGAAGTCGCGGCATTGCGCTAGCGTTTCCGTGCGTTCCGGAAGCGGTGCTCGCCGCCGGGCCGGCTGCATTCGAGAACTTGAAAACGGGAAGCAATGGCATACACATGACCATCAAGGTGGCACTTTGCGGGCTGGGCAGGTGGGGCGAGCATCTCATCGATGCGCTACGGGGCAGCGACAAGCTGCGCTTCGTTGCGGGCGTGACCCGTGATCCGGACCGTCACCGCGACCTGGCGGCCAGAACCGGCATCGCGCTGGTCGCCGATTATGACGCGGCATTGCGCGACCCCGCCATCGACGCCGTCGTGCTCGCCACGCCGCATTCGCGCCACCATCAGCAGATCGTCGCGGCGGCGCGCGCCGGCAAACACGTGTTCACCGAAAAACCGCTGACGCTCACGCGCGCGAGCGCCCAGGACGCGGTGGACGCCTGCCGCCGGGCGGGCGTGACTCTGGGGCTGGGCTTCAACCGCCGTCATGCGCCGGCTTTCGTCGAGATGATGCGCCGCATCCGCGCTGGCGAGATCGGCGAAATGCTGCACATCGAAGGACAGTTTTCGGGGCCCACGGGCTACCGGCTCAAGGCCGGCAACTGGCGTGCCACGCGCGCCGAGGCGCCGGGCGGCGGCATGACCGCGCGCGGCATCCATACACTCGATGCCATGATCCAGATCGGCGGGCTGGTGAGCACGGTATATGCACACAGCGATCGCCGCAAGCTGCCCGCCGACATCGACATCGACGACACCACTTCCATGCTGCTCAGGTTCGAGAGCGGCATCACCGGTTATCTCGCCACGATTTTTGTTACCGGCGAATTCTGGCGCGTGCACGCCTTCGGCACCGCAGGGTGGCTGGAAATGCGCGGCGATACCGAATTGATCGCCTGCGCCCTCGAAGGCGCGCCGCAAACCGTCAGCCTGCCGAAAGTGGACAAGGAGCGGGCGGTGCTCGAAGCCTTTGCCGATGCGGTGGCAGCCGGAAAACCGTTCACGGTGCCGCCCGAGGAGGCGGTCAACGGCATCGCGGTGCTGGAAGCGATCGTGGCTTCCGCGGGCAGCGGCAAGCCGGTCGGGATCTAGGCAGGAGGAGGGAGCGGGTGCTGGTTCGCCGTGGAGCAGATTGGTGCGGGGGGCGACGCAACGCCGCCGAAGGGAGCGGCGGTCTGCGGCGAGAAAAATCATCTGCGCGACGGCACGCTGGCCGGAGGTTCAGCCCGCGGTGCGCAACGCGTCGAAAGCCCGTTCCAGGTCGGCGATGAGATCGTCGGGGTCTTCCAGTCCGATGTGCAGCCGCAGCGTCGGCCCGCCGGGGTTCCAACGGGTGGCGGTGCGGTATTTGTCGATGTGCGCGACGATGACCAGACTTTCGTAGCCGCCCCAACTCGAGCCGATGCCGAACAGTTGCAGGGCATTGACGAAAGCCGCGACGGCACGATCAGCGACCGGATCGAGCACGAAGGAAAACAGCGAAGCGGCGCCCGAGAAATCGCGCTTCCAGATCGCGTGGCCGGGATCGTTCTCGAGCGCCGGGTAGAGCACGCGTTTGACTTCCGGGCGTGCCGCGAGCCAGCGGGCAACCCGGACGGCATTGGTCATCTGCTGTTTCATGCGCACGCCTATGGTGCGAAAGCCGCGCAGCGCGAGATAGCAGTCCTCGGGGCTCACGCTGAAGCCGAAATCAGCCACCGCCCTGCGCACCGGCAGCCAGCACTGCTCGTTGGTGACGATGAGCCCCATCACGACGTCGGAGTGGCCGCCAATGTATTTGGTGGCGGCATGGATCGAAACGTCGACGCCGCGCTCGAAAGAGCGAAAGAAATACGGCGTGCCCCAGGTGTTGTCGGCAAGCAGCGGTATGCCACGCGCGTGCGCGGCGGCGGCGATCGCCGGAATGTCCTGCATTTCGAAAGTGAGCGAGCCCGGCGCCTCGCAGAACACGGCGCGGGTGTTGGGCCTGATCAGTTCCCCGATGGCCGCGCCGATCAGCGGATCGTAATATTGCACGGCGACGCCGTTGGGCGCGAGCCGCGCATCGCAGAAGCCGCGCGTCGGCCCGTAGACCGAATCGGAGACCAGCAGATGGTCGCCGTTTTTGACGAACGCGCTCAGCGCCGCGGCGATCGCGGCGAGTCCGGACGGCACGGCGATCGCCTGGTAGCCGCCCTCCATTTTCGCTACCGCTTCCTCGAGGGCGAAGGTGGTTGGTGTGCCATAGCGTCCGTAGCGCACCGTCTTGAGACCGTCGGGCGCGCGCTTCTCGTAGGATTCGAGGTCGGGAAAGATCACCGTCGAAGTGCGGAATACCGGCGTGTTGACCATGCCCTGGTATTTTTCGGGATCGCGGCCGGCGTGAGCGAGCAGGGTGTCTTTTTTCATTGATTGGAATGGGGTTTGGTATTTTCGGGCTATTGTGCGTGTTGACCGCCGTTCACGCAACATGTGGACTCTGTGCGTTGCCGTTGTGTGCTTCTTGCCCGATAATCGTCGCAGACCGCCCGGCGCCGGCAAACGGCATCGGGCGAGGGGGAGGCCGCGCAGGGCGAACATTGCCGCCGACACTGCCGCGGATTTTTTGACGTTCGATCGATACTGTCATGGACCATCATCTGCTCGAGATCGCTGGAACGCGCGTTTCGCGGTTCGAAGACCTGCGGCTCGTCACTGGCAGCGGCAAATACGCTTCCGACTGGAATCTGCCCGGCCAGCTGCACGCTTTTTTCCTGCGTTCCGACCGCGCGCACGCCAGGATCGTTGCCATCGACGTCGAACGCGCGCTCGGCCACCCCGGCGTGGTGCGGATCTACACCGGCGCCGACGCCGTGCGTGCCGGCTTCATCCGGCCCATGACCATGCTCGCTTTCAAAGGCAAGGATGGCATGACGGTGCGTCAGCCGCAGCGGCCGGCGCTGGCGCACGAACGCGTGCGCTGCGTCGGCGAGCCGGTGGCGATGGTGATCGCCGAAAGCGCGCTCGCCGCGCAGGACGCCGCGGAACTGATCGAAGTCGAATACGAGGAATTGCCGCTGGTGATCGACCCCGAAGCGGCACTGGCGCCGGACGCACCGCAGCTGCACGACGACGTGCCCGGCAATCTGGCTTTCGAATTCGAGGCGGGCGATGCGGCGGCGACCGAGGCGGCTTTCGCCCGCGCCGCGCACGTGACGCGTCTCAAGCTCGCGGTGACACGGGTGGCGCCCAATCCGCTGGAGCCGCGCGCCTGCCTGACGGTGTACGACGCGCGCCGTGATCTTTACACCGTGCATGTCCATGTGCAGGGCGTCAACATGATGCGCAAGCAGCTCGCGGCGTACGCCGGCTTGCCGGAAGAAAAAATCCGCATCGAAGCGCGCGACGTCGGCGGCGCTTTCGGGCAAAGGAGCCTTGCTTATCCCGAGTACTGCATGCAGCTCCTGGCGGCGAAAGAAACCGGGCGCCCGGTGAAGTGGGTGGGTACGCGCTCCGAAGGCTTTCTCAGCGATTCCCATGGCCGCGCCAACTACGTCAGCGGCGAACTCGCGCTCGATCGCGACGGCTCGTTTCTCGGCCTGCGGCTCGACTGGATCGCCGACATGGGCGCGTATCTGACGCCGACCGGCCCCGTCAGTCACGTGCGCAATCCCAGTACCTGCATGACCGGCGTCTACCGCATTCCGGCGCTCTACGGCCGCTGGCGCACGGTGCTGACCAATACCAATCCGGTTGCGGCGTATCGCGGAGCGGGACGCCCCGATATCGCCTATGTCATCGAGCGCCTGGTCGACGAGGCGGCAGCCGAGCTCGGCATGGCGCCGCCGGAACTGCGGCGCCGCAATTTCATTCCGCCCGAAGCGTTTCCATACCGGACGCCGACCGGCTCGATTTACGAAAACGCCGATCTGCCCGGCCTGCTCGCCAAGGCGCTCGAGCTGGCCGACTGGGCCGGCTTTCCCGAGCGCCGCGCCGCATCCGGCAAACGTGGCAGGCTGCGCGGCATCGGCATGTCGACGGTGATCGAAAACACCGGCGCGGGCCTGTTTCCCAGGGACGAAGTCGAGATCGCCGTGGCTGCGGACGGCACGGTGACGGCGTATACCGTCGCGCACTCGCAGGGACAGGGGCACGAGACTTCGTTTGCGATGATCGTGGCGCAAACCCTGGGCATTGCCACCGAGCGGGTGAAGCTGCGGCAGGGCGACGAAGACCATCCGCTGTTCGGCAATCACGCGGGCGGTTCGCGATCCACCGTCGGTGCGGGCAGCGTATGCCATATCGCCGCGCAGAAGCTGATCGAGGAAGGCAAGGCACGCGCCGCGCTTGAACTGGGCGTGGAGCCTTCGCAGGTCGAGTATGCGCGGGGCGAGTTTCGCAGCGCGGAGTCGCCGCGCACGCTTGCGCTCGGTGATCTTGCGAAGGCCGGAACGTTTTCGGTGCAGGCGCAAGGCAGTTTCGGTTCCACTTTTCCCAACGGCTGCCATATCGCCGAAGTCGAGATCGATCCGGCGACAGGCGTGACCGAAATCGTTTCTTACGTCACCGTCGACGATTGCGGCAGGGTGATCAACCACACCATCGTCGAAGGCCAGATGCACGGCGGCGTGACCCAGGGCGCGGGCCAGGTGTTTGGCGAGCACGTGGTCTACGATCGCGACAGCGGCCAGCTGCTGACCGGCAGTTTCGCCGACTACTACATGCCGCGCGCCGGACTGGTGCGCGAAATCAGGATGGCGGAACATCCGACCCCGAGCAAAGTGAGCCCGCTCGGCGTCAAGGGCATGGGCGAATCGGGTTGCACCGCATCGCTCGCGGCGCTGAGCAACGCCGTGCACGACGCGCTGCGGCCGCTCGGGGTGGGGCCTCTCGACATGCCGCTCACGCCGGCCAGGATCTGGCGCGCGATCACGACGGCGCGCCGCGGGAAATGAAGGCTCGTGCAATGCGCGGCGGCAAGTGCGCGCCGGTCGATTTTTAGGGGGGGTTCGCGTGTATCCGTTCAACTACGTCAAGGCCGATACGCTCGCGGAAGCCGGCGCGCTGCTTGCCGCCAATCCGGAAGCCAAACTGCTGGCAGGCGGCATGACGCTGATCCCGACCATGAAGACGCGGCTCGCGCGGCCGTCGCATCTCATCGACATCGCGGGGCTCGCCGAGCTGGCGGGAATCGGGGAACACGGAAACAGCCTCGTCATCGGTGCGGCGGTCAGGTATCGGGAAATCGCGGCCTCGGCGGTGGTGAAGAAGACCATTCCCGCGCTGGCGCGGCTTGCCGCCGTGATCGGCGACCCGCAGGTGCGCAATTGCGGCACGATTGGCGGCTCGGTCGCCAACAACGACCCCGCTGCCGACTGTCCGGCGGCGCTACTCGCGCTCGGCGCGACCGTGGTCACGACCCAGCGCGAGATTGCGGCCGAGGATTTCTTCCAGGGCATGTTCGCCACTGCGCTCGATCCCGCCGAAATCGTGGTGCGCCTGAGTTTCCCGATCCCGAAGCGCGCGGCTTACGCCAAGTTTCCACATCCCGCTTCGGGCTATGCCATGGCCGGCGTGTTCATCGCCGAAACCGCCGCCGGCATGCGCGTGGCGGTCACCGGCGCCGGCCCCGGCGTCTTCCGCTGGCACGAGGCGGAAACGGCGCTCGCGGGAAACCCGAGCGCGAGCGCGCTCGAGACGCTGAGTGTCGCCGCCGACGATCTCAACGAAGATCTGCACGCGCCCCGCGAATACCGCGCGAATCTCGTCAAGGTGATGGCCCAGCGGGCGCTCGATGCCTTGCAGGACGCGAAATAAAACGTTTAAAATCAATATATTACAACATGGTCACGATCGACATCACGGTGAACGGCGTCAGACACAGGGGCGAGGCCGAAGAGCGCACGTTGCTCGTCAATTTTTTGCGCGATACGCTGGGACTGACCGGCACGCACATCGGCTGCGATACCAGCCAATGCGGCTGCTGCACGGTTCACCTCAATGGGCGCGCCGTCAAGTCGTGTTCCATACTCGCGGTGCAGGCCAACGGCGCCGAAATCCTCACCATCGAAGGCATGGCCCGGGACGGCAGGCTGCATCCGATCCAGCAGGCGTTCACCGAATGTCACGGACTGCAGTGCGGCTACTGCACGCCGGGCATGATCATGGCGGTGGCGGGACTGCTCAAGGACAACCCCCATCCTTCCGACGAGGAAATCATTCACGGCCTCGAAGGCAATTTGTGCCGTTGTACCGGCTACATCAACATCATGAGAGCGGTGAAGAAAAGCGCCGCGCTGCTCGGCGGTGAACAAGGGTGAAGGGGGCGCCGGCTACCCCGCCAGGGGCGTCTCCCGGCTCGTGCTTCAGGCGCGGTGCCGCAGCCACCACTTGCGGGCCTCTTCCAGCGCCAGCATGGCGGCGGCGAACGGCAGCATGAATAACCACGCTTCGGGCGCGAGCGGCGCCGTGCCGAACGCAGCGTTGCCGGGCGGGCTGTAGACGATCGCCGCGGTCAGCGCAAGCTCCCAAAAAATACCGAATAAAATCAATTTGTTGTGCCTCGATCCCGCAGCGAATGCGCTGCGGCGCGGGTCGCGACACAGAAACACGTTCACTACTTGCATCACGACGATGGCGGCGAGGCACGCCGTCGTCGCCTGCAGATACAGCGGAGCGTTGCCCGCGAGCGGTTCGCCGTAGTGCCAGTCGCCCGCGCCCAGCACGAAGAAGAATGCCGCCATCGCCGCCGCCGCTTCGATTGCGCCCAGCCACAGATAGGCGCGCGCCACCAGCGGCCAGCTCATCAGCCGCTCGTCGCGGCGGCGCGGCGGCAGCTGCATGGTGTCGGGCGCCGGCTTTTCCGCGCCCAGCGCGAGCGCCGGCAGCAGGTCGGTGCCGAGATCGACCGCGAGAATCTGGATGACGGTGAGCGGCAGCGGGATGCGCAGCAGCACGAACGCCAGATACGGCACGATTTCCGGGATGTTCGAGCTGAGAATGTAAGTGAGAAATTTGCGGATGTTCTGGAACACCGTGCGTCCTTCCTCGACCGCCGCCACGATGGACGCAAAATTGTCGTCGAGCAGCACCATGTCGGCGGCACCGCGCGCGACATCGGTTCCCACCACGCCCATCGCGATGCCGATGTCGGCACGTCGCAGCGCCGGCGCGTCGTTTACGCCGTCGCCGGTGACGGCCACCACGTGGCCTTTGCGCTTGAGCGCCTCGACGATGCGCATTTTCTGGTCGGCGGTCACTCGTGCGAACAGAATTTCCGGTGTGTCGAGCGCGAGCTGCAGTTGCGTGTCCGTGAGTCGCGACAACGCCTCGCCCAGGACGACCGCGGGCGAGGCGGCAAGCCCGATGTCGCGCGCCACGGCGCGCGCGGTATGCGGATGATCGCCGGTGACCATGATCACGCGTATGCCCGCGGCACGGCAGGTCGCGATGGCTTGCGGCACTTCCGGACGTGGCGGATCGTGCAGCCCGACGAGCCCCGCGAGCGTGAGCGACGTCTCCCAGCGCTCGCGGGGCACCCTGGCGTCGAGCGCACGGTAGGCGAGCGCAAGTACGCGCAGGCCGCGCTCGGCCATTTCCTCCTGCGCTGCGAGAAATTCCCGCGCCAGCGCTTCGTTCATCGCCACGCTGGCGCCCTGCCGCGGCGCGAGCACCCGCGTGCACAACGGCAGCACCTGCTCGACCGCGCCTTTGCAGTAGAGCATGCATTCCGCGGCTCCTTCGTGCACGGTCGACATGCGCTTGCGGTCGGCGTCGAACGGCAACTCGTCGCGTAGCGGCGCGCGCGGGCCTGGCCCCGTTGCGCGTTCGGCCATTTCGACCAGTGCGATTTCCATCGGGTCGCCGAGCAGCACTGCGGCGCCGTTGCGTCCGACTTCGCGCAGGCTGTGGCAATGGCGCGCGATCTCGAAAAACGGCGCGTAGCGTGCGATTTCTTCGCGTGTGAGCGCCGCCAGCTCATAAATCGCACCGGCAAAGCAGGCGCTCACCGCGCGCATGCGGTTTTCGGTCAGCGTGCCGGTCTTGTCGGTGACGATGACGGTCGCCGCGCCCAGCGCTTCCGCCGCCGGCAGATGGCGGATCAACGCGTTGCGCCGCGCCATGCGCTGGGTCGCCAGCGCGAGCGCGAGCGTCACCGTCGGCAGCAGGCCTTCCGGCACGTTGGCGACGATGATGCCGATGGCGAACAGAAAGTTTTGCTCGAAGCCGAGACCCAGCATTTGCCCGATCGCGAAAAACACCACGCCGAGCACGAGCGCCAGCAGCGCGATCAAGCGGGAAAGCCGCGTGATTTCCTGCTGCAACGGCGACGGTGGTTCGCGGGCGGTTTGCGTGAGATGCGCGATTTTGCCGAACTCGGTGCGCGCGCCGGTGGCGAACACCAGCGCCGTCGCCGTGCCCGACACCAGCGAAGTGCCCGCGAGCAGCACGTTGCGGCTTTTCAGCAAGTCGTCTTGCGCTGCCGGCTCGGCGGTGAGTGCCTTGGGCAGCGATTCGCCGGTGACGGTTGCGATATTGACCCGCACGCCGTGGGCTTCGACCACCCGGCAGTCGGCGGGCACGTCGTCGCCTTCCTGCAGCAGGATCACGTCGCCCGGTACCAGCGCCTCGGCTCCGACGCGGCTCGCGACACCGTCGCGGCGCACCGTCACCTCACGTGGCAGCAGCGCTTTCAGCGCCGCCACCGCAAGCTCGGCGCGATACTCCTGCCAGAAGGCGAACGCGCCGTTCACCGCCACCACGCCGACGATCGTCCAGCCCAGCGTGGCCATGCCTTCGCCGGGACCGTGCGTTTCGGCGACGAAAGCGAGTCCCGCCGCGAACAGCAGGATCAGCGCGAAGAAATGCGTGAACTGCCGCGCGCCCTTGAGCCACAGCGGTTCGCGCGCGATTTCCTCGATACGATTCGGCCCGTACTCGGCGAGCCGGCGCGCGGCTTCGGCTGAGGACAGACCTTCGGGCGCGCTGCGCAGGCTGGCGAACGCGTGGTCGACGGAAAGACGGGTGATGCGCATGGCAATGGCGGCCCGCTGCGGTTGCCAGCATGCCCGTCCCGGCGCCGCGCGTGTTGACCTGGGTCAAAAACCGGTGCTGTGCCGGCGCGCCGCCCGGCCGATCGAAGAAAAATGGCGCGGTGCGCCCTGCCCCGACCGCAGCTTGTCGCGGGGTTGTCTTGCGCCGCAGCGCGGGCAGAATGCGTCTTTTCTTTCGAGGGGATGGCCGCATTCGTGGCAGCGCCGCAGCAATCGGCTCATGGCTGCGGGATGACCGGCAGCAGCACCGCGGCGGGACGCCCGGGCCCCATGTGCAGCGTGACCTTGCCGCCGAAGATTTCCGGCGGCCGGTCGGTCGCGTCGTCGTGTACGAAAGGACCGCAGCCGCGCATCGGGTTTTTCATGTTCGACAGCGTTGCCGCCTCGCCTTCGTATTCGTAGTCCCGGCCGCGGATGGTGAGCGCGATGCGATGGCCCTGGGGCACCACGATGCAGGTCGGCCAGATCTCGACGTCGAGCTCGTAGACTTCGCCCGGCGTGAGCGGCTGTTTCTCGTCGTGGGTGTGGTACGGCCGGTACGCCAGGGAGAGTTCCGGATCGAGCTTGCGCTGGGAGGCGCGCAGCCAGCCCTGTGCCACTGGCGTGTGCGGATCGAGCGCGCCCTGGAACACGACCTCCCTGCCGGCGGGGTCGAATACCCGCAGCACCGCGAAAATGTCGGCGTCGGCGGTCGAAGACGAGACGAAGAGCTTGAGCGCCACCGGGCCGGTGATTTCGGTCTGCTGTTGCAGCGGCGGCGTGGAGAACGTCACGCCTTCGCCCAGCGCTTCGTAAGCGACGGTTTTTTCCGCCGCGGGCGGCACGGGCGCGAGGCGCATGGCGGCTGGATCGAGATAAAGATGCGTCCAGCGGGTACGCGCGAGCGGCCATTCGTTCTCGTGGCGCTCGACGAATTTCTCGCCGGGGTGGCGCACCTGAAGCAGCACGCGCGGCTGCCGGTCCCAGCCGTTGGGCACGCCTTTGAGGAAGTAATCGAAAAACCGTTTCTGCAACTTCACGCCGTAGTCGGTGTAAAACGGCGCCCAGTGCGAACCGCCGTGCACTTCCAGCCATTTGTGCCGGGAAGCGGCGCGCATGAAACCCTCGAAATTGCCGCGCGGGTGCAGTCCCTGGCCGCCCCAGTTGGCGGCGGAGAGCAGCGGCACCGTGACTTTCGACAGATCGGCGGTGCGCTCGCGGTAATAGTCGTCGAACAGCGGGTGCCCGAGCACGCCTTCCCACATGTCGGCGCGGTTTTTCGCCAGTTCCTCCTCGGACAGCGTTTCCGGGCCGCACACCAGTTCGCCGGTGACGCGGCTTCTCGGTCCGCGCTCGCCACGGCCGTGCTGCACGGTCCTCACCTGCATTTCCTGCCAGTGCTTGCGGAAAGTGCAGGCGATGCCGCCGTGGCGCACCGAGTCGCGGTAGTAATCGACCCAGCCTTCCCACACGCAGATTGCCGCGAGATGCGGCGGCTGCAGCGCCGCCGCGCGCCACTGGCTGCTCGCGTAGTAGGAAATGCCGTTCAGCCCGACCTTGCCGCTGCACCACGGCTGAGCCGCGGCCCACTCGATGCAGTCGTGGAAGTCGCGGTTCTCGCGCGCGTTGTTGTGGTCGAGGTAGCCGGGCGAGCGGCCGGCGCCGCGCGAATCGACGCGCACGCACACATAGCCGTCGGGCACCCACTTCTCGGGATCGACCACTTCCCAGCTCTGGTACCGGTTGGTGGAACCCGCGAGCGCGTCGGGATTCTGCCGCGCCATGATCTCCCACGCGGTTTTGTAGCCTTCCTGGAAGGCCAGCCCCTTGCCGTAGGGACCGTAGCTCACCAGCGCCGGGTAGCGGCCTTCTGCCAGCGGCCGGAACACGTCGGCGCGCAGCACGATGCCGTCGTCCATCGCAATGGGCACGTCCCAGTCGATGCGCATGCCGTCGCGCACTTCGCTTTTGTAATCGTTCATTTTTTTTCTCCGTAGAAGGGGCGGGTGTCAATTCAGCTTCTGAGCAGCCTGTCCTCGAACCAGTTCCACATGTCGGCGACCACCAGTGTCAGATAGTCGCGCTGGCAGTGCTGCGCGCCGCCTTCCTCGGTGGTGTAAACGCGCAGCGTCTTGTCTTTCGAGCCCGCGGCATGGTAGAGCTTTTCGGCGTCGGCGAGCGGGATCTGCTCGTCGTCGGCGCCGTGGGTGATGAGGAAAGGGCAGCGCATCTTCTGCACCACGCCATCGAGGCGGAAAGGCTCGAGTTTTTTCAGTGCGGCGTCCAGGGAATCGACGCCGAGAATCCACATGATGTGGTGTCCGGGCACCGACAGCGAGGTTTTGAAAGCGGCGTCGATGCGTTTTTTCCAGGTTTCGTGGTAGTCCCATTGCGCGCCCCAGGCGATGCACGCGGCGTAACGCGGATCCAGCGCTGCGCAGCGCGGCGCGTAGTAGCCGCCGAGACTGATGGCGACGATGCCGATTTTTCGGGGATCGACGTCGTCGCGCTTTTCCAGCCAGTCGAGACACGCCGAGCCGGCGACCTCGTAATCGTGGCGCAGATGGTGATTGCGGAAACGGATGGCTTCGCCGGTGCCCGGGCCGTCCATCACCAGGCACGAGATGCCGCGCTTGACGAGATCGGGAACGCCGCGCATGAACTGGATTTCCTTGGTGACGTCGAGGCCGTCGAAATACACCACGCACGGCGCGCGTTTCGATCGGGCATTCTGCGCGTGCACGAAATAGCCGGGGAGACTGCCGTCGGCGAACGGGATTTCGACGCTCTCGATTCTGATGTCGCTCAGCGCCGCATGACGCCGGAAGCACTCGACCCCGGCGCGGAAAGCGGTGAGCGCCGGTTCGTCCTTGGGCGTGCGGAAGCGTTCGCCCATCTGGTAGTAGTTGCAGGCGCGCAGATAGGCGTGGGCGGCCGAGGGACGGTAGCCGCCTTTTTCGAATTTTTCGGCGTAAGCGCGCACGCCGTCGGCGACCTTCACGCAGGCGTCGAACCACGCCGCGTCGTCGTCGGGCGCCTTGCCCTTGAGCAGGCGTCCGATTTTGTGCAGCTCGCCGATTTCCGAGCCGCCGTAAGGGGCGGAGCTCAACATGTTGATGAATGCCGCCGACCAGCGGTAGTTGCCGGGGAAATACATGAAATAGGCCGGTTCTTTCTCTGGGGTCATGGCGTTCTTTCGAATCAAGAGGGATGAGGGATCGGATGCCTGGTGAGAGCGACTGGGTGACGGGGGGCTAAACGCTGCCCGCTGTCACGCGCCCAGCCACCCGGCTACCGGATTCGCATCTTATTGCTTCGGTATGTTCGCCTTTCTCGCGACTTCGGCCCAGCGCGCGGTTTCGGCCTTGAGAAAGCCGGCAAACGCGTCAGGACTGTCGCCGGCGACTTCATAGCCGACATCTTCGAGCTGCTTGCGCACGGCCGGATCGTGCAGCGGCTTGGCGAGGATGGCGTGGATGCGGTCGATGATCGACTTGGGCGTGCCCGCAGGCGCGAGGATGCCGTTCCAGTTGTAGCTGGAAAATCCGCTCACGCCCTGTTCGGCGGCGGTGGCGATTTCGGGCAGCAGCGGCGAGCGGGTGGTTGCGGTGACGCCCAGCGCGCGCAACTTGCCGGCGCGCACGTAGGGCGCCGCCTGGTGGATCTGCACATAGGCGAAATCGATATGGCCTGCCAGCAGATCGACCACGTAGAGCGCCGCGCCTTTGTATGGCACCATCGTCATCTTGATGTCGGCCATGGTCGAAAACAGCTCGGTGCCGAGGTGTCCGACGGTGCCCATGCCGGGCGTCGCATAGTTGATCCTGCCCGGCTTCGATTTCGCGAGCGCGATGAAGTCCCGGATGCCTTTGGCCGGAACGCTGGGGTGCGCGCACATGCAGCTCGCGCTTTTCGCGATCAGCGTGATCGGCGCGAAATCCCGCAGCGGATCGTAGCCCAGCTGTTTGCGCACGGCGGGCGCGATGGTGAGCGGCCCCGGATTGCCGCCGAGCAGGGTGTAGCCGTCGGCGGCCGACTTCGCTGCCGCTTCGGTGCCGATGACGCCGCCGGCACCGCCGCGATTGTCGACGACGACTTGCTGGCCCAGCGCTGCGGTCAGGTATTGCGCCGCCCAGCGCGAATGGGTGTCGGTCGGTCCGCCCGCGGCGAACGGCACGATGATGCGAACCGGTTTCGAGGGGTAGAGCGGCGCTGCGGTCTGCGACAGGGCATGGTGCATCGGCGCAAGCGCGAGGAAGGCGACGAGAAAACCGCTGCAAGCACGCATGGAAATTCCCCCTTGGTATGCCGGCGGCTGCGATGCACGGGCAAGACCGGCCGCTCTTGTGCCAGAGCAAGATAGTAGCCGCAATGCGTGTTGTCAATGTCAC
>JBKBXX010000040.1:0-24798 GCA_046313915.1 Burkholderiales bacterium | reverse complement strand
GGATGATCTGCTGGCTGTCCATGGCACGCATCATCGCGCGCGATGAAGACAGTTTGATTAAGTTTAGATTATGATTTTGTGACGCTCGTGATGAGAAAACGATGCATTGCGAATCAGCCAAGGATTACGAGCAACCAGACCATCGGAACGTTGACCAGCGACAACATCACCGCGGCGCTGCCCATATCCTTGGCGCGCTTGGCAAGCCGGTGGTCTTCGAGCGAAACGCGGTCCGTCACGGCCTCGATGGCGGAGTTGAGGAGTTCCGTGATCAGCACCAGCAATACACTCGCCACCATCAATCCCTTGCCGGCGCCGCCCACCGGCAGATAAAGCGCGATGGGGATCAGCACCAGCGCGAGCAGTATTTCCTGGCGGAATGCGTCCTCGTGCCTGAATGCGGCCGCCAGCCCGTCGAGCGAATAAAAAAACGCATTCCAGATGCGTTGCAGGCCGGTCTTGCCTTTGTGGGGGCTTTCCATTTTTCGTCAGGGGGCTGCGGGTTTGCCGACGCTAAGTATTGGCCAACTGCTTCGCCTGCTTTTCCCGGGCGAGGAACTGCAGGCGGTTGAATGCCGCGCTGAAGATGCCGATGGCCTCGTCGAGCACATCGTCATATACTCCGTTCTGGTTCAGCAACGGGTCGCGGGCCAGCAGTTTGAGTTCGTCGAGCCGCACCCTGATGTCGTCCATGCCGCCCAGGGGCAAACGCATTAAACGCGCAAACCCATCGTTTTGCCTGACATAGAAGCGCATCGCTTCGATGTAGGCAGTCAACAAAAAAAAGACAGGATCGGCAGCATCGGCTTCCAGAATCACGCGTCTGATCGTCATAAACTCCTCTTTGCCAGTCATAATCAAATCGTTTCAATGTGCCGGCGACAATCCGGTGGGCTTTCCGGGTTGCCTGCTATCGACGGCGAAATATCGCAGGTCAATATTGCAGGATCATTAAGGGGAGGGGCCCTTGCCTTGCCTTGATTGTCATGAAGCTGTAACACGCTGCGGTTACCATGCTTTCGACGTGGACGTTATATGACAACGTATCGACAGGAGAAAACGCATGGATAATTCTAATAGATTCAATATGTTATGCACTTCAGCCGCGCTGGTTGGGGTGCTCGGCGGCCTGCCCGCGGCGGCGCAGGCGCAACTCATCAAGATCGACGGTTCGAGCACGGTGTTTCCGATCACCGAGGCGGTGGCGGAGGACTTCCAGAAATCCAAGAAAGGCGCGGTCAGGGTGACGGTCGGCATTTCCGGCACCGGCGGCGGCTTCAAGAAGTTCTGCCGCGGCGAGACCGATATTTCGAACGCTTCGCGCCCGATCCTGAAATCGGAAATGGACGAGTGCCGGAAAAACGGCGTCGAATACATGGAAATGCCGGTCGCCTATGACGCGCTCACCGTGGTGATCAATCCCAAGAACAGTTTCATCAAAAGCATGACGGTGGCCGAGCTCAAGAAGATGTGGGAACCGGCGGCGCAGGGCAAGATCACCCGCTGGAACCAGGTGAATCCGTCCTGGCCCAATGCGCCGCTCAAGCTGTTCGGTGCCGGCGCCGATTCGGGCACGTTCGATTATTTCACCGAGGCGATCAACGGCAAGGCCAAAGCGAGCCGCGGCGATTTCACGGCGAGCGAGGATGACAACGTGCTGGTGCAGGGGGTCGCGCGCGATGTCAATGCACTGGGCTTTTTCGGTTATGCCTACTATATCGAGAACAAGGACAAGCTAAAGGCGGTGCCGATCGTCGAAAAAGACGGCAAGCCGGCAGTCGCGCCTTCGCTCGAAACCGTGATCAACGGCACTTACCAGCCGCTCGCGCGCCCGATTTTCATCTATGTCAACGCCAAGTCGGCGCAGAAGCCCGAAGTGAGGGAGTTCGTCGAGTATTACAACAAGCATGGCGAAGCGCTGGCAAAAGAAGTGAAATACGTGCCGCTGCCAGCCAAGGCTTATGCCTACAACCTCGAGGTTCTCGCCAAGCGCAAGCTCGGCAGCAAATTCGGTGGCGAGAACAAGGTCGGTCTCACCATCGAGGATCTCATGAAAATGGAAGCCAAGCTCTGATTTTCAGCGACTTGGCGCCGCGGGAGGGCGGGCCGGCCCTCCCGTTTTTTTGGGGGCAGTGGCCGGACCGCCTCCAAACTGGGATAATCGCTGCACGAAATTCCAATGACCCCGATTCTTCACGCTCCTGCAATGGATACCGTGCCGGAACATTTTGTCAGTGACAGGCTGGCGCGCCGCAAGCTGCGCAACGTCAAGGAGCGCATCATCGAGCTCACCCTGTTCCTGGCCGCTTCGGTGTCGGTGGTGACCACCCTCGGCATCGTCGGCATCCTGCTCTACGAGTCTTTCGAGTTTTTCAAGCACGTGTCGCTGTGGGATTTTCTGACCGATACGCAATGGACGCCGCTGTTCGCCGATGCGCACTTTGGCATCATGCCGCTGTTGTCGGGCACGCTGGTGAGCTCGGCCGTGGCGCTGCTGGTCGCGATTCCGTTCGGCACCATCATCGCGATTTATCTTTCGGAGTTTGCGCCGTTCTCGGTGCGCGAAGTGGCCAAGCCTTTCCTTGAGCTGCTGGGCGGGATTCCGACCATAGTCTATGGCTATTTTGCGCTGTTGTTCGTGACGCCGCTGCTGCAGAAGATCTTTCCCGGGCTGCCCGGCTTCAACCTGCTTTCTGCCGGCCTGGTGATGGGCATCATGATCATCCCGTACATCAGCTCGGTTGCCGAGGATGCGATGCGCGCGGTGCCGATGAGTCTGCGCGAGGGTTCTTACGCGATGGGCGCCACCCGCTTCCAGACGGCGACCCGCGTGGTGACGCCGGCGGCATTCTCGGGCATTGCCGCGGCCTACATCCTCGGCATCTCGCGCGCGGTCGGTGAAACCATGATACTTGCAGTGGCTGCCGGCATGCAGCCCAATCTGACGTGGAACCCGATGGAACCGGCAGCGACGATCACCGCTTTCATCGTGCAGGTGGCCCTCGGCGATCTGCCGCACGGCAGCATAGGCTATCAGACGATTTTCGCCGCGGGCCTCACGCTGGCGTTGCTCACGCTGTTTTTCAACGTGCTCGGCCACCTGCTGCGCAAACGTTATCGCCAGGTGTATTGAACATGAGTGAAACCGCCCGCGCCCAGGAAATCCGTGCGCTGATCGCCTCGCACAAGCGCTGGGACATCATTTTCGGGCTCGTCGGGCTGCTGGCGCTGATGATAGGCGTGCTCACCTTCGCCGTGCTGTTCGCGCAGATGGTCATTGACGGCGCGCCGCGGCTGTCGTGGGAATTTTTCACCAACTTCCCGTCGCGCAGGCCCGACCAGGCGGGCATACTGCCGGCGATGGTCGGCTCGACGCTGGTCATGTTCGTTACCGCCATGGTGGCGGTGCCGCTGGGTGTCGGAGCCGGCGTCTACCTCGAGGAGTACGCCCCCCGCAACTGGATGACCGATCTCATCGAGATCAACGTCACCAATCTCGCCGGCGTGCCGTCCATCGTCTACGGGCTGCTCGCGCTGGGCCTGTTCGTGTACGGTTTTGGGCTCGGCCAGAGCATTCTGACGGCGGGGCTCACGCTCGCGCTGCTGATCCTGCCGGTGGTGATCGTGGCGACCCGCGAAGCGATCCGCGCGATCCCGGCGGCGATTCGCGAAGGCGCCTATGCCCTTGGCGCGACCAAGTGGCAGACGACCTCCGATCACATCCTGCCGTATGCGCGCGGCGGCATTCTCACCGGCGTCATCATCGGCATGTCGCGCGCCATCGGCGAGACCGCACCGGTGATCACCATCGGCGCGCTCACTTTCATCGCATTCCTGCCGCCGGCGCCGGTTGCGACGGAGTTTCCGTTCCTGTCCTTCGAGTGGCTCATGTCGCCGTTCACGGTGATGCCGATCCAGATGTTCAACTGGACTTCGCGGCCCGAAGCGGCGTTTCACCATAATGCGGCGGCTGCGGGTCTGGTGCTGGTGATCATGACGCTGTCGATGAATGCGCTCGCGATCTATCTGCGTTATCGGCTGAGGAAAAACCTGAAATGGTAAGCATGACTACTGCCGCAATTTCTCCTGCGACCGCGGCCGGCCCGGTCCCGCCCAAAAAATCGGAGTCAAAAAACCTCAGTTTCTACTATGGCGATTTCCGGGCGTTGAAGAACATCAGCATGCCGCTTTACGAAAAAAAGGTGACGGCGCTGATCGGCCCCTCGGGCTGCGGCAAATCGACTTATCTGCGCTGCTTCAATCGCATGCACGACCTGTATCCGGGCAACCGCTACGAAGGGCAGATCATGCTCTACCCCGACAATACCGACCTGCTCAGCCCAGCCGTTGACCCGATCGAGGTCAGGATGCGCATCAGCATGGTGTTTCAGAAGCCCAATCCGTTTCCGAAGACGATATACGAAAACGTGGCCTACGGACTCAGGGTGCGCGGCGAGAGGAAGCGCGCATTGCTCGACGACAAGGTGGAAGAGGCGCTGCACGGCGCAGCGCTGTGGAACGAGGTCAAGGACCGTCTCCACGAGCTCGCGTTCAATCTCTCGGGCGGCCAGCAGCAGCGGCTGTGCATTGCGCGCGCGCTCGCAACCGATCCCGAGATCCTGCTGTTCGACGAACCGACTTCGGCACTCGACCCGATCGCCACCGCCAGCATCGAACAGTTGATCGCCGATCTCAAGGAAAAAGTCACGATCCTGATCGTGACCCACAACATGCAGCAGGCGGCGCGGGTGTCGGATTACACCGCCTACATGTATCTTGGCGAGCTGATCGAGTTCGGCGCCACCGACGCCATATTCATCAAACCCCAGAACAAGCAGACCGAAGATTACATCACGGGTAGATTCGGTTAATTTGTTTCGTGCTGTAACAGCGTAGGCTAACTTGTGGTTGCCGCAAGTACAAGCTGCGCGAGCGGCGGCCGGAGCCGCTATGCCACCGGCCGCTTCGGGTGATCTCGCGGTGATATGGCGGCGGCCGTCCCCGCAGCACGTTTCCCGGAAAATCCGACACAAAAGCGCAGAGGTTTGATATTTGTCAAACGCACGGCCGGCCGGATCGAGCATCATTGGCTGCGGTTGCGTTTTTTTTGTGTTGAACGGGAAAAGCGACTGATGAGCGGCCGGTTTCTCGAGCGCGCAGGGTTTCGTCAGCCGTCGTGCTCGGCAGTCGCCGGTTCCCGGTTTGCGGATGTGGGTTGCGCGCGACGCGCATATTTTCTGAATTTGCCGGAGAGCCACTGCCAATGATCATCGAAAAGAACAACCCGTTGTTGAACCGGAGAACACCGACTGCCATTGCCATAACGGATTTTCCGCCCGAAGTCCCGGCAATCCCGACGATCCAGCTGAGTGCCGTGGCCATTCCCGAGTATCTTGAGCGGGTATACTGGTGGGCTTACGTGCGGCCGTGGGCGATACGGTTTTTCGAGCGCAAGTGGCTCGTCAATCTCATCCTGTTCGGCAATTATTCGCGCCTGATCGATGTCGCGCTCGAGGAATTCGGACACGACGCCGCGGGCAGGACGTTGCAGGTGGCCTGTGTCTACGGCGATCTCACCCTGCGTGTCAGCGAAAAGCTGGCGCAGCACGGCTCGCTCGACGTGGTGGACGTGGTGCCAGCGCAGCTGGAAAACCTGCGGCGCAAGCTTCCGGCCGACACCACGGTATCCCTGATACAACGCGACTCGGCTGCATTGGGTTTTGCCGACGCCACCTACGACCGGGCGCTGCTCTACATGCTGCTCCACGAGCAGCCCGAAGCCGTACGGCGGCGCACGCTCGCCGAAGCGATCAGGGTGGTCAGACCCGGCGGGAAAGTCATCATCATCGATTATCACCAGCCACGGCGCTGGCATCCGCTGCGCGGTTTTCTCAAGTTCATCCTGGATACGCTCGAACCTTTTGCGCCGGATCTGTGGCACCACGAAATCAGCGATTATCTGCCCCCGGATGCGCCGATAGCCGGCATATCCAAAGACACCTATTTCGGCGGCATGTACCAGAAAATCGTGCTGGTCAAGTCGGACACGTGATCCGGTTGCCACGTCTGCAGTAAGGTTTTACGGACGGCGCACGGACAACGCGCGTTGACCCTCTGCCTGCTTCGCCTGTACAATTCGAAAGATTTAATCGGCCGGGTCTGTGATGCGGGGCAAGCTGGTAGCGGGCAACTGGAAAATGAACGGCAACCTGGCTGCCAACCGGGCGCTGCTCGATTGCGTGGTTCCCGCCGTCGCCCCGCTGGCCGGAATGAAATGCGTAGTTTGCGCACCGTTTCCGTATCTCGCTCAGGTAAGGGAGCTGCTGCGCAGCACGGGCATGGCGTGGGGCGCACAGGATCTGTGCCAGTTCGACAACGGCGCCTACACCGGCGGCGTGTCGGCGGCGATGCTGGCGGATCTGGGGTGCGAGTATGTGATCGTCGGTCATTCCGAGCGGCGCAGCATATTCGGCGAGACCGATGAGGTGGTGGCCGCCAAGTTTGCGGCTGGGCTCAAGGCCGGCTTGAGGCCGATTCTGTGTGTCGGTGAAACGCTCGCCGAACGCGAGGCGGGCACGACCGAGCACGTCATTGCCCGGCAGCTTGATGTCGTGCTGGCGAAATCGGCGGTGACGGCATGGTCGAAAACGGTGATTGCCTACGAGCCGGTGTGGGCCATAGGCAGCGGCAAGACGGCGACGCCGGAGCAGGCACAAGCGGTACATGCATTCATCCGCGGCCGGATTGCCGCGATGGGGCGGGAGATTGCCGCAGCATTGCCGATCCTGTATGGCGGCAGCGTGAAAGCGGCCAACTCGGCGCAGCTGTTTGCGATGCCGGATATCGACGGCGGTCTGATCGGCGGCGCGTCATTGATCGCCGATGAATTTATTGCCATCTGCCGCTCGGCGCAGTTGGCAGCACAGTGAGGAACAGATGCAAGCTTTGATTTTGACGATTCATGTGATTGCGGCGCTCGGTGTCATCGGTCTGGTGCTGCTGCAGCACGGCAAAGGCGCCGATGCGGGGGCCGCATTTGGCAGCGGCGCCTCGGGCAGCGTGTTCGGCGCCGCCGGTTCCGCCAATTTTCTGAGCCGCGCGACGGCCATACTGGCCGCGATTTTTTTTCTGAGCAGTCTCGGCCTCACTTATTTTTCGGCCCGGAAAACGGATCAGGTGGGAGTGATGAAATCGCAGACCGCGCCGGTGCAGCCGGGGGATGTGCCGGTGCCGACGCTGCCGGCAGGGCAGGGATCGTCCGCAACGGAAACGCCGGCTGCGGCCGGAAACGGCTCCAAGACAGGCGAAGTGCCGAAGTGAAACGAAGTGGCACGCAGTATTTCGTCATAAATTTGATCTAGCTCAACGTTGAGTGCGCAGCACAGCGGTTACCATGTCGACGTGGTGGAATTGGTAGACACGCCGTCTTGAGGGGGCGGTGGCGCAAGCCGTGAGAGTTCGAGTCTCTCCGTCGACACCAGTATCGAAAAAAGAGTAAAAACGAAATTCAGGGCATATCACGACATGGACAGGATGCGGTACAGCGGATGCGCGCAGCCCGGAACCGGGAGTGTTTTGCCGAGCCTGACATCGGAAGCCGATATCGGGAACAGGGTTTCCGCCGTTTCACCGTCCACTCTGAATTCCGGATTCCGATGCTAGAGAATTATTTCCCCATCCTCCTGTTCATTTTCGTCGGCCTGGCGGTGGGCGGGCTTTCCATCATGATGGGGGGCGGGCTGAGCTGGCTGCTGGGCATGCACCGGCCGGACAGTCAGAAAAACTCTCCCTACGAGTGCGGTTTCGAAGCCTTCGAGGATGCGCGCATGAAATTCGACGTGCGCTACTATCTCGTCGCCATCCTTTTCATTCTGTTCGATCTCGAGATCGCCTTTCTTTTCCCGTGGGCCGTGGTGCTGCAGGAAATCGGTTTGTTCGGCTTCATGGCCATGGTCGTATTTCTCGCCATCCTGGTGGTCGGTTTCATCTACGAGTGGATGAAGGGGGCGCTGGAATGGGAATGACGATGGCGCCTGGTGTCAGGAGTTGACCATGGGGGCTCCCGAAGATCTCCACGACAAGGGTTTCATCACCACCACCGCGGACGCGCTGATCAACTGGACGCGCACCGGTTCGCTGTGGCCGATGACTTTCGGCCTCGCCTGCTGCGCGGTGGAAATGATGCAGGCCGGCGCCTCGCGCTACGATCTCGACCGCTTCGGCATCGTGTTCCGGCCGAGCCCGCGGCAGTCCGATGTGATGATCGTCGCCGGCACGCTGTGCAACAAGATGGCGCCCGCGCTGCGCAAAGTCTATGACCAGATGGCTGAGCCGCGCTGGGTGATCTCGATGGGTTCGTGCGCCAACGGCGGCGGCTATTACCATTATTCGTATTCGGTGGTGCGCGGCTGCGACCGCATCGTGCCGGTCGACATCTACATTCCCGGCTGCCCGCCAACCGCCGAAGCGCTGCTCTACGGCATCATCCAGCTGCAGAACAAGATCAAGCGTACCAACACGATAGCGCGTTAAGCCGGCCCATCCGCGATGACTTCCCGCCTCGAATCCCTGACCGCTGCCCTGAATTCCGGACTGGGCGGCAAGCTCGCCAGCGTCACTGTGGCGCTGGGCGAGGTGACTGCCGTCGTCAAGGCGGAAGATCTGCTCGCGGTGGCGCAGCAGCTGCGCGATGCTCCGGAGCTGAAGTTCGAGGTGCTGATCGACGCCTGCGGCGTGGACTACAGCACTTACGGCGATGGCGCGTATGACGGGCCGCGCTTTGCCGTGGTCTATCACTTGCTTTCCATCACGCACAACCGGCGGCTGCGGCTGCGGGTATTCGCTGCCGACGACGAGTTTCCGGTCGTCGATTCGGTGATCGGCGTGTGGCCGTCGGCCAACTGGTACGAGCGCGAGGCTTTCGATCTTTACGGCATAGTCTTCAATGGCCATCCCGATCTGCGCCGTATCCTTACCGATTACGGTTTTATCGGTCACCCGTTCCGCAAGGATTTTCCGCTTTCGGGTAATGTCGAGATGCGCTACGACCCCGATCAGCAGCGCGTGATCTACCAACCGGTGACGATAGAGCCGCGCCAGATCACGCCGCGCATCGTGCGCGAGGAGAACTACGCGGACACGGAAGGCTTCCGCAAGGGCTAGCATGGCAGAAATACGCAACTACACCATGAATTTCGGTCCTCAGCATCCGGCGGCACACGGCGTGCTGCGGCTGGTGCTGGAACTCGACGGCGAGGTGATCGAGCGCGCCGATCCGCACATCGGACTGCTGCACCGCGCGACCGAGAAGCTCGTCGAGCACAAGACCTTCCTGCAGTCGGTGCCGTACATGGATCGCCTCGACTACATGTCGATGATGTGCAACGAGCACGCCTACGTCATGGCGATCGAGAAGCTGCTCGGTATCGAGGCGCCGATCCGCGCGCAGTACATCCGCGTCATGTTCGACGAGATCACGCGTCTGCTCAACCATCTGCTGTGGCTGGGCGCGCACGGCCTCGACATCGGGGCGATGACGATGTTTCTTTACTGCTTCCGGGAACGCGAGGATCTGCTCGACATGTACGAGGCGGTTTCGGGTGCGCGCATGCACGCCGCGTATTACCGGCCGGGGGGCGTCTATCGCGACCTGCCCGACAGCATGCCGCAGTACAGTGCATCGAAAATCCACAACGAAGCCGCGGTGCGCGAACTCAACCGCAACCGCCAGGGGTCGCTGCTCGATTTCATCGAGGATTTCACCGAGCGCTTCCCGAAATGCGTCGACGAGTACGAAACGCTGCTCACCGACAACCGCATCTGGAAACAGCGCACCGTCGGCATCGGCGTGGTTACGCCGGAGCGCGCCATGGCGCTCGGTTTCAGCGGCGTGATGTTGCGCGGCTCGGGCATCGAGTGGGACGTGCGCAAGAAGCAGCCTTATGAGGTCTACGACCGGCTGGATTTCGACATCCCGGTCGGCGTCAACGGCGACTGTTACGACCGTTACCTGGTGCGTGTCGAGGAAATGCGTCAGTCGAACCGCATCATCCGCCAGTGCGTCGACTGGCTGCGCCGCAATCCTGGTCCGGTCATGATCGACAACCACAAGGTGGCGCCGCCGTCGCGGGTGGCGATGAAAAGCAATATGGAAGAGCTGATCCATCACTTCAAGCTCTTCACCGAGGGCATGCACGTGCCGCCCGGCGAAGTCTACTGCGGCATCGAGCATCCCAAAGGGGAATTCGGCATCTACATCGTTTCCGACGGCGCCAACAAGCCGTACCGTCTCAAGATCCGCGCGCCCGGTTATGCGCATCTCGCGGCGATGGACGAGATGGCGCGCGGCCACATGATCGCCGATGTCGTGGCGATCATCGGCACCATAGATATCGTATTCGGGGAGATCGACCGATGAATGCGCCGCTGGTGTTGTCCCCCGAGTCGCTCGCCCGCATCGACCGCGAGATCGCCAAATATCCTCCCGACCAGAGGCAGTCGGCGGTGATGGCCGCGCTTGCGATCGCCCAGGACGAGAAAGGCTGGCTGTCCACCGAGACCATGGATTTCGTCGCGCAGTATCTCGGCATGCCGCCGGTGGCGGTCTACGAGGTGGCGACGTTCTACTCGATGTACGATCTCAAGCCCGTCGGCAAGCACAAGCTCACGATCTGCACCAATCTGCCGTGCGCGCTGCGGGGGGCGACCGCCGCTGCCGAACATCTGAAAAAAACGCTCGGCATCGACTTCGGCGGAACCACGGCTGACGGTTGCGTCACCCTCAAGGAAGGCGAGTGCATGGGCGCGTGCGGCGATGCGCCGGTGCTGCTGCATAACAACAAGCGCATGCTGTGTGCAATGACGCCCGACAAACTCGACAAGCTGATCGAGGATCTCAAATAATGGGCCTGCCGGTTCCTCCGTTCGCCACCGATATTTTCGGACCCGACGCGGTCATCATGAAAGGCCTCGACGGGCTCAACTGGCACCTCAAGGATTATGAGGCGCGCGGCGGCTATGCGGCGCTGAAGAAAATCCTCAATGAGAAAACCTCCCCTGAAAACATCATCGCCGAAGTCAAGAAATCGGCATTGCGGGGCCGCGGCGGCGCGGGTTTCCCGGCGGGGTTGAAGTGGAGCTTCATGCCGCGGCAGTATCAGGGCGGGAAATACCTGATATGCAATTCGGACGAAGGCGAGCCGGGCACCTTCAAGGATCGCGACATCCTGCGCTACAACCCGCACATCGTGATCGAGGGCATGGCGATTGCCGCCTACGCGACCGGCTGCGCGACCGGCTACAACTATATCCACGGCGAGATCTGGGACGTCTACGAACGTTTCGAGGAAGCGCTCGCCGAGGCGCGCGCCGCCGGCTATCTCGGCAGCAACATCCTGGGCTCCGGTTTCAGCTTCGAACTGCACGCCCACCACGGTTTCGGCGCCTATATCTGCGGTGAAGAGACGGCGCTGCTGGAATCGCTCGAAGGCAAGAAAGGCCAGCCGCGCTTCAAGCCGCCTTTCCCCGCGAGCTACGGCCTGTACGGCAAGCCGACCACCATCAACAATACCGAGACTTTTGCAGCGGTGCCGTGGATCATCCGCAATGGCGGCGAAGCTTTCCTCAGTCTCGGCCGGCCCAACAACGGCGGCACCAAGATTTTTTCGGTTTCGGGCGACGTCGCGCGTCCCGGCAACTATGAGATGAGGCTGGGCACGCCCTTTGCCAAGCTGCTGGAAATGGCGGGCGGTGTGCGCGACGGCAGGAAGCTGAAAGCCGTGATCCCCGGCGGTTCGAGCATGCCGGTGCTGCCGGCCGACATCATGATGGCGACCGACATGGATTTCGACTCGATCGCCAAGGCGGGTTCGATGCTGGGTTCGGGCGCGGTGATCGTGATGGACGAGACGCGCTGCATGGTGAAATCGCTGCTGCGGCTGTCCTATTTCTACTACGAAGAGTCGTGCGGCCAGTGCACGCCGTGCCGCGAGGGCACCGGCTGGCTCTATCGCGTGGTGCAGCGTATCGAGCACGGCGAAGGCCGGCCCGGGGATCTCGATTTGCTGAACAGCGTTGCCGACAACATCCAGGGCCGCACCATTTGCGCACTCGGCGATGCCGCGGCGATGCCGGTGCGCGCTTTCATCAAGCATTTCCGCGACGAATTCCAGTATCACATCGACCACAAGAAATGCCTGGTCGCACCCTATCTCTGATGCGCTGACGCCATGCTAGAAATCGAAATCGACGGTCGCAAGCTCGAAGTGCCCGAGGGCAGCACGGTGATGGATGCCGCCAACCAGGCGGGCATCTACGTCCCGCACTTCTGCTACCACGAGAAGCTGTCGATCGCCGCCAACTGCCGCATGTGCCTGGTGCAGGTGGAAAAGGCGCCCAAGCCGCTGCCGGCGTGCGCGACGCCGGTCACCAACGGCATGAAAGTCTGGACGCACTCCGAGCAGGCGGTCGGAGCTCAGCGCGGGGTGATGGAATTTCTCCTTATAAATCATCCACTTGACTGTCCGATCTGCGACCAGGGCGGGGAATGCCAGCTGCAGGATCTGGCGGTGGGTTACGGCGCGAGCGCTTCGCGCTACCAGGAAGCCAAGCGCGTGGTGGTCAACAAGGATCTGGGGCCGCTGATCGCAACCGACATGACGCGCTGCATCCACTGCACGCGCTGCGTGCGCTTCGGCCAGGAAATCGCCGGCATCATGGAACTGGGCATGATCGGCCGCGGCGAGCATTCCGAGATCATCACTTTTGTCGGCAGAACCGTCGATTCCGAGCTTTCGGGCAACGTCATCGACCTGTGTCCGGTGGGCGCGCTCACCTCCAAGCCGTTCCGTTACAGCGCGCGCACCTGGGAGCTCACGCGCCGCGACTCGGTGAGTCCGCACTGCGGTCTGGGTTCCAATCTCACGGTGCAGGTCAAGCAGAACCGCGTGATGCGCGTGCTGCCGCGCGCCAACGAGGCGATCAACGAATGCTGGCTTTCCGACAAGGATCGTTTTTCCTACGAAGGCCTCAATTCCGAGCAGCGCCTGGCAAAACCGATGCTCAAACGCGACGGCCGCTGGCAGGAAGTGGAGTGGCAGACCGCGCTCGAATTCGTCGTGGCCGGACTGAAGCGCATCCGCGAGCAGCACGGCGCACAGGCGATAGGCGCGCTCGCCACGCCGCATCAGACGCTCGAAGAACTGCATCTGCTGGCCAAGCTCATGCGCGGGGTGGGTTCGGGCAACGTCGATTTCAGGCTGCGCCAGACCGATTTCAGCGCCGACGCTCAGAGCTGCGGCGCGCCATGGCTCGGCATGAAAGTCGCCGAGATCGGTGCGCTCGACCGCGTGCTCATCGTCGGCAGCACGTTGCACAAGGACCATCCGCTGCTTGCCCAGCGTCTGCGGCAGGCGGTCAAGCGCGCCACCGAACTGAGTCTGGTCAACCCGGTCGACGACGAGCTGCTGCTGCCGGTTGCCCACAAGGCGATCGTCGCGCCGGCGGCCATGCCGCACCTGCTGGCGCAGATCCTGAAGGCGGCAGCGCAGGCGAAAGGCACTGCCATCGCGGCCGGCGTGCGCGAGGCCGTGGAACGGGTCGCGGTATCCGACGCCGCCCGGCGTATCGCCGCCAGCCTGGCAGCGGGACAGAACGCCGCGATTTTCCTCGGCAATATGGCGCAGCATCATCCGCACGCCGGCCAATTGCAGGCACTGGCGCAGGCGCTTGCCGAAGCAAGCGGTGCGCGTTTCGGTTTCCTGGGAGAAGCCGCGAACAGCGTCGGCGGTCATATCGCAGGTGCGCTGCCGGCGGCGGGGAAAAATGCGGCGCAGATGCTCGAGGAACCGCTCAAGGCCTATCTGCTGCTCGGTGTCGAGGCCGAGCTCGATACCGCCGATCCGGCGCGGGCGATGGCGGCGATGCGCGGCGCCGAACTGGTGGTGGCGATGAGCCCGTATCAGCACCGGGCAGTGGATTACGCGCACGTGCTGCTGCCGATTGCGCCTTTTACGGAAACCGCCGGCACTTTCATCAATACCGAAGGCACGGTGCAAAGCTTCAGCGGCGCTGTGAGGCCGCTGGGCGAAGCGCGCCCGGCGTGGAAGGTGCTGCGCGTGCTGGGCAATCTGCTGGGAGTGCCGGGCTTCGATTACGACAGCGCCGAGGAAGTGCGGCGCGATGTCGTGGGCGAGGCGGGCGACGTTTCGGCCAGGCTCGACAACCGCCTGCAGCCGCTTGCCATTGGCGCGATCGCGTCCGCGCCCGCCGGCGGGCTGCAGCGCATCGGGGAAGTGCCGATTTACGCCGCAGACGCCATCGTGCGCCGTGCGCCGTCGCTGCAGAAAACGCGCGATGCGGCGCCGCCCCCGGCGTCGATGAACCGCGCGCTTTTCGATCGACTGGGGCTGCGCGAGGGCGAGCGGGTGAAAGTGATGCAGGGGGCGGGCGAAGCCGTGGTAGCGGCGATCGTCGATGACCGGCTGCCGGCGGACTGCATCCGGCTTGCCGCCGCGCGCCCCGAGACTGCAGAGCTCGGTGCGCTGTTCGGCGCGGTCGAAATCGAACGTGTCGTAGAACGGCAGAAGGTGGCGGTGTGAGCGCGGTCCTGCAACCCTTGGTGAATTTCGGCAACTGGCTGTGGGGGCTGCTCGCCACCGCCGTGGTCTGGGCCTTCGGCCAGGAACTTGCGCCGTCCGTGCTCTACGCCGTCAAGACCCTGCTGCTCATCGTGTGCATCGTCGCGCCGCTGATGGGCGCCGTCGCCTATCTGACGCTGTGGGAGCGCAAGCTGATCGGCTGGATGCAGGTGCGCATCGGCCCCAACCGGGTGACGTTCTTCGGCATCCGTTGGCTCGGGGGCCTGGCTCAGCCGATCGCCGACGGGCTCAAGCTGCTGGTGAAGGAAATCATCATTCCCGCCGGCGCCGACAAATTCCTGTTCATCCTGGCGCCCGTCCTCACCATCATGCCGGCGCTGGCGGCGTGGGCGGTGGTGCCGTTCGACGCCGGCGTGGTGCTGGCAAACATCGATGCCGGCCTGCTCTACGTCATGGCCATCACTTCCATGGGCGTCTACGGCATCATCATCGCCGGCTGGGCTTCCAATTCCAAATACGCCTTTCTCGGCGCGATGCGCTCGGCGGCGCAGATCGTTTCCTACGAAATCGCGATGGGTTTCGCGCTGGTCGGCGTGCTGATGGCGGCACAGAGCCTGAATCTGGGCGAGATCGTCAGGGCCCAGCAAAGCGCATACGGCGTGCTCGGCTGGTTCTGGATTCCGCTGTTTCCGCTGTTTCTCACCTATCTGATCGCGGGCGTGGCGGAAACCAACCGCGCGCCTTTCGACGTCGCCGAAGGGGAATCGGAAATCGTTGCCGGCTTCCACGTCGAATATTCGGGCATGGCGTTCGCGGTGTTCTTCCTCGCCGAATACGCGAACATGATCCTGGTTTCGACGATGTGCTCGATCATGTTCCTTGGCGGCTGGCTGTCGCCGCTGCCGTTCCTGGCCGACGTCGCCGTCATCGGCTGGCTGTTCCAGGACGGCTTCCACTGGCTGTTTGTCAAACTGTTTTTCGTGGTGTCGCTGTTTCTGTGGTTCCGCGCCACTTTCCCGCGCTATCGCTATGACCAGATCATGCGCCTGGGCTGGAAAGTGTTCATTCCGGTAACGCTGGTATGGATCGTGGTGCTGGGAGCGTGGATGCAGACTCCGCTGTGGCTGTGGTGGAGGCCCCTATGATCGATCGCATCCGGCATTTCTTCAAAACCTTCCTGCTGTTCGAACTGGTCAAAGGCCTGATGCTGACCGGCAGGTATGCGTTTGCGCGCAAGATCACGGTGCAGTATCCGGAGGAGAAAACGCCGCTGAGCCCGCGTTTTCGCGGGCTGCACGCGCTGCGCCGCTATCCGAACGGCGAGGAGCGCTGCATCGCGTGCAAGCTGTGCGAGGCGGTGTGTCCGGCACTGGCGATCACCATCGAATCCGAACAGCGCGCGGACGGCACGCGTCGCACCACGCGCTACGACATCGATTTCACCAAGTGCATATTCTGCGGTTTCTGCGAGGAATCGTGTCCGGTGGACTCGATCGTGGAGACGCGGGTTTTCGAATTTCACGGCGAGAAACGCGGCGACCTGATCTATACCAAGCCGATGCTGCTCGCGGTGGGCGACTTGTACGAAGAACAGATTGCGAAAGACCGCGCCGCGGATGCGGCCTACAGATGAGGAGCAAGCGGTGAGCGGAAAGCGGAAAGCGGTAATAAATGACAGCTTACGGCTTACGGCTGACCGGTTTTGAACATGACTTTTCATACTTTCATATTCTACTTTTTCGCTGCGGTCCTGGTTTTCTCCGCGCTGCGGGTGGTCACCGCACGCAACCCGGTGCACGCGGTGCTGTTCCTGGTGCTCGCGTTTTTCACTTCGGCGGGCATCTGGGTGCTGCTGCAGGCCGAGTTTCTCGCGATTGCGCTGGTGCTGGTCTACGTCGGCGCGGTGATGGTGCTGTTCCTGTTCGTGGTCATGATGCTCGACATCAACCTCGCGCGGCTGCGCGCAGGCTTCTGGAGCTACCTGCCGCTGGGCGGCGTGGTGGCGCTGCTGCTGGTGGCCGAGATGGTGCTGGTGCTGGCGAGCCGCTATTCGGGTCTTGCCGCAGTGCCGGTGCCGCCGCCGCTTCCCGCCGACTACAGCAACACCAAGGAACTGGGGCGCCTGCTGTATACCGAATATGTCTATCCCTTCGAGGTCGCCGCGGTGATCCTGCTGGTGGCGATCGTCGCGGCGATCGCGCTCACCTTGCGCCGCCGCAAGAACACCAAGTACATCGATCCCGCCAAGCAGCTCGCGGTGCGGCGCGAGGACCGCGTGCGCATCGTTGCGATGCCGGCCGAAAAGCCGGTAAAGAGTGATGAGTGAAGAGTAATGAGTAAAGAGCATGCAAATCAAGGTTTTTACCCATTACCGATTACCCATTACCCGTCACCTGTAGAGGGAAGCAATTGATTACGCTGTCACATTATCTGGTGTTGGGCGCGATCCTGTTCGCGATCAGCGTGGTCGGGATTTTCCTCAACCGCAAGAACGTGATCGTGCTGCTGATGGCGATCGAACTGATGCTGCTCGCCGTCAACATGAATTTCGTCGCGTTTTCGCATTTTCTCGACGATCCGGCGGGCCAGGTTTTCGTGTTTTTCATCCTGACGGTGGCGGCGGCGGAATCGGCGATCGGGCTGGCGATACTGGTGGTGCTGTTCAGAAACCTGAGGACGATCAATGTCGAGGACCTCGACAGCTTGAAAGGATAGTGGCCGGATGACCTCGATGCAGAAGCTTTATCTCCTGGTGCCGCTTGCCCCCCTGTTCGGGGCCGTCGTCGCCGGACTGTTCGGCTGGGCGATTGGCCGCAGCGCTACGCACCGGGTGACCATCATCGGCATGATGGTCTGCACCGTGGCGTCGGCCGTGGTATTCCACGACGTGATCGTCAACGGCAGGCTGTTCAACGGTCCGGTCTATACCTGGCTGCTGTCCGGCAATACGCGCTTCGAAATCGGCTTCCTGATCGACCAGCTGTCGGCGACGATGATGCTCGTCGTGTCTTTCGTGTCGCTGATGGTGCACATCTACACCATCGGCTACATGGCCGACGACCCCGGCTACCAGCGCTTCTTCAGCTACATTTCGCTCTTCACCTTCTCGATGCTGATGCTGGTGATGAGCAACAATTTCCTGCAGCTGTTCTTCGGCTGGGAGGCGGTGGGCCTGGTGTCGTACCTGCTGATCGGCTTCTGGTACACGCGGCCGACCGCGATTTACGCCAGTCTCAAGGCGTTTCTCGCCAACCGCGTCGGCGACTTCGGTTTTCTGCTCGGCATCGCGCTGGTGCTGATGTATTTCGGCACGCTCGACTATGCCGCGGTGTTCGCCAACGCGCCCACCCTCGCCGCCAACACCATCGAAATCGTGCCCGGCGCGGTGTGGTCGCTGATGACGGTGATCTGCATCCTGCTGTTCATCGGCGCGATGGGCAAGAGCGCGCAGTTCCCGCTGCATGTGTGGCTGCCCGATTCGATGGAAGGCCCGACGCCGATCTCGGCGCTGATCCATGCCGCGACCATGGTGACGGCGGGCATTTTCATGGTGGCGCGTATGTCGCCGCTGTTCGAGCTGTCGGACACCGCGCTGTCGTTCGTGATGGTGATCGGTGCCATCACCGCCTTCTTCATGGCGCTGATCGCTACCGTGCAGTACGACATCAAGCGCGTGATCGCCTATTCCACGCTGTCGCAGCTGGGCTACATGACGATGGCGTTGGGCGCCTCGGCGTATTCGGCGGCGATTTTTCATCTCTATACCCACGCGTTCTTCAAGGCGGTGCTGTTCCTCGGCGCGGGCTCGGTGATCATCGCACTGCACCACGAGCAGGACATGCGCAAGATGGGCGGGCTCGTGAAATACATGCCGATCACTTACGCCACGGTGCTGATCGGCGCCCTCGCCAATGCGGGACTGCCGCCGTTTGCCGGGTTCTTCTCGAAAGACACCATCATCGAGGCGCTGCACGCTTCGCCGCTTGCCGCCGCCGCATTCGCTTACCCGCTGGCGATGGCCGGCGTGCTGGTTGGCGGTTTCTACTCGTTCCGCCTGGTGTTTTACGCCTTTCATGGCAAGCCGCGTTTCAACGATCCGCACCACCCGGACGTGAAGGAAGTCGAGGCCGAGCGCGCTGCGGCCGGCCAGCACGATGCACACGGTCACGATGACCACGCTTCCTTCGTGCCTCGCGAGTCGCCGTGGGTGGTGACGTTGCCGCTCGTGATGCTGGCGATTCCTTCGATAGTCGCCGGCTGGGTCATCGGCGATTTCGTGTTCGGCGGCTATTTCGGCAAATCCATTCATGTCGCCACCACCCACCCGGCGATCGCAACGCTGGCGCGCGAGTTCCACGGCGTGGTGCCGATGGTCACCCATGCCGTCACCACGCTCCCGTTCTGGCTCGCGCTCGCGGGCGCCGCGATGGCGTGGTTCATCTATGTCGTGCGGCCGGATCTGCCGGCGCTGCTGCGCCGCCAGTGGGGCATCGTCGTCACCATTCTGATGGAAAAATACGGCTTCGACCGCTTCAACGACTGGTTTTTCGCCGGCGGCGTGCGCAGGCTCGGCACCGGTCTGTGGCGGGGCGGCGATGTCGCCGTGATCGACAATTTCTTCGTCAACGGTTCGGCGCGGCTGGTCGCATGGTTCGCGGTGGTGATCCGCCATCTCCAGTCGGGATTCATCTATCACTACGCCTTTACCATGATCATCGGCATTTTGGTGCTGCTGACGATGATTTTTGCAACATGACAATTTTTACATTTAAAACAACAAGTTAGGCTAAAATGCTGCTCGGTTTCCCGCTCCTGAGCCTGGCCATCTGGGTGCCCGTCGTCGCCGGTGTCCTGGTGCTCGCCACCGGTTCCGACCGCAATGCCCATGCTGCGCGCGTGATCGCGCTGCTCGGCGCGCTGCTCGGGTTCCTGGTGACATTGCCGCTTTATTTCGGTTTCGATCCGCTCGCACGGGAGTTCCAGTTCGTCGAGCTTGCGCCGTGGATCGAGAGCTTCAACGTCAACTATCACCTCGGCATCGACGGCATTTCCCTGCTGCTGATCCTGCTCAACAGCTTTACCACGGTGCTGGTGGTGATCGCGGGCTGGCAGGTGATCGAGCAGCGCGTCGCCCAGTACATGGCGGCGTTCCTGTTCCTCTCGGCTTTCATGAACGGCGTGTTCTCGGCGCTCGATGCGCTGCTGTTCTACGTGTTTTTCGAGGCAACGCTGATCCCGATGTTCATCATCATCGGTGTATGGGGCGGACCCAACCGGGTTTATGCCGCAGTCAAGTTTTTCCTGTATACGCTGCTGGGCTCGCTGCTGTCGCTCGTCGCGCTGATTTATCTCTACAACGTTGCGGGCGGCAGTTTCTCGCTGCTCGATTTCTACCAGGTGCCGCTGACGCGCGAGGCGCAGATCCTGATTTTCCTGGCATTTTTCCTGGCATTTGCGGTCAAGGTGCCGATGTGGCCGGTGCATACGTGGTTGCCGGACGCCCACGTCGAAGCGCCCACTGGCGGCTCGGTGGTGCTGGCGGCGATCATGCTGAAACTCGGCGGCTACGGTTTTCTGCGCCTGTCGCTGCCGATCGTGCCGGACGCGAGCCATGCGCTCGCCGGTTTCGTGATCGCGCTGTCGCTGATCGCGGTGATCTATATCGGTCTGGTGGCGCTGGTGCAGTCCGACATGAAGAAGCTGATTGCCTATTCGTCGATTTCGCACATGGGTTTCGTCACGCTCGGCACCTTCATTTTCAACGTCCACGGCATGGAAGGCGCGGTCATCCAGATGGTTTCGCACGGCTTCGTGTCGGCGGCATTGTTTCTGTGCGTCGGCGTGCTCTACGACCGCCTGCATTCGCGGAGCATCGCCGATTACGGCGGGGTGGTCAACACCATGCCGGTGTTCGCGGCGCTGTTCATGCTGTTTGCCATGGCCAATTCGGGACTGCCCGGCACGAGCGGCTTTGTCGGCGAATTCATGGTGATCATGGGCTCGGTCAAGGTCAATTTCTGGTACGCGGCGCTGGCGGCAACGACGCTCATTTTCGGCGCTGCCTATACGCTGTGGATGTACAAGCGCGTCATTTTCGGTGCGGTGGCCAATGAGCGGGTGGCAAAGCTGCAGGACATCGGTTTGCGTGAATTTCTGGTGCTGGGACTGCTGGCCGCGGCAGTGCTGGCGATGGGGGTCTGGCCGGACCCGTTTGCCGGCGTGCTGCATACCTCAGTCGACGAGCTGCTTGCCCATGTGATGCAGAGCAAGCTACCGTTGCAGTGAAAGAATCGCGATGAACTACATCCTTCCGTTGTGGCCTGCCTATCCCGAGCTGTTCCTGCTCGCGGCGGCGTGCGTGATCCTGGTCGTCGACCTGTTTGTCAGCGATGACAACCGCATCGTCACTTACGCGCTTGCCCAGATCACGCTTGCCGCATGTTTCGTGATCACCTGGTCCGGCCCCGGCGGCGGACCGGCCTATACCTTCAGCGGCATGTTTGTCGACGATGCGCTGTCCGACGCGCTGAAGCTGCTCACCTATATCGGCGTGATGGTGATGCTGGTCTATTCGCGCGCCTACATCACTGCGCGCGGCATGTTCCGCGGCGAGTTCTTCCTGCTGGTGCTGTTCGCGACCCTCGGCATGATGATCATGATTTCGGCCAATCATCTGCTGATGCTTTATCTGGGGCTGGAACTGCTTTCGCTTTCGCTTTATGCCCTGGTGGCGCTGCAGCGCGATTCGGCGGCGGCGACCGAGGCGGCGATGAAATATTTCGTGCTGGGCGCGCTCGCCTCCGGCATGCTGCTCTACGGCATGTCGATGCTCTACGGCGCGACCGGCACGCTCGAGATTACGCGGCTTGCCGAGGTCATCCTCGAGGATGGGGGCGGCAATCTGGTGCTGATATTCGCGCTGGTGTTCATCGTCGCGGGCCTCGGTTTCAAGCTCGGCGCGGTGCCGTTTCACATGTGGGTGCCCGACGTCTATCATGGCGCTCCCACCGCCGTGACGCTGTTCATCGGCTCGGCGCCGAAGTTTGCGGCGTTTGCGTTCATCATGCGTCTGCTGGTGCAGGGCCTGGGGGCCGAGCAGCTGCTGGCCGAGTGGCGCCAGATGCTGATCCTGATGGCGGTGCTGTCGATGGTGATCGGCAACATCACGGCAATCGCGCAGACCAATCTGAAGCGGATGCTCGCCTATTCGACGATCTCGCACATGGGTTTCGTGCTGCTCGGCATCCTGTCGGGCGACCTGAACGGCTACAGCTCGGCCATGTTCTACATCGTGGTCTACGTGCTGATGAATCTGGGGGCTTTCGGCATGATCATGGTGCTGTCGCGCAGCGGTTTCGAAGCCGAGAATCTTGACGATTTCAAGGGCCTCAACCAGAGAAACCCGTGGTATGCGTTTCTGATGCTGCTGCTGATGTTTTCGATGGCCGGCGTGCCGCCCACCATCGGTTTTTATGCCAAGCTGTCGGTGCTGCAGGCGGTGATCAATGCCGGCTATCTGTGGCTGGCCGTGGTCGCGGTGCTGTTTTCGCTGATCGGCGCTTTCTACTACCTGAGACTGGTGAAGCTCATGTATTTTGACGCGCCGCTGGACGCCTCGCCGGTAGCTCCGCGCAGCGACGTGCATGCGCTGATGACGCTCAACGGACTGGCGGTGCTGGTCTTCGGCATCGTTCCCGAGCCGCTGATGGCGCTGTGCCTGTATTCGATCCAGATGTCGCTTTAGGAGCGTGCGGCAGCGCGCTCTTCGCTGCGCTGGCGAAGAGCCGGTCGTAGAGCATTGCCGCTGACTGCCGGGGGGGGGCGTATGGCACCTGACGAAGAAAAGGATTTCAGCGAGAAGCGGATCGACTCGAAGCTGGTCTACGACGGCCGTCTGCTCAAGGTCCACGAAGATCGCGTCGTACTCCCCGACGGCAAGCAGGCGACCCGCGAGTATGTGCGGCATCCCGGCGCGGTGATGATTATCGCGCTGCTCGATGACGAGACGCTTCTGCTCGAACGCCAGTTCCGTTACCCGCTGGGCAGGCATTTCTACGAGCTGCCCGCCGGCAAGCTGGAAAAAGGCGAGGCGCCGCTGGCAACCGCCAGGCGCGAGCTGGTCGAGGAATGCGGCTACGAGGCGGGCCGCTGGCGTCAGCTTGCCACGCTGCATCCGTGCATCGGCTACTCGGACGAGCGCATCGACCTTTTTCTTGCGCGCGATCTCGTCTACGTGGGCCATGCGCCCGACGACGGCGAATTTCTGGAGGTGCTGCCGACGAAAATTGCGGTGGCGCTGGAATGGGTGAGATCGGGCAGGATTACCGAGGTGAAAGCGGTGACCGGCATCCTGTGGGCGGAGAAGCTTTTGCGCGGCGAGTGGTGAGCGCCGTGCCGGATCAGCCGGTTTGCGACTGCGCGCGCAGGCGCGGCTCGGCATCCCGGATGAGCGGCCGGGGTTCCTGGAAAAGCCGCCCCTGTCCGAACTGGGCTCCCATTTCGACCAGCAGCCTCGCGACTTCCGGTTTTTCCACGCCTTCCGCGATCACCTGTTTGCGCAGTTCATGCGCGAGGTCGTTCAGCGCCTTGACGAAAATGCGGCTGCCCTGGTCGGTGGCGAGATCGCGGATGAAGCTGCCGTCGATTTTCAGGTAATCGACTTCGAAACGCTTTAGATAATAGAAGGAACTGAAGCCGGCGCCGAAGTCGTCGAGCGCAAAGCGGCAGCCCAGCGCCTTCAGTTTGCGCATGAAGTCGAGCGTGACGTCGACCTGGGACATCGCCGCCGTTTCCGTGATTTCGAACACGAGTTGCCCGGGGTCGACACCGCTGCTGCGCAGCAGGCCGATGAAATGCTGGACCCATTGCGGGTCAGCGATCGAAACGCGTGACACGTTCACGAAGTATCGCAGTTTTTTGCCGGCTTCGCCGCTGTCGCGCATGAAGCGCAGCAGTCCTTCCAGCACCTGCATGTCGATTTCCCGCACCATGCCGAGCGTCTCGGAAAGCTCGATGAAGTGCTCGGGCAGGAGGTAGGTGCCGTTGTCGTCGCGGATCCGCGCTAGGATTTCGTGGTGAACCGTTTTCCGATCCTTGAGGCGCACCACCGGCTGGGAAAACAGCACCAGGCGGTTTTCATCCAGTGCATCGCGCAGTTTCTTGGCCCAATGGATGCGTTTGTGGGTGCTGCGCAGCGAGTCCGCAGCCTGGTCGAACAACGCGTGGCGGTTGCGGCCGAGATCCTTGGCCTGGTACATCGCGATATCGACATTGGACAGTAGCGAATGCAGGTCGTTGCCGTGAAACGGGTAAAGTCCGATGCCGATCGATACGCTCAGATTGGAAATGATCTTGTGTTCGGTCGCGCGGAAGCGATAGTGGCGGACCGCGTCGAGCGCGGTTTCGGCGATATCGACGGCTTCCTCGCGCAGCCCGCCCGGCAGGTGTATGGCGAACTCGTCGCCGCCCAGGCGGTAGAGTTCGCCCCTGCCGCGCATCACCTCGCGCAGCACGCTGCCCACCCCGATGATCAACTGGTCGCCGGAACGATGGCCGAAGTTGTCGTTTACGTACTTGAAGTGATCGATGTCGAGGAACAGCAGCGCGCCGACGCCGTTTTCCTGCAGCGCCGCTTCGATACGCCGCTGCAGGCTGTGGCGGTTGGGAAGGTCGGTGAGGGAATCGTGCAGCGCCAGATGCTCGATGCGCTGGCTCGCCAGGTGCTGGTCGGTGATATCGCGCGCCGTGCCGCGGATGCCGAGCATGCCGCCGTTTTCGTCATGGGTGATGCGCGCGTTGATGCCGATCCAGCGGTCTTCGCCGCTGGCGGTGACGAGATGCGTCACATAATTCCTGATTTCTCCGGCGCGCTTGAGCGTGGCGAGGAAACGCCGGTTAGACACGTGGGACGGGCCCGTTTCGAAGTCGAAAAAACAGCGCCCGATGAGATCTTTCGGCGCCAGGCCGAAAATCTCGTGCGCCGCGTTGTTGAGATAGATGAAGCGACCCTGGGCGTCGGTGACCCATACCAGGTCATGGGAGGTCTCGACCAGATCACGGTAGCGATTCTCGCTTTCGAGCAGCAGCTGGATGATGCGGCGTTTTTCGGCGAGCGAACGCTTGACCGTTGCCAGTTCCTGCGACATCTTGTCGGCACCGAGGCTGCTCGAGTTCGCGGCCAGACGGTCGATCAGCTCCCGCG
>JBKBXX010000039.1:0-24873 GCA_046313915.1 Burkholderiales bacterium | reverse complement strand
CGGCAGCGACGGATGCGTGACCAGCAGCAGCGGGAAATTCACCATGTTGGAGATATGGGTGAAGTCGCGCAGGCTATCATAAGGCAGCTTGCGATAGATGTGAGGATTGACCGTCAGGGGGCCGGCGGAAGCGGCGGCGATCGTGTAGCCGTCGGGCGGCGAGGACTTCAGGACTTCGAGCCCGAGAATCGCGTTGGCGCCAGGACGGTTTTCGATGACGACCTGCTGGCCCAGGCGTTCGGCGAGCTTCTGTCCGACGATGCGGCCGATGAAATCCACGCCGCCGCCCGCCGGGAAAGGCACGATCAGCCGCAGCGGCTTGCTGGGCCACGGCTGCTGCGCCGCAGCAGCGACCGGATACAGACTCAGCGCGCCGCACGCGAGCATCAGCGCCCGCCAGATCATGGTGCCGGCTTTCATCGCGTTCCTCCCTTGATGGTTTTGTTTGGGAGCAAAGTAGATCAATGCCCGGGGCATGTCAACTTGCGGCGGCTGCGGCCAGCGGTTCGTTGGCGCATGCGGCAGCGGCGGATTTTACGGTATGATCTTCTGCTCGCGGTTTTTCGGGAAACTGGCATGGATTTTTCATTGAACGAAGAACAGCGCGCGTGGCAGATGAAGGCGCGCAAATTTGCAGAGGAGGAGATACGCCCGATTTCCCTGCAGCGCGACCAGATCGCCGGCGCACGCGAGCCTTTCGACTGGGAAATCATCCGCAAGGGGTCGAAGCTCGGTTTCCGCACGCTGGCGGTTCCCCGGGAATGGGGCGGGCACGGCGCCGATTTCGTGACCCAGACGGTGGTGATGGCCGAACTCGCCCGCGGCGACAGCGCGATCTCCAAGGCGTTCAGCCAGAACTGGAAGTGGAGCCACCTGATCGCTGCCGCGTGCAACGACGATCAGAAGCAACGTTTTCTCAAGCCGTTCGTCGCCGACGACACCTATCTGCTGGGCAAGGGCATCACCGAACCCAACGCCGGCTCCGACAACCGGCTGCCGCCCGAAAACGAGCCCCGCGCCGGCTACCGCCTGAAAGCGGAGCGCGATGGCGACGAGTGGATCCTCAACGGCGAAAAGTGTTTCATTGCGCAGGGCGGCGTCGGCAAGCTGTTCTTCGTCGACGCCCGCACCGATCCCGACGTGAACATCCGCGAAGGCGGCACCATGTTCATGGTCCCGGCGGACACGCCGGGGTTCCGCTTCGGCAAGTCTTTCAACAAGCGGGGCTGGCGTTTTTACCAGAACGCGGAACTGATATTCGAGAACGCGCGCGTGCCGCACGCCAATGTGGTGGGGGAAGTGAACAGCGGCATGAAGAAAAACCGCGGTGACACCACCGGCGGGGATTTGTTCGGCGACCTGGAACTCGCGGCCAACGCGCTCGGCGTGTGCGACGATGCGGTCGGCATGGCCATGGCTTTCGCGCGCAGCCACAGGCGCGGCGGCCGGCTCCTCATCGACCACCAGCTCGTCCAGTTGCAGCTGAACGAGATGCACATGCTGACCGAAGCACTGCGCGCTTTCGTGCTGCGCGTCGCCTGGGAGCACGACCGCAGGATCCATTCCGCCAACGCCGGCCTGGTGATGAATTATTCGACCGACGTGATTCAGCGCGTCACCCAGCTCAACATGAGCGTGCACGGCGTGGAAGGCTGCAGGATGAATGCGCGTGTCGACAAGCTGGTGCGCGATGCCATGGTGTGGACGCACCTTGCCGGTGACACGGTGCAGCGGATGAAGGTCGTCAAGCGCCTGCTCGCGCATTGAAGCGCGAAGCGGACCGGTTTTTTTTGCCCGGCGGCGATTCCGGGCTTGCCGCAACTGCGAGGCACGGGGCAATGAAGAATTTGCTGGTGACATGCTGTGCGGCGCTGATCGCGGCCGCGCCGCTGCCGGCGGGTGCCGCCGACGCGACTCAACGCAAGGCGCCGCGGAAAATCGAGCGCCTGTCGTGCATGCTCGGCACCGAAGACCGGCACGCGCGGATCGCCGTCGAGCTGGTGAATGGCGCGGTGCAGAGCTTTGCCTATTACAGCAAATGGAAACCCCGCACCTGCTCGGTGCACATCGAGCGCGACGACGCCTACAGCAAATGGCGCGACGACGGACGCCTGACGACGGTGGCGACGGAAAAAGGCGATTTCCTGATCGAGAACCGGCGCGAGAACGTGCACTTCATTTTCAGGGAGGTGGAGCGGGAGCGTTATTGCGGCGCCGAAGGCAGGATCAACGGCACGCTCACCGTGTGGCGCGGCAAGAGCCAGTGCGAGCTCAGCGGCGTGATGGACGACGATCCGAACGAAACGGACCGCGGCGACAGACCGGAAAGCGCGGCGGCGCAACCCGCCGCGCCGGATGCGCTGGCGGGCCCGACTGTTTATATAACTCGTTGATTTTGTTAAATTATTTTTGTAAGGCTCGAGCCGGGGTCGTGGTTTTCTCGCGATACTTGTCGTAGACCGTGCCGCTTTCGAACAGGGCCTCGATCTCGGCGGCGCTGTAGCCCAGGCTGCGCAACACTTCAGCCGAATGCTGACCCAGCCACGGCGCCGGACGGCGGATCGCGGTGAGCTCGCCGCTCGACTTGATCGGCAGGCCCAGATTTTTCATGCGGCCGATTTTCGGGTGGTCGATTTCGACGACCATCTGGCGCGCCTTGATGTGCGGATCGTTCATGATCTGGTCGTAGGTGTAGACCGGTCCGCCCGGCACTTCGGCGGCATCGAGTTTTTCGACCCAGTAGGCGGTGGGCCGGGTCGCGAACACGCGCTCGATTTCCTTCTCGAGCTCGTCGACGTTTTTGAGGCGCGCCGGCAGATCTTCGAAGCGGGGATCGGTCAGCCACTCGGGTTTGTTGCACACCAGGGTGCAGAAATTGTTCCACAGCTTGTTGTTGTTGGCGCCGACCGTCACATAGCCGTCCTGGGTCCGGTAGGCCTGGTAGGGCGCGGAACGGCGGTGGCGGGTGCCGGTCGCCGTCGGCAGCTCGCCCGCGCCGAAATAGGCGCCGAATTCCCAGTGCGTCCACGCGAGCCCGGCTTCGAGCAGCGAGGTTTCGAGGTACTGGCCTTTGCCGGTTCTGAGTTTGCCGATATAGGCGCCGAGTATGCCGTAGAGCGCGGTGACCCCGCTCGCGATGTCGTTCATCGCGATGCCGACCTTGGCCGGGCGCCCGCCCGGATAGCCGGTCATCATCATGATGCCCGACATGCCCTGGGCGACGATGTCGAAACCGCCTTTGTGACCGTAGGGACCGGTCTGGCCGAAACCCGACATCGAGGCGTAGATCACGCCGGGATTGAATTGCCTGACCGTCTCGTAGTCGACGCCGAGCTTCCTGACGACACCCGGCCGGAAATTTTCGGTGATGATGTCGGCCTGGGCGGCGAGCTTCATGAAAACCTCCTTGCCGCGCGGATCCTTCATGTTGAGGGCGACGCTTTTCTTGTTGCGGTTGAGCACGGCAAAGCAATAGGACTCGTCGTTGATCTTGGGATCGAAACGGCGGGAAGCGTCGCCTTCGGGGAAGTTTTCGATCTTGATGATTTCGGCGCCCATGTCGCCTAGCGTCATGCTGCAATAGGGGCCGGCCATGACGGTGGTGAGGTCGAGGACTTTGACGCCTTCGAGCGGCAGTGCCATGTTGCTTTTCCTTTGGGCTCGCGGCGGCCGGGCGCGGGCCCGTGCCGCCGATGAATGTGTAAGACGTATTCTACCGTGCCGCACGGCGGCATGACAAAACCGACCGGCGATTGCATTGAATTGATCCCGATTCCGGCCGATAATGACCACAAAAAACAGTCGGTTTCCATTATGAGCGAGGAGGATGGTCATGCATGGGATCAACCGGATCGTAATCGCGCTGTTGCTTGCGTTGCCGCTTCCCGCGCCGGCGCAGACCTATCCCGACAAGCCGGTGCGCGTGGTGGTGGTGTTTCCGCCGGGCGGCTCCAACGACGTCACTGCCCGCGTCGTGTTCCAGAAAATGAGCGACATGCTCGGCCAGCAGTTCGTGATCGACAATCGCGGCGGCGCGGCGGGCACCATCGGCTCGGAGCTGGTCGCCAAAAGCCCGCCCGACGGTTACACCGTCATGGTGCAATCGACCACCCACGTTGCCAACGCCCATCTCTACAAGAAGCTTCCCTACGACGTGCTGAAGGATTTCATCGGCGTCACGACACTCGCGCGCCAGGTGGGCATGCTGGTGGTTCACCCCTCGCTGCCGGCCAAGTCGGGCAAGGAATTCATCGCGCTCGCGAAAAAACGCCCCAACGAGATCGTCTACGGTTCGGCGGGCAACGGCAGCTTCGTGCACCTGTCGATGGCGCTGATGGCTTCGATGGCCGGCATCAAGATGGTGCACGTGCCGTACAAGGGCGGCGGTCCGGCCGGTGTCGGCATCGTGTCGGGGGAAACCCAGGCGATGCTGGCCACGATCGGTTCGCTGTATCCGCACATCAAGTCGGGGCGGGTGCGGCCGCTCGGGGTCAGCTCGGAGACGCGGACCGTACAGTTCCCCGACATCCCGGCGATTGCGGAATTCGTCCCCGGCTATGAATTTACGGCGTGGGTCGGCTGCTTCGTGCCGGCGGGAACGCCCAGGGCCATCGTCGACAAGCTCAATGCCGACCTCAAGAAGGCGCTCGAGGATCCCGAAGTCGCGAAAAAGCTGAGCGCGCAGACGCTCGATCCGCTCTACATGACGCCCGAGGAATTCGCGAGACGCCTCAAGGCGGATTACGACAAATACGAAAAAGTGATCAGGATCAGCGGCGCGAGAATAGACTGAAACCCGGACGCTGCGCCTGCGGCAGGCGCGGACGGGCGAGGCGATGCTTTGCGTTTTCGAAGGTGGGGAAATTGCATGAAACCATTTTTTCTCGCCGTGGCGGCGACGCTGGTCCTGCCGCTGCAGGGGGTGCTTCCTGCGGCGGCGCAGGGCTACCCGGCCAAGGCGGTGCGCGTCTCAACGCCGATTACGACAAGTACGGCAGGCTCGTTCGGCTGACGGCTGCGAAGATCGAATGAAAACACGAACAGTCGGCAGCGGTTGATTGGCGACCGGTTGCTCCTCACTCACGGAATCGACATGGATCTCGGTATCAAGGGTGAAACCGCGCTGGTGGTCGGCGCGAGCGAAGGCATAGGCTACGAAAGCGCCAAGGGGCTGCTCGAAGAAGGTGCCGAAGTCCTGATCTGCTCGCGCAATGGCGCCAAGCTCGAGCGCGCGGCGGAAGAACTCGAACGGACGACGGGCCGCAAGGTGCGCTGGTTCGCGGCCGACATCACCCGCGCGGAGGACGTGGTGCGGCTCCGCGACTGGCTCGGGCGGCAGCTCGAACGGCTCGACATCCTCGTCACCGCCGTCGGCGGCAGCCGACGCGCGGCTTTCGAGGAACTCGACGACGCGGCGTGGACCGCGAATTACGAATTCAACGTGCTGGGCACGGTGCGCGTGATACGCGAGACGCTGCCGCTGTTGAAAAAATCGCGGCCGGGCGGACGCATCGTCGTCCTCGGCGCGGCGGGGGCGCGCATGCCGTACGAACATCAGGTGGTATCCAATGTGCACAAGGCCGGCCTCATCGCGCTGGTCAAGACGCTGGGCGCCGAGTTCCAGCGTTACAACATCCGCGTCAACTCGGTCTCGCCCGGCCGCACCCTCACTTCGCTGTGGACCACGCGCGCGCAGCAGCTTGCCAGCGAGCGCGGCACCACGCCGCAGGCGGTGTTGGAGGAATTTTCACGCGAAATCCCGATGAAACGCATGGGCCGGCCCGAGGAAATCGCGGCGATGGTGGTGTTTCTCGCCTCGCACAAGGCAAGCTACGTGACCTGCCAGTCCATCCTGGTCGATGGCGGCATCGCGCGCGGGCTGCTGTGACAGCCACGGGCATCGATCGCGGAGCGCACGGGTTTTGATTTGCAGAGCAATACCGGATGCGGGGCGCGCGTATCCTTTGGTTTTTTTTCAGCGTAGCTGCGCGCACACGCCCTCGACCATCTCGTTCAGCGAGGCAAAAACCCTGACGCCGGCGTCGGCGAGTGCAGCGCGCTTGGCGGCGTAGCTGCCGTGGTCGCCGTGGACGAGCGCGCCGGCGTGCCCCATGGCGACGCCTTCCGGTGCGCTGCGGCCGGCGATCAGCGCGAATACCGGTTTGGGAAAACGCTGTGCCTTGAGCGCTGCGGCAAACTCTTCTTCGTCATCGCCCCCGATTTCACCGATCACCAGCAGCGCCCGGGTCCGCTCGTCGGCGGCATAGAAAGGCGCGAGGTCCGCATAACGCGTGCCTTTGACCGGATCGCCGCCGACGCCGATCCACACCGATTGGCCGACGCCGCGCCGCGCGAGCCGGTAGCCGGCTTCGTAAGACAACGTGCCCGATCTCGACATCAGGCCGAGAGGTCCGGGGCTCAGTGCATCGTCGGGCAGGAAGCCGAGCTTGGCTTCGCCCGGCACCGCCATTCCCGGCGTCGAAGCGCCGATCCAGATCACGCCGGCTTCGCGCGTCAGATGCCGCGCCTTGAGCGCGTCGTGCACCGGCATGCCTTCGGTCGGCGTCACGAGGTATTTGATGCCCGCGGCGACCGCTTCCTGCATCGCGCCCAGCAGCTGCAGCGCGCCGACCAAGGTGACGCAGGCAGTGGCGCCGGTGGCTTTTACCGCTGCGGCGCACGAGGGAAAGACTGGTATGCCGTGGATGCGGCCGGTCTTCATTTTGGGCGCGACGCCGCCGACGATATGGGTGCCGTATTTTTTCATCAGCGCGCTGTGCAGGCTGCCGGCACGGCCGCTGATGCCCTGGACGATGACCGGCGTGGTGCGGTCGATGCGGGGATCGATGTTCATCGCAAAGCGTAATGAGTGATGAGTGATGAGTCAAAACATCCAGTGGCGAGGGTTTTTTCCATTACTCATCACTCATTGCTCATTACCGCCAAGATGTTGCCGCACTTCGGCGAGCGCCTGGTCGAGATCGGTATGAAGCGCCACACCGGCCTGCGCCAGCACGCCGCGCGCCGTTTCCAGCCCGTTGCCGACGAGCCGCGCCACCACCGGGACCCTGAGTTCAGGCACTTCTTGCAGCGCGGTGACCAGCAGCCGCGAGAATTCGCCGAGATCGGTGATGCCGGCGAAAATGTTCACCAGCAGCACGCGGACCTTGCCGCCTCGGGCGATCCAGCGCAGCACCTGGGTGAGGCGCCTCGTTTCGCCGCGCAGCCCGCCGGTGCGGATGTCGAGGAAATTGTAGGGCTTGAGGCCGGCAGCGCGCAGCTCATCGATCAGCATCATCGACAGCCCGGCGCCGGTGGTGAGCAGCCCGATTTCGCCCCGCGGGTCAACCACCACGTAGTCGAAACCGTGTTCGAGCTTGAGCGCGGTCTCGGGATAAGCCGCCGCGCGCCGGGCGAGCAGCGCCTGCAGTCCGGGCTGGCGGACGAGCGCATTGTCGTCGAGGATGATTTTGGCGTCGCCGGCAACCCAGCTGCCGTCGGATTTCACGAACAGCGGATTGATTTCGATCAGCAAGGCTTCGCGTTCGATAAAAATCCGCGCCAGTTGCTCGCCGGCGTCGCGCAGCGCCCGGGACTGGGGTTGCGGCATGCCGGCGGCCAGGCGTTGCGCAACGCCGGCGAGCAGCGCGGACTCGGGCGCCGTGACAGCCGACCTGAGCTGCTCGCGGGGCAGGCTTTCGATGTCCATGCCGCCTTGCGCCGCCATGATCAGCCGCACTCCGCCGGCGCCGGGATCGATCAGCAGGGCGAGATAGCTTTCTTGCGCGGCATCGATCTGCTGTTCGACGCGGACGGCGCCGACGAGGCGCCCCCTGACCGTTGCGCCGAGCATCGCGCGAGCACAGTCGGCGACCTGCTGCGGCGTGGCGGCGCGGCGGACGAGGCCGGCCTTGCCGCGGCCGCCGCTCGCGATCTGCCCTTTGACGAGCCACGGACCGGGCGGCAATGCCGCTTGCGGCAGGGCTGCGCCGCTGCCGATCAGGCAGCCCGGCGGCACCGCAATGTCGTGTTGCGCGAGCAGTTGTTTGGCGTCGTGTTCCAGCAGATACAGAGAGGGCCTCCTGCGGTAATCGCGACCGGGTGCAGCCAGGCTTGCGCCAGGTGCGCCGTCAGCGGGACGATCTCCGGATTAAATCATAGACGGAGTCCGTCGGGTGCGTTTCGACCACATTGTGGCTGCACGGCAGGCGGGCGTGCCGCATTCGAGGCTGGCGACGGAGCAGGCCATTGCGGCAGGAACTCTGACGCAAATCCACCGAAACGCTACAATGCCGCTTTCCTCGTCCAACAAAAGTGCAGGAGAGCGTTCATGAAGCTGTATGGTTCGACCACCTCACCCTATGTACGCAAGGCCCGGGCGCTGATCAGGGAAAAAAATCTGCCGGTCGAGTTCGTGGTCGCCGATCCGTGGCCCGACGACAGTCCGCTGATCGCCAAAAACCCGTTCAGCAAGGTGCCGGTGCTGGAAATCGCGCCCGACAGCCATCTGTTCGAATCGGTACTGGTGGTCCACTACCTGGACAACGTTGACGGCAAGCCGCTCACGCCGAAAGACCCGGCGGGCTACTGGCAGGCGCAGTGGTGGCAGGCGCTGGGCAACGGCATCATCGATGCCGGCATCGCGCGTATCCTGGAGCTGCGGCGGCCCGCGGACAAGCAGATGCCGGAGAAAATCGCGCGCGAGGAAAAGCGCATCGCGCGCGCCATCGATCTCGCGGAAAGAACGCTCGCCGAAAGCGGGCCTTTCCTCGTCGGCAAATCTTTCACGCTTGCCGATCTGGTGCTGGGCGTGGGGTTGCAGTACACCGATTTCCGCCATCCGCATGACTGGCGCAGCCGCGCCCCGCGGCTCGCCGCCTGGCTTGCAGGCATCGCGAGCCGCCCGTCTTTCGAGCAGACGCTGCCGCCGGGATTCGTGCAGCCCTGAGTGGGAAGCGGACGCGCTAGAAATGCCGTGAGGCGGTGACAGGTTTCAACGCGGGGTCGAGCTTGAGCTCGAGCAGGGTATTGGTTTTGAAACGGCTGCCCGAGGCGGCAAGAAACGCGTGCAGTTCCTTTTCGGTCGCGGCCTGCGCGTAGCGCCAGCCGTAAAGCCGGGCGAGGCCGGAAAAGTCGAGCGTCGGCGGCTCGAGGTTGAAAGCTTCGAGCGGGCCGTCGGCGAGCCGCGTCGCGGCTTCGTTGAGCGTGGTGTAGCGCCGGTTGGACAGCACCACCAGCAGCATTGCCGTGCCGTGGTGTTCCGCGCTCCATAACGCTTCGCTCGCATAGAGCGCCGAGCCGTCGCCGATCACCGCCACCACCTGCCGTTTTTTTTGCCCGATCGCCGCGCCCACCGCCGCCGCGAGCCCCCAGCCGATACCACCGCTGCCGTTGATGAGATAGCAGCCGGCGTCGAGCTCCATCCACTGGCGCACATCGGAAGTCGACAGTCCCGATTCGTCGACCCACAGGGCGTCGCGGAATTTGCCGAGCAGGGCGTGGACCGCGCGCGAGGGGTGCAGCGCTCGCGGCCGCGCCGCGGGAAGCGCCGTCGCGGGACGTAGCGTGGCAGCAACGCGTTTGGCGCGCGCGCCCTTCATGAACACGGTGATTTCCTGCAGCGCGCCGCGCACGTCGGCGATGCGCGCGAGCTCGAACTCGCCTGCGGGGGCGAGCACGCTCGCGTCGCTGCCGACCCACGCTTTTTTCTGCGGCAGCTTCGCCTCGCTGTAGAGCGTGGTGCGCAAGCCGCGTCCGCCGACGAAAAAAAGCGCGTCGTGCGCCGCGAGACGCTCGCTCAACTGTTTCATGCTCGGCGGCAGATAGCCGGCGTAGCACGCGGCGCTCGCCGCCACCGGCAGCACTGCGGTGTACGGCGCGGCATAGACCGGCGCACCGAGAGTTTTCGCCAGGGTTTCCAGTTCGGCGCTGCCATCGCTCCAGTGCACGTCTTCGGCAGCGATCAGCGCCGGGCGTTTTGCGGTGGCGAGAAAGCGTGCGCAGCTGCGGGCGTCTGCCGCGCCGAGGGCCGAGAGCCGGGGCGCGCCGACCGTCGCCGGTGCGGCGGCGATGTCCTGTTCCAGCAGATCGGGCGGACAGATGAGCGCCACCGGGCCGTAGGGCGGCGTGAGCGCGGCGCGCAGCGCAAGCTTGACATTGGCCGCGGCGTCGTGGCGCGTGGCGAGCGCGTAGACCGCCTTGCATACCGAGCCCGCCATTTTTTCCAGCGGTCCCCACAGCACCGGGCGGGTGTGAAGCAGTCGCCGGTCCTGGCCGCCGACCAGCACCAGCAGCGGCGTGCTGGCGATGCCCGCGGTATAGAGCGCGCCCATGCCGTTGCCGAGCCCCGGCGCGACGTGCAGATTGACCACTCCGAGCGAGCGCGTGGCGCGCGCGCAGCCGTCGGCCATCGGCACCGCGGCGACTTCGGAAAGCGCGATCACGTATTCGATCTTGCCGCGCTTCTCGCATGCGTTGACCAAGGGAATTTCGGTGGTGCCGGGGTTGCCGAAAATGCGGCGGACGCCGTTTTTTTCGAGCGTCTGGAGCAGGAATTCGGAGACTTTCATTTTGGTATTGGCCGTCACAACAAAAATAATATTAAAAACATATAATTAGCAGCCAAGGCTGCTTTTCGATACCCGCTTGACGGGTACGCGATGAACACCAAGAAATATCAGGACCAAGATTGGTTCAACGTCCGCGCTGAACGGCGCAAGCAAGCGGTCGAAGTGACGCTTGCGAGCATCCGTTTGAGAGCACGAAAAACGAAAACCGTGAAGTCAAGACCTGACCCCTTTGGTCCAGGCCTCACTGGCGCCAGCCGCCCCAGTTGACGGATGGTGGCGATGGCTCCCATGGCGTTACCGGGTAGCGGACGAGTCCTGGATATAGGCGGCTCCAGACGACGGCGACTACGACGAGGCAGAAGATGCCGAGCAGAACCGGATTGAGCAGGGTTGGCCATGACGCGTGGACGTAGACCATGATGACCGGGTTGGCACCCGCTGGCGGATGAACGGTTCTGGTGAGGAGCATGTAGCCAAGTGCGAGCGAGACCGCGGCGGAGTAGGCGACAAGGGAGGAACCAAGATACTGAGCGCAGGCAATACCGATCGCTGCGGTACCGAGATGGCCGCCAACCAGAGCGCGAAGCTGGGCTGCCGGAGCACGGGTAAGGCCAAACAGAAATACTGAACTGCCCCCCAGCGATGCCAAGACAAAGGTATTGTGTGGTGGGCCGACGACATACAACGCCAGAGAAATTCCACTCGCGGCGCCAAGAAGGCACCAAAGTAATCGAACGGCGGGAAGTCGGTGCATATGAGACCTAACAGGGTGTTGAAAATCTCTCCGAACGATTGCGACGAAGGTCACAAAAAAGGGGCAGGTCCTGACATCACGGTTTTTACCTTTTACCCTTGAGGACCTTGCTCACCGTCGAATAGTGTACACCCGCTTCGTGTGCCACGGCCGTCATGATGTGGCCGCTCTTGGCGGTTATTGTTTTGGACTCACTCCGCCTTGATGCCGGCCTCTTTCACCACCTTCGCCCATTTGGTGGTCTCGGCCCTGATGAATTTGCCGAATTCAGCAGAGCTCATGTTGACGGCTTCGGCGCCCTGGCTTTCGAGCTTCTTCTGGATTTCCGCGGAAGCGAGGATGGCGGCGACTTCGCCATGCAGCCGCTTGACGATCGCCGCCGGCGTGCCGGCCGGCGCCATGATGCCCCACCAGTTGTTGGCCTCGTAACCGGGCACGCCGGATTCGGCGATGGTCGGCACGTTGGGCAGGCTCGCGTTGCGCTTCGCGCCGCCGACGGCCAGCACCTTGAGGCGGCCGCTGCTGATGTGCGGCATCATCTGGATCAGCGAGCCGATGGTGAGCTGGGTATTGCCGGCGATGACATCGGCCATCGCCGGTCCGCCGCCCTTGAACGGCACGTGCACGATATCGATGCCAGCCATCAGGCGGAACATTTCGGCGCCCAGGTGCTGGAAACTGCCGATTCCCGCCGTTGCGTAATTCAGCGTGCCCGGCTTGGCCTTGGCGAGCGCGATCACGTCTTTCACCGAGTTGACGGGAAGCTTGGGGTAGACCGTGAACGCGTTGGGGCCGGTGCCGATCAACGCGACCGGGGTGAACGATTTCTCGGGATCGAATTTCAGATGCGACTTGAAAATCGACGGGTTGTAGGCATACGCGACCGAGATGATGAGCAGCGTGTAGCCGTCGGGTTGCGCGGCGGAAGCGATTTCGGTGCCGATCATGCCGCCGGCGCCGCCGCGGTTGTCGATCACCACCTGCTGTTTCAGCCGCGACGCCAGCTCGGAGCCGATCAGGCGGCCCACGATGTCGTTGCTGCCGCCGGGCGGGAAAGGAACGATCAGCCGCACCGGCTTGTCCGGGTACGACTGTGCCGCCGCGACGGCAGCGCAGCCGGCCAGCAACAGTGCTGCGGCGCGGAGCAGAAAGGATTTGGTATTCAGCATGGAATGGCTCCTCGTGGCGGGTTTCGTATCTGTCATGTCCGCTTTTCAGGCCTGGTTGGCGAGCGCCTTACGCAGTTCGCCCGTCACGCGCGAGGCTTCCGCCATGATGAACGCGATCTCGCTGTTGGTGGTGATGAAGCGCGCGCCTTTGCGGATGAATTCGGCCTGGCGCGCGAGGTTGCGGTCGCCGCCCACGCCGGGAATCTTGCCGTATTTTTGCGCAGTGGTGATCACGCGGTCGAGCGCGGCGAGGTGTTCGGGGCTGCCGAAAGCGCCGGGCCGGCCCAGCGCGGTCAGCAGATCGTTGGAACCGACATGGATCACGTCGATGCCGTCCACGGCGCAGATTTCCTCGATGTTTTCCAGCCCCTCGCGGGTTTCGATCATGCACACCACCAGCGTATTGTCCTGCAACGCCGCCACCGCGTCGGCGACGTTCACCGGACGATAATCGAAGATGGGATAGCCGCCGCCCACCGAGCGCGTGCCGACTGGCGGAAATTTGGCGCGATTCACCGCGCGCCGCGCTTCCTCCGGCGTGCCGATGTCGGGGAAGACGATGCCCGTGACGCCGTTGTCGAGCAGCACCGAAGTGTCCGGATCGTCGCAGCTTCTCACTCGCACCAGCGGTGCCACGCCGCAGCCGAGCGCCGCCTGCGCGATGTGGCCTATGGTCTCGATGTTGAACAGCGAGTGCTGGATGTCGATGAAAATGAAATCGTGGCCGCTCGACTTGGCGATACGCGCGATGTCGCCCGAGCGCGCGAGCCGCACATTCATGCCGAGCGCGACCTTGCCGGCTTTCATCATCTGTTTCACCGGGTTGGGAATGGATACCGCAGCCATATAAATTATCCTTTTAAAACAATTAGTTACATATACACTCAATCCCCGGTCGGCGAGATCTGGTATTCCAGGACCGCCGGCGAGCGGTTCAGGCGCTCGGAGAGCAGGCGGACATTGTTGGCATCGAGCGTGCGCATGGTCATCCGGTATTCGAAATGGGCTCTTTCGCCGGTGAGCCGGTAGTTCAGATTGGCGATGGTGAAACCCAGTTCGCCGACCATTTTCCGCAGTTCTGCTTCGGGCATCGCGTTGTCGAGCGGGAATTTTACCGAAAAGTGCGCATAGAACTGCGACGGCATTTTGGCCTCGATCATCCTGAACAGCGACAGCACGCCCAGCGTCAGCGCGGTCGCGATTGCGGCCGGGAAATAAAAACCGATGCCGACCAGGATGCCGATCGCCGCGGTAACCCAGATCGAGACCGCGGTCGTGAGCCCCCTGACGGACAAGCCTTCCTTCATGATGACCCCAGCGCCGAGAAAGCCGATGCCGGTCATGATGCCCTGGGCCATGCGGGTGGGATCGATGACGACCCGCGCTGCGGTTGCGGCCGGAAACCACTGGCTTTCATAGGCGGTGACCAGCATCAGCAGCGTCGAGGCGATGCAAACGAGGGAATGGGTGCGAAAACCGGCGGGGCGGCCGTGATAACTGCGCTCCATGCCGATGAGTCCGCCCACGGCGAGAGCCGCCGCGAGGCGCAGGCACATCTCGAGATAGTCGCCGCTCATGAGGGTTTTTCTTCGGTTCGCGTGGGGGCTGGACGAATATTTGTCATGGCGGGCGACTTGTCGATCCGGCCCGTTTTTACCACGCGTTTTCGTCCTGGCGTCAAGGTGATTTCTTCAGGCCTATCTGCTGCATGATGCGCGCAAGATCGGCGTCTTCGCGCGCGATCAATTCACCGAATTGCGCCGCGGGCATGAAGGCGGGCCGCACGAACAGCTTCTCGCTGCCGGAGACGAATTCCGCGCTCTCGGTCGTGGCGCGTATCGCGGCTTCGAGCGCGGCGATGACGGCTTTGGGCGCGCCTCTCGGGGCTGCTATGCCGCGCCAGGCTTCGAGCGAGACGTTGAAACCCTGCTCCATGGCCGTCGGCACCTCGGGCATGGCCGGGTCGCGCTTCGTCGTGAGTACGGCGAGCACGCGCAGCTTGCCCGAGGACACATGGCCGGCGAGCGCGCCAGGAAGCTGCACCATCGTGTCGACGTGTCCGCCGAGAAGATTGGGCACGACTTGCGCCGCGCCGTAAGGCACGTGGATCACGTTGACGCCCGCCGCGTGAAACAGGGCCACGGCGCTGATGTGGGTGTGGCTGCCCAGACCCGAGTTCGCCACCGTCATCTGGCCCGGGTAGGCTTTGGCGTCGGCGATCAGCTCGGAGAGCTTTTTCCATTTGCCGTCCGCGCGCACCACGAGCAGCGGCGGTTCGACCAGCACCCGCGCCACCGGATCGAAAGCCTTGTAGTCGAAAGCGAGCTGGCCGGAGTGGTAAGTGGTGGAAATCGAGTTCGAGTTCCATACCAGGCTGTAGCCATCGGGTTTTTGTGCCGCCGCATACTTGTAGCCGATGGCGCCGCCGGCGCCGGGACGGTTGTAGACGACGACATTGGCGCCCAGGCGCTTACTCATGCCCTCGGCCAGCATGCGTGCGGTCACGTCGGCCGACGAGCCGGCGGGAAACAGCACCGTGAGCTCGATGCTGCCTTTTCTGGGATAGGGTACGTCCTGCGCGGTGGCGGCGACGGCGCCGCAGCCGAGCGCCCCGGCGGCCATCGCCGCCGCGAGCATTTTGCGGGTTTTCATGACGCAACTCCTCCTCCTGGAGATGACGGGATCAATCGCTTTTGATGATTTCTGCCACTTCGACCCTGCGTCCTTCGCGCGCCGAGCGGATGCCGGCGCGGATCACCGCGAGCGAACGGCTGGCCTTGTCGCCGTCCATTTCCGGCTGACCCTGGCCGCGCACCGCGGCGGCGAATTCCTCCAGCTCGTCGACGAAGGTGTCGATCTTGTCCACTTTCACCGGCTCGGCGCGCTCCGCGCCGCGCTTGAGAAAGCGCAGGCCGCCGTGCAAGTCGTAATAGGCGCTCGCTTCCTTGCCGTAGATGTTCATCAGATAGTACTCGGAAGCCGAAGCATAGCTCGCATTGAGCGTGGACAGTGCGCCGTTCTCGTGTTCGAAAACCAGGCTCGCCACGTCGGGATTGTCACCGGGCAGCACCAGTTGCGCGAACCTGCCGCTCACCGCATTGATCGGGCCCATCAGGTATTCGAGCACATCGGCGTAATGGATGCCGATTTGCAACATGACGCCGCCGGGCATGCCTTCGGCGGTGTAGCGCCAGGAAGAAAGATCGATCTTGCCGAGACGGTCGCGGCTGATGTTGGCTTCGGCGTTGACCAGCTTGCCGAACACGCCGGCGTCGATCTGCTGGCGCACCCAGCGGAAATGCGCTTCACGGCGGCGCTGGTATCCGAGGGCCAGCACCACGCCCGCCTTGCGGCAGACTTCGGCGATGGCAAAGCCTTCGGACACCGAGTTGGCGATGGGTTTGTCGAGGAACACGTGCTTGCCGGCCGCGGCTGCCGCGCGCGTGGTCTCGAGGTGCACGTTGTTGGGCGTGGTATTGATGATGGCGTCGATCGCCGGATCCGCGAGAATTTCCTCGTAGGACGTCGCCGGTTTGCAGCCGTACTTCCTGGCGAATGCCTGGCGCTTGTCCGCGGAGCGCGTGAAGCAGGCGACGATCTTGAGCTTGTTCGAGCGCGTGATGGCGTCGGCGAGCACGTCCGACCACCATCCCATGCCGATGCAGGCGACATTTACCGGTTCGAATGCCATGGGGCGGGTTCCGTTCTGATGAGTGATGAGTGATGAATGGGCAACGGGCAATCGGCGGCGGGTAAACACCCATCAGGCCCCGCCCATCGCCTGCGTTCCCTATTTCGCGTCGATTTTCCAGCCGGCGCCTATCGATTCCACCGCGGCGCGCGCGACGCCGTCGTCGAATTCCCAGTTGCCGCCGGACACGCCGATGCCGCCGATGCATTCGCCGTCGACGATCACCGGATAGCCGCCTTCCATCGCGGTCCAGCGTTGCGGCCCGGCGGCGAGCGCGAGCCCGATGGCGTGAGTGGTGTCGAGAGTCTGCGCCTGTGCGCCCTTGGCGGTGGTCGGGCGTTTGTTGGAAGCCGCGCACACCGCCTTGGTGGTGGACGAATGCACGGTGTGAAAGCGTCCACCGTCCATGCGCTCGAGCATGATCAGATGGCCGCCGGCGTCGGCGATCGCGACGGCGATCGGGATTCCGGCTTCCTCGGCCATGCCGATCGCGGTCTGCATCATTTTTCTGGCGCCGGCGAGTGTCAGGCGCCGGCAATGGGCTACGTACACGTTGCAACCTCCTGGTAGGATGATTCGGCAGCGCGGCTTCCCGCGTGTTTTTTTATCGGCCGCGCAGATTCTTTTCCTGATCCGGCAACGACATCGCCGGATGCCGGATCAGTATACCTCGTTCGCGCCGAGCGAGACCAGCCGCAAGCGCGCTGGAGCCGGGTGCGGCGGACTGGCTAGCGCATGATGAAAGGGTTGGGCACTTCGGTCGCGGTCGAAATCCACACGCTCTTGGTCTGCAGATATTCCTTGATCATTTCCTGGCCGCTTTCGCGCCCGATTCCCGAGCGCTTGTAGCCGCCGAAAGGCGAGAGGTAGGACACCGCGCGATAGGTGTTGACCCATACCGTGCCGGCCTGCAGCCGCTCGGCCATCGTGAAAGCGCGGCGCATGTTCTGCGTCCACACGCCGGCGGCGAGCCCGTAGACGACGTCATTGCCAATGGCGATGGCGTCTTCCTCGTCCCGGAACGGGATCACCGCGAGCACCGGGCCGAACACTTCCTCCTGCGCGATGCGCATGCTGTTTTTCACGCCGGTGAAGATGGTCGGTTCGACGAACCAGCCTGCGCCGCACTCGGGACGGTCGGCTGTGCTGCCGCCGAGGACCGGCCGCGCGCCTTCCGATTTTGCTATGTCTATGTATTTCAATATTTTTTCGAACTGGGGGCGGTTGGTGACCGGGCCCACCTGGGTGTCGAGGCGCATCGGGTCGCCCATTTTGGCGGTCTTCGCGAAAGCGACGAGTCTGGCGACGAACTCGTCGTGGATGCTCTGCTGCACCAGCAGCCGCGAGCCGGCGATGCAGGTCTGGCCGGTGGCGGCGAAGATGCCCGAGATCACGCCCTTGACGGCGTTGTCGATGTGCGCGTCGTCGAACACGATGTTGGGCGATTTGCCGCCGAGTTCCATGCTGACGCGCTTCAAACCGCGCGCTGCGGCCTCGTAGATTTTCTGGCCGGTCGCATCCGAGCCGGTGAATGCGATCTTGGCGACGAGCGGGTGCTCGATGAGCGGCGTGCCGACCTCGGCGCCGAAACCGGTGACGACGTTGACGACGCCCGGCGGAAAGCCCGCCTGCTCGACGAGCTTCATGAATTCGAGCGCCGAGGCCGAAGTGTATTCCGAAGGCTTGATCACCACGGTGTTGCCGGCGGCGAGCGCCGGCGCGAGTTTCCACGCGGTGAGCAGCAGCGGCGAATTCCAGGGAATGATCGCGCCCACCACGCCGAGCGGTTCGTAGCGGGTGTAATTGAAGGTGTCGGGTTTGTCGATCGGGATCACGCGGCCTTCGATCTTGTCGGCGAGGCCGCCGAAATAGTGGTACCACTGCGCCATGTAGGCGGTCTGCGCGCTCATCTCGGCGTAGAGCTTGCCGTTGTCGCGCACTTCGATTTCGGCGAGGGCCTTCGATTTCTCGGCGACGAGGTCACCGAGTTTCCTCAGCAGCGCGCCGCGTTTGGTGGCGTTGAGCTTCGGCCAGTCGCCGGAAGTGAAAGCCTTGTGCGCGGCTTGCACCGCGCCTTCGACGTCGGTGGCGTTGCCGCGCGCAATCAGCGCCCATGGTCTGCCGGTGTAGGGGTTGTCGGACTCGAAGTATCGGCCGGAAGCCGGTTCGACCCATTCGCCGCCGATGTACATCGGGTATTTTGCCAATGCCGTGTCGTCCATGTCGGTTCCTTGAAAAACAAGTCAAGTTACAGAGGTCACAGAGAGGATGGCGCCGTAGCACCGTAGCCCGGATCCCGATCCGGGACAGGCGGTTCAAACGAACCACTACGGTTACGGATGAGGCGCTCGGGTGAAAAATTCCCGGAATCTGCGGCGCGCCTTCCGGGCTACGTGCTTTCTGTGTCCTCTGTGGCCATTTCGTTATTCAAATGCTTTCGCGCCCAGCAGCGCTTCGCGGAAGCGATGTTTGATCGCGGTGCCGTCGCGCACGGGCAGCGTCATCGGTACCGGACGGGTGGTGACCTTGACCGACGCGAACAGCGGACCCGGCGCGCGGTGGAACTGCGGGATCCAGGTCTTGAACTGCTGCGCCGTATGGATGGTCGTCGCTGCGGCGAAACCCGCCGCCTGGGCCATGCCTGCAAGATCGACGCCGCGGCCGGTGTGCGAGGGCTGCATGCCGGTTTCGCCGTAGTGCTGGTTGTCGAGCACGATGATCGCGAGATTCTTCGGCCGTTCGACGGCGATGGTGGCGAGACTGCCCAGCCCCATCAGCATTTCACCGTCGCCGGTGATCACCAGCACGCGGCGCCGGGGCTGCGCGAACGCGAGGCCGAGCCCCACCATCGCCGCGCCGCCCATCGCGCCCCACAGGTAGAAATTGAGCGGATGATCGCCGGCGGCGCAGGCATCGTAAGTCGGCGAGCCCAGGCCGGTGACGAGCAGCGCATCGCCGCGGTCCTTGAGGATGGCCGCCATCACCTCGCGGCGCTCGAGTACGGGTTTTTTCGGTTGAGGCATCGCTAGTCACCTATAGGAAGTAGGGAGCGGAGAGCAGGAAGCGCAGCGCTTGTCCCGCTTCCCGTTTCATTTGTTCCAGTTCTTGAAGCCGATCACGCGCTGGCCGATGAGCACCGCGACCGCGCGGTAGGAAAAAAACGCGAGCCGCGCCGCCGCGTGCACGGTTTCGGCGACACGGGCGGCGTCGTCCACCGGGTGCACGACGACCCCGGCGCTTTCGAGCGCCGCGGCCGTGCTCTGTCCCATCGGCACCTGCCACGGATTGAATTCGCCCCACTGGCCGCGCATGGTCACGAGCATCAAGAGCGGGATGCGGCACTCCTGCGCCATGCTGAGCATGTTGATGCAGTTGCCCACCCCGCTCGATTGCATGAGCAGTGCGCCGTGCTGGCCGCCCGCCCACGCGCCGTAGAGCATGGCCACACCTTCTTCCTCGGTGGTGAGCGAGACGGTTCTCATGTTCTTGTCGGCGTGGCACAGCTGGATCAGCCGGCCGTGGCCGGCATCGGGCACGTAGCATACCTGGCGGATGCGGTGATCCTGGAACGACCGGTAGACTTGCTCCGGCCATATCGTGGACTTCGATTGCTGATCGCTTTTCATGATTTTTGTGGGCGGGTTCATTTTGGGATGCCCTGAAATGGTAGCGCGATTTTGCCCTGGCTCCAACGCGATGATTTGCAGTCGGCTGGCGCATCCCGCTTGGTATAATCATTCTTTTTTCGGACATCGGATCGATTTTTCCCATGAAAGGCATTTCCGATCAGGACGCCCACGCTGCACTGCGCGAGGGCGTGCGCGCGCTGTGCAACCAGTTCGACAGCGCTTACTGGCAGAAAATCGACGAGGAACGCGGCTATCCCGAGGCTTTCGTCACGGCGCTGACGGAGGCGGGCTGGCTCTCGGCGCTGATCCCCGAGGAATACGGCGGGGCGGGGCTTACGCTCACCGAAGCCTCGGTGATCATGGAGGAAATCAACCGCTCGGGCGGCAACTCCGGCGCCTGTCACGGTCAGATGTACAACATGGGTACCGTGCTGCGCCACGGTTCCGAGGCGCAGAAGAAAAAATACCTGCCGAAAATCGCGAGCGGCGAACTGCGGCTGCAGTCGATGGCGGTGACCGAGCCCACCGCCGGCACCGATACCAGCAAGATCAAGACCACGGCGGTGAAAAAAGGCGACCGCTACGTGATCAACGGCCAGAAAGTGTGGACTTCGCGCGTCCAGCATTCGGAGCTGATGATCCTGCTCGCGCGCACCACGCCGCTCGCCGAAGTGAAAAAGAAATCCGAAGGCATGTCGATATTCATCGTCGACCTGCGCGACGCGGAAAGACAGGGCATGACCGTGCGCCCGATTCGCAACATGGTCAACCACGAGACCAACGAGCTGTTTTTCGACAACCTCGAAATTCCCGCCGCAAACCTGATCGGCGAGGAAGGCAAAGGCTTCAAGTACATTCTCGACGGGCTCAACGCCGAACGCATCCTGATCGCGGCCGAATGCATCGGCGACGGCTACTGGTTCATCGACCGCGCCAGCCACTATGCGAAAGAGCGCGTGGTGTTCGACCGCCCGATCGGCCAGAACCAGGGCATCCAGTTCCCGATTGCGCGCGCCTACGTCAGCGTCGAAGCCGCGAACCTCATGCGCTACAAGGCGGCCGGCCTGTTCGACGCCCAAAAACCCTGCGGCGCCGAAGCCAACATGGCGAAGCTGCTCGCCGCCGACGCCTCGTGGGAAGCTGCCAACGTCTGCCTGCAGACCCACGGCGGTTTCGGTTTCGCCGCCGAGTACGACGTCGAGCGCAAGTTCCGCGAAACGCGGCTCTACCAGGTTGCGCCGATCTCGACCAACCTGATTCTGTCATATGTCGGCGAGCATGTGCTCGGCATGCCAAGATCTTTTTGAACTGCGTGAGCGGTGGGCGGTGAGCGGTTAGCGGAGAAGACTTTTCTTTCGCCCGCGTTGCGTGGAAAGCGACGGGGCGAAAAGGATGACGCTGAACTCGAGACAGGTTTCACCGCTAACCGCTTACCGCTTATGGTTTATTGTCCGCCATGCGTCCATTAGAAGGTATTACCGTCGTTTCCCTCGAACAGGCCGTCGCCGCGCCGTTTTGCTCGCGCCAACTCGCCGATATGGGCGCGCGCGTGATCAAGATCGAGCGTCCCGGCGAGGGCGATTTCGCGCGCGGCTATGACCAGTCGGTCAAAGGCCAGTCGGCGTATTTCGTGTGGCTGAACCGCTCGAAGGAAAGCCTCACGCTCGACGTCAAGCAGCCGCAGGCGAAGGAAATTCTTTCACGGCTGATCGGCGGGGCCGATGTCTTCATCCAGAATCTCGCGCCGGGCGCGGCGAAGCGGCTGGGGCTCGGCGCCGGCGAACTGATGGCGCAGCACGAACGGCTCATCGTGTGCGACATTTCGGGCTACGGCGATGCCGGGCCGTATGCGCACAAGAAGGCTTACGACCTGCTGGTGCAAAGCGAGGCGGGCGTGGTGGCGCTCACCGGCTCGCCCGAATCGCCGGCCAAGGTCGGCATTTCGATTACCGATATCGGCACCGGACTGCATGCCTACGCCGCGATTCTCGGCGCGCTCTACCAGCGCGAAAAGACGGGCAAGGGCGCGCGCATCGAAATCACCATGTTCGAAGCGATGGTGGAGTGGATGATGCACCCGCTCTACTACACGCATTTCGGCGGCAAGGCGCCGCGCCGCAGCGGCCCCGACCACGCCACCATCGTGCCGTATGGCCGTTTTCGCACCGGCGACGGCGCAAGCGTGATGCTCGGCATCCAGAACGAGCGCGAATGGGCGGCGTTCTGCGACCAGGTGCTGGGCGAGCCGCAGCTCGCCAGGGACCCGCGCTACGACAACAACACCAAGCGCAATGAGCGGCGTGCCGAAGTGGTGGCGCTGATCGAAAAGGTTTTTGCGTCGCTGAGCGCCGACGAAGTGCTGGCGAAGCTCGACGCCGCGGGCATCGCCAACGGCCGCATGAACACGCCCGAGGAAGTGTGGAATCATCCGCAGCTCAAGGCGCGCGCCCGCTGGCGCGAAGTCGGCACGCCGGCGGGCGCGATCCCCGCGCCGCTGCCGCCGGCGACCTTCTCCGGTTTCGAAGCGCGCTTCGATCCGGTGCCCGCGGTCGGCGAGCACACCGAGCGCATACTCGCTGAGCTCGGCTACGGCAGCGCTGAAATCGCGGCGCTCAGGGCAGGCGCCGTGGTGTGAAACCCTTTTTCCCGGCGGGGAAGGAGGCGTTTTTTTCCGGCGGCTTCCCGGCCGGAGGTAAAATGGCACGAAACTGAGCGAGGTTCGATATGCAGATGCCGACCCCCAAATCCACTGCTCCCGTCTCGACGGCGGCGCCGACGCAGGCGCTGTGTGAATTCCTGTCCTCGATCCGCTACGCCTCGCTGCCCGAAGCGGTGGTCGCGCGCACCGAGGAGCTGTTTCTCGACTGGTTTGCTTCGGCGCTCGCCGGCAAGAATGCGCGTCCCGTCGCCATCATGGAGCGGTTTGCGGCTGCGACGGGCCCGGCCGCGGGTCCCGCCGAGATCCTGATTTCGCGCCGGCGCACCACGCCGTTTTTCGCGGCGCTGGTGAACGGCGCGGCCTCGCATTTCGTCGAGCAGGACGATCTGCACAACAGCTCGGTGCTGCACCCGGGAACCGTGGTGTTCCCGGCGGTGCTCGCCGCCGCCCAGGAACTCGGCGCAAGCGGCAGGGAGCTGATCGCCGCGGCAGTCGCCGGTTACGAATGCGGCGTGCGCGTCGGCGAGTTTCTCGGGCGTTCGCACTACACGGTGTTTCATACCACCGGCACCGCGGGCAAACTGGCGGCCGCCGCGGGTGTCGCGCATCTGCTCAAGCTCGATGCCGGCAAAACGCAGCATGCGCTGGGCTCGGCCGGCACCATGGCCGCGGGGCTGTGGGAATTCCTGCGCGATGCGGCCGATTCCAAGCAGCTGCACACGGCCAAAGCCGCCGCCGACGGTCTAATGGCGGCGTACCTCGCGCGCGACGGCTTCACCGGCGCGCGCCGGATCCTCGAAGGCAGGCAGGGCATGGCGGCGGGGATGTCCGACGACGCCGACGCGAAGTGGCTCACCGACGGGTTCGGCACGCGCTGGGCGCTCACCGAAACTTCGTTCAAGTTCCATGCTTCGTGCCGTCACACCCATCCCGCGGCCGACGCACTGCTCGAGCTCATGCGTGCGCACCGGCTCAAGGCCGACGACATCGCTTCGGTCACCGCGCACGTGCACCAGGGCGCGCTCGACGTGCTGGGACCGGTGGCCGATCCGCAGACCATCCACCAGTCGAAGTTCTCGATGGGCTTCGTGCTCGCGCTGATCGCGCTGCTCGGCCGCGCGAGCCTCGCTGACTTCACTGAAAATTCATTGAAAAACAAAGATATACGTTCATTTCACGACCGCGTGCGCATGGTGCTCGATCCCGAGATCGATCATGCCTATCCGCGGCGCTGGATAGGGCGCGTGACGGTCAAAACCCGCGACGGCCGCGAACTCGAGCAGCGTATCACCTCGCCCAAAGGCGATCCCGACAACACGCTCACGCGCGCCGAGCTCGAAGACAAGGCACTGCGGCTTGCCACTTACGCCGGCGGCGCGACTGCGGACGAAATGCAGCGCGTCATCGTGCGCATCTGGCGGCTGCGCGAGGAGGCGGACGTGCGCGATTTTTTTCAAGGGGTCGGACCGCACTAAGTCATTGTTGTTTTGGCGTTATCGTGCCGGAAAACGGCATTTTCCAACCGTAGAACGCCATTTTCGGGCTCCGAAGTGAGTGTATAAGCGAATCGGGTTCCCGCAGGATGTACACGCCATCCGTTTCGCTCACCCTACGGTGCAGCGCCCTGATTCCTAATCCGCTCCTGATCTGTTCAACGTATGCCTTGCTGCCGACTGCCAGTGCCGCGGACCAGCGTTCATCGCGTGCGGCTCTGGCTTCTGCAAGTGTCGATTGCACCCAGCCGCGGTGCGCTTCCCGAAAGACCGTGATGTTCGCAAAGCCGCATAGCGCGCTCAGTTCGGCAACATCGATGATCGCATAGCGTTTCGGCGGGGACTGGATCTCGCGGTAACCACCATGCGCCCACTGCGCTGGATGCCGGACAACGCCAGCCCGGACCATGTTCAAGTCGATGTAAACCAGACAACGGCGCAGATGCTCATTGGTTTCGATGGCAGTTGCATGGTAGCGGTCTTGCCAGAATGCACCTTTGCGATGCTTGCGCTGGTTGAATGCCTGCGCCGTGCGCCCCGCGACCAATTGCATGCTTTGCGCAATGACGTCGGCTCCCGTGTCCTTGACCAGCAGATGAATGTGATTGGACGTGACCATATAGTTGAGTACGCACAGGCCAAATCGCTTCTTGGCCTCGAAAAGCCAGCGCAGGTAGCACTGGCGGTCGTGCGCAAACTGGAGCAGAAATGCTTTTTGGTGACAGCGATGGGTAATATGCCAGACGTGGCCCGGCAGAAAATGGCGGCTGGCACGGGGCATGGAGTAGCTCCTTGGACGGGCGTTTCCCAGATAGAAACGTTCTTCCAGGCTTCTGGATGACCGTGATTCGGCGCATTTATCTCCGCAGGTCAACGGCTTGCGCAGGTCCGACCCCCTCATTCACGGCTT
>JBKBXX010000038.1:0-25318 GCA_046313915.1 Burkholderiales bacterium | reverse complement strand
CGCCAGGGCGCCATTTCCAGCCCCGTGCTCGGCAAGGATCTCGACAAGCTGTGGCCGCTGATCTACGAAGGCCAGTCCGACTCGGCCTCTTTCGACAATGCGCTGGAACTGCTGGTCATGAGCGGCTATTCGATCGCGCATGCCATGATGATGATGATTCCCGAAGCCTGGGAAGGCCACACCCTGATGGACCCGAACCGGCGCGCCTTCTACGAATACCATGCGGCGATGATGGAGCCGTGGGACGGGCCGGCGGCCATCGCCTTCACCGACGGCCGCCAGATCGGCGCCACACTCGACCGCAACGGGCTGCGCCCGGCGCGCTATATCGTCACCGACGATGATCTGGTGATCATGGCGTCGGAGGCCGGCGTGCTGCCGGTGCCCGAAGAGCGCATCATCAAGAAATGGCGCCTGCAGCCGGGCAAGATGTTCCTGGTCGATCTCGAGAAAGGCCGCATCATCGACGACAAGGAGCTGAAGGATACGCTCGCCTCCGCCAAACCCTACAGCGAATGGATGGAGCGCATCCGCATCAGACTCGACGACGTCGAAAGCGACAAGCTGCAGCCCGAGCGCTCGCCGGTGCCGCTGCTCGACCGTCAGCAGGCCTTCGCCTACACCCAGGAAGACCTCAAGTTCCTGATGACGCCGATGGCGGTGAACGGCGAAGAGCCGATCGGCTCCATGGGCAACGATTCGCCGCCCGCCGTGCTGTCGAACAAGGACAAGACCCTCTACCACTACTTCAAGCAGCTTTTTGCGCAGGTCACCAACCCGCCGATCGATCCGATCCGCGAGGAGCTGGTGACATCGCTGGTGTCGTTCATCGGCCCCAAACCCAATCTGCTGGGTATCGACGAAATGAACCCCCCGATCCGCCTGGAAGTCGGCCAGCCGGTGCTCGATTTCTTCGAAATGGAGAAAATCCGCAACATCGACCGCTATACCGACGGCAAATTCAAGTCCTGCGAACTCGATATCTGCTATCCCGTCGCGTGGGGCAAGGAAGCAATCGAGGCCCGCCTCGCCAGCCTTTGCGCCCAGGCCGAAGATGCGGTACGCGCGGGCTATAGCGTGCTGATCATTTCCGACCGGCGCATCGACCCGGATCGCGTGGCGATTCCGGCGCTGCTCGCGCTTTCCGCCATCCACCAGCACCTGGTGAACCGCGGCCTGCGCACGAGCGCCGGCCTGGTGGTGGAAACCGGATCGGCGCGCGAAGTCCATCATTTCGCGCTGCTCGCCGGTTACGGCGCCGAAGCGGTACATCCTTACCTCGCCCTCGAAACGCTGCTCGACATGGCCGAAAAAGGCCTGCTCGGCACCGAAGTCGACGGCAAGAAGGCGATCAAGAACTTCGTCAAGGCGATCGGCAAAGGGCTGCGCAAGGTCATGTCCAAAATGGGCATTTCGACCTACATGTCCTATACCGGGGCCCAGATTTTCGAGGCGGTGGGGCTCGCCCGCGCGCTGGTCGACAAGTATTTCACCGGCACCGCCTCCACGATCGAAGGCATCGGCATTTTTGAAGTCGCCGAAGAAGCGATCCGCATCCACAGGGCCGCTTTCGGCAGGAACCCCGTGCTTGCCGGCGCTCTCGACGCCGGCGGCGAGTACGCGTGGCGAGCGCGTGGCGAAGAGCACATGTGGACGCCCGATGCAATCGCCAAGCTGCAGCATTCGACGCGCCGCAACAGCTACAGCACCTACAAGGAATACGCGCAGATCATCAACGACCAGTCGCGGCGTCACATGACTTTCCGCGGCCTGTTCGAATTCAAGTTCGACCGCTGCACGCCGGTGCCGATCGAGGAGGTCGAGCCCGCCGCCGAGATCGTCAAGAGATTCTCGACCGGCGCGATGTCGCTGGGGTCGATCTCCACCGAAGCGCATACCACGCTCGCAGTCGCGATGAACCGGCTCGGCGGAAAATCGAACACCGGCGAAGGCGGCGAAGACCGCAACCGCTACGCGCCGGTGAAGACCGGCGAATCGCTCGTTTCGCGGCTGGGTCGCAACAACGTCGCGCGCGACATCGAGCTTAAGGAAGGCGATTCGCTCAAGTCCAGGATCAAGCAGGTCGCCTCCGGCCGTTTCGGCGTGACCACCGAGTACCTGGCAAGCGCCGAGCAGATCCAGATCAAGATGGCGCAAGGCGCCAAGCCCGGCGAAGGCGGGCAGCTTCCGGGACGCAAGGTGTCGGAATACATCGCGCAATTGCGCTATTCCACGCCGGGCGTGGAGCTGATTTCGCCGCCGCCGCATCATGACATCTACTCGATCGAGGATCTGGCGCAGCTGATCCACGACCTCAAGAACGCCAACCCGGCCGCCTCGATCAGCGTCAAGCTCGTCTCCGAAGTCGGCGTCGGCACGGTCGCCGCGGGCGTGGCCAAGGCCAAGGCCGATCACGTCACGATCTCCGGTTACGACGGCGGCACCGGCGCTTCGCCCTGGTCATCGATCAAGCACGCGGGCACGCCGTGGGAGCTGGGGCTGGCCGAAACGCAGCAGACGCTGGTTCTGAACCGCCTGCGCGGCCGCATCGCGGTCCAGGCCGACGGTCAGATGAAAACCGGGCGCGACGTGGTGGTCGGCGCCCTGCTTGGTGCCGACGAATTCGGCTTCGCCACGGCGCCGCTGGTGGTGGAAGGCTGCATCATGATGCGCAAATGCCACCTCAACACCTGCCCGGTGGGCGTGGCGACGCAGGATCCGGTGCTGCGCAAGAAATTCCAAGGCAAGCCCGAGCACGTGATCAATTACTTTTTCTTCGTCGCCGAGGAAATCCGCGAGCTGATGTCCCGCCTCGGCATCCGCCGCTTCAGCGACCTGATCGGCCGCTCGGACTTGCTCGACATGAGAAAGGGCATCGCCCATTGGAAAGCCAAAGGTCTTGATTTTTCAAGGATTTTCTATCAGCCCCCGGCCGCACCCGAAGTCGCCCGCTTCAACTGCGAAAAGCAGGACCACGGGCTCGACAAGGCGCTGGACCACCGCTTGATCGAGCTTGCCCGCCCCGCGCTCGAGCACGGCGAGAAAGTCACGATCGAAATGCCGATCCGCAACATCAATCGCACCGTCGGCACCATGCTGTCGGGCGAAATCGCCAAGCGCTATGGCCACGAGGGATTGCCGGACGACACGATACATATCCGTTTCGCCGGTTCTGCCGGCCAGAGCCTGGGCGCATTCCTGGCACGGGGCGTGACGCTGGAGCTCATCGGCGACACCAACGATTATTGTGGCAAGGGTCTGTCGGGGGGGCGCATTTCGGTGCAGCCTTCGCCCAAGTTCCGCGGCGAGCCGGGTCAGAACATCATTACCGGCAACGTCGTGCTCTATGGCGCCATCGCCGGCGAAGCTTATTTCCGCGGCGTGGCCGGCGAGCGCTTCGCGGTGCGCAACTCGGGCGCGCACGCGGTGGTGGAAGGCGTGGGAGACCACGGCTGCGAGTACATGACCGGCGGCACGGTCGTCGTGCTGGGCCAGACCGGGCGCAATTTCGCGGCAGGAATGTCGGGCGGCATCGCTTATGTGCTCGACGAAGACGGCACTTTCGAATCCCGCTGCAATCTTTCCATGGTCAAGCTCGAGCCGGTGCTCGCCGAAAGCGAGCAGGAAGCCCGGATTTCGCGGGACATCTGGCACCTGGGCGAGACCGACGAGGCGATTCTCAGGCGCATGCTCGAGAATCACCGGCGCCACACCGGCAGCACCGCGGCGCACCACATTCTCGACAACTGGGCGCGCTATCGCACGAAATTCGTCAAGGTGTTCCCGAACGAATACCGCCGGGCGCTGGGCGAACTTGCTGCGAAAAGCGGGAAAATCGCCGCATAATCTCCGGGCTGCAGGGAATACGGGCCGCGAGGGAAAGTCTGCCGCTTTGCCGTGCGCTCTGCGATTTATCGAATTTGAAGTTTTTTGGGATCGGATCGAGATGGGCAAAATCACCGGCTTCATGGAGTTTGAACGCCTGCAGGAGGCTGCCGAGGAGCCGCGGGAGCGCGTCAGGCACTGGCACGAATTCGTCCGCCGCCTGAGCGACGAGCAGGCGGGCATCCAGGGGGCCCGCTGCATGGATTGCGGCACGCCGTTTTGCATGAGCGGCTGCCCGATCAACAACATCATCCCCGACTGGAACGACCTCGTTTACAAACAGAACTGGAAAGCGGCGCTCGACGTCCTGCATTCGACCAACAACTTCCCGGAATTCACCGGGCGGGTCTGTCCCGCGCCGTGCGAAGCGGCGTGTACGCTCAACATCAACAACGACGCGGTCGGCATCAAGTCGATCGAACACGCGATCATCGACAAGGGGTGGGAAATGGGCTGGATTGGCGCCCAGCCCGCGGCGTACAGGACGGGAAAACGCATCGTGATCGTCGGTTCGGGGCCGGCGGGGCTCGCGTGCGCACAACAGCTCGCGCGCGCCGGCCATGAGGTCGTGGTGTTCGAAAAGAACGACCGCATCGGCGGGCTGTTGCGCTACGGCATTCCTGATTTCAAAATGGAAAAACACCATATCGACCGGCGCCTCGAGCAGATGCGTGCCGAAGGCGTCGAATTCCGCGTCAACCAGCATGTCGGCGTCACCATCGCGGCGAAAAAGCTGGTCGAGGAATTCGATGCCGTGGTGCTGTCGGGCGGCGCGGAAAATCCGCGCGATCTGCCGGTGCCCGGCCGCGAGCTCGCCGGCGTGCACTTCGCCATGGAATTCCTGCCGCAGCAGAACAAGGTCGTGGCCGGCGACCGCGTCGCGGACCAGATCCTCGCCACCGGCAAGCACGTGGTGGTCATCGGTGGCGGCGACACTGGTTCCGACTGCGTCGGCACCGCCAACCGCCACGGCGCCAAATCGGTCACCCAGTTCGAGCTGCTGCCGCAACCGCCAGAGAAAGAGGACAAACCGCTGGTATGGCCGTACTGGCCGGTCAAGCTCCGCACTTCCTCCTCGCACGAGGAGGGCTGCAAGCGCGACTGGGCGGTGGCGACCAAGCGCTTCGAAGGGCGCAACGGCCAAGTCGAGAAGCTCGTCGCCGCGCGCGTCGAGTGGAAGGACGGCAGGATGCAGGAAATTCCCGGCTCGGAGTTCGAAATGCCCGCCGACCTGGTGCTGCTGGCGATGGGTTTTGTCGGCCCGCTGCAGTCGGGGCTGCTCGCCGAGCTCGGCGTCGCGAAAGACGCCCGCAGCAATGTGCTCGCCGACACCGAAAGCTACCAGACTTCGCTGCCCAAGGTATTCGCCGCCGGCGACATGCGCCGCGGTCAGTCGCTGGTGGTGTGGGCGATACGCGAAGGACGCCAGTGCGCGCGCGCGGTCGACGAATTTCTCATGGGATCATCGGAACTGCCGCGATAACTCAGGCAGATCCGGATGACGGCGCCGGGAAAAGCGCGCCTTTCGTCTTTCCCTTTCCCCCACATGCCCAAACTCAAAAACGACACGCTGATCCGCGCCCTGCTGCGCCAGCCCACGCCTTACACGCCGGTGTGGATCATGCGCCAGGCGGGACGTTATCTACCCGAATACAACCAGACCCGGGCGCGGGCCGGAAGCTTTCTGGATTTGTGCAAAAACCCCGATTTCGCGACCGAAGTCACGTTGCAGCCGCTCGCGCGTTTTCCGCTCGATGCCGCGATTCTTTTTTCCGACATCCTGACGATTCCCGACGCGATGGGCCTTGGTCTTTATTTTGCCGAAGGCGAAGGCCCCCGGTTCGAACGCCCATTGCGCGAGGAATGGGAGATCCGCAACCTGTTCGTTCCCGAGCCCGACAAGCATCTGCGCTATGTGCTCGATGCCGTTTCCCAGATCCGGCGCGCGCTCGGCGGCGAAGTTCCTCTCATCGGTTTTTCGGGCAGCCCTTTCACTCTCGCCTGCTACATGGTCGAAGGCGGCAGCAGCGACGATTTCCGTCTCGTCAAGACCATGCTCTACCAGCGCCCCGAACTGCTGCACCACATCCTCGACGTCAACTGCCGCGCCGTCACCGCTTACCTCAACGCGCAGATCGAGGCCGGCGCCCAGGCCGTGATGATTTTCGATACCTGGGGCGGCGTGCTCGCCGAGGCCGCATACCGTGAATTTTCGCTGGCTTACCTGCGGCGTATCGTCGCCGGACTCAAACGCGAACACGGCGGCGCGGTCATCCCCAGCATCGTTTTCACCAAAGGCGGCGCGTTGTGGCTCGAGGACATCGTGACGACCGGCTGCGATGCCGTCGGACTCGACTGGACCATCGACATCGGCGCCGCGCGCCGGCGCGTCGGTGCGCAGGTCGCGCTTCAAGGCAACCTTGATCCTGCCGTGCTTTTCACCGACCCGGAGACCATCCGCCGCCACACCCGCCTGGTCCTGGACGCATACGGCCACGGCAACGGCCACGTTTTCAATCTGGGACACGGGGTGTCTCAATTTACGCCGCCCGAAAACGTTTCTGCGCTGGTCGATGCCGTGCACGAATTGAGCACGAATTACCATTAGTTTTTTTCTGCGGCAAGACCAGATTTTTGCTGTGATTTCCAGAATGTGCGGCCATGATTTATGCACAAAGGGGCTGCATGATGAACAAAATCCGCAAAAAATCACATCCGCAACCGTTGTTACACGCAACATGTTGTTTTTAAACATTTTTCATTATACGGGGCCGACATTGCGCCCATGATTTTTATGCCAATGGCGGAGATCGAGGAAATATTTTTTTCATTCATCAACAAAGTTATCCACAGCACGATGTGAATAAAAAGATTTTTTTCTGTCAGATAAGCCATTTGGCCGCAAAACGCAGAACCGGCATGAGCAATTCCCGGTAACTTTTCCAGATCTCCTCTGACGGGCAGATGAAAATCATCCGCGTCGGGCTCGACGTCCCCCTTGCCACCTTGTTCGATTATCGCAGCGTCGAAGCGTGCGACGACGACGTGGGCCGCCGCGTGCTGGTGCCTTTCGGCAACAAGAATGTCATCGGGCTGATCATCGAAGTCGCCGATGTTTCCGCCGTCGCGCCCCACCGCCTCAAGAGTGCGTTGCGTATCTTGCGCGACGTGCCGCCGCTTTCCGCAGCCGATCTGCGCCTGCTGAAGTTCGCGAGCGCCTATTACCACCACCCTCTCGGCGCGGCCGCAATGAATGCGCTGCCGGTGCGGCTGCGCCGCCCCGCCGTGCGGCGCGCGGCAATCGTCACCGCCTACCGACTCACGGCTGCGGGCGCCGCCGCCGACCCCGCTCGGCTGCCGGCGCGCGCCACGGTGAAACGCCGGCTGCTCGCGCTGTTCAAAAAACACCACGTCCTCGATCTGGACGCGGTCCGGGCGGTGGCCGCCAGCGCCCCGGCCGCGCTGAAGCAGCTGCTGGCCTGGTCGTGGGTCGAAGCCGCGCCCGGCGCCGCGCAGTGCGCCGCGCCGCGCCTTGCCGGAGCAGGGATTCAGGGGCCGGCGCTCACCGCGGCCCAGCAGGAAGCGGCGCGCGCGATTTGCGCACGGCTCGGCAGCTTTCGCGTTTTTCTGCTGTTCGGTGTCACCGGCAGCGGGAAAACCGAGGTTTATCTCCATGCCATGGACGCCGCGTTGCGCGCCGGCCGCCAGACGTTGCTGCTGGTGCCGGAAATCGCGCTGACGCCGCAGCTGGAAGCGATGGTGCGCGACCGCTTCCCCGGTGTACCGCTCACCAGCCTGCATAGCGGCCTCAACGAAAGCGAACGTCTCGACAACTGGCTCGCGGCGCAGTCGGGCCGCGCCCGCATCGTCCTCGGCACGCGTCTTGCCGTGTTCGCGCCGCTGCCGCAGCTCGGCCTCATCGTGGTCGACGAGGAACACGACGCTTCCTACAAACAGATGGAAGGCCTGCGCTATTCGGCGCGCGATCTGGCGGTGGTCCGCGCCCGCCAGTGCGGCGTGCCGGTCGTGCTCGGTTCGGCGACGCCGGCGCTGGAAACCTATTTCAACGCCGCAAACGGGCGCTACCAGCTGCTCACCCTGCCCCAGCGCATCAACGCCGCGCCGCCGGACATATGCTATATCAACACCCGCGACCAGCAGCTCGACGACGGGCTTTCCCCGCAGATGCTGGCGGCCATAGGCGCGCGGCTCGCCCGCGGCGAGCAAAGCCTGGTATTCATCAACCGCCGCGGCTACGCGCCGGTGCTGATGTGCCACGCCTGCGGCTGGCTGTCGAACTGCCACCGCTGTTCGGCGCAATTGGTTTTGCATTTGCGCGACCGCCAGCTGCGCTGCCACCATTGTGGCCACCAGTCACGGGTTCCCGTGATCTGCCCGCAGTGCGGCAACGCCGAGCTGTCGCCCGTCGGCCAGGGCACCCAGCGCGTGGAAGCGGCCCTCGTCCGGCATTTCCCGCGGGCGCGCATACTGCGCATCGATCGCGACAGCACGCGCCGCCGCGGCGCGTGGCAGGCGATGCGCCACCGGATCCATGCGCGCGAAGTCGACATCCTGGTCGGCACGCAGATCCTCGCCAAAGGACACGATTTCCCGCATCTCAACCTGGTTGCGGTCATCAACGCCGACAGCCTGCTCTACAGCGCCGACTTCCGCGCGCCGGAACGCCTGTTTGCGCTACTCACCCAGGTCGCCGGACGCGCCGGACGCGGCGACGTTCAGGGCGAAGTGCTGATCCAGACCGAATTTCCCCAACATCCGTTGTACGTGGCGCTGAAAAACCAGGATTACGCTTCGTTCGCGGAGGAACTGCTCGCCGAACGCCGGCAGGCCGGTTTCCCGCCGTTTGTCCATCAGGCGCTGCTGCGCGCCGAAGCGCCCAGGCTCGAAACGGCGCTCGCTTTCCTGTCTGGCGCAAGCCGCGCCGCGAAAACGCTTTCGCGGCGTGTGACGGTCTACGACGCCGTTCCTTCGGCCATGATGCGGCTTGCCGGGCGCGAGCGGGCCCAACTGCTGGTGCAGTCGGATTCGCGCGCCGCGCTGCAGGCTTTCCTCGGTGCTTGGCACACCGCGCTCGCCACCGATCCGCCCGGCCGCGCGCGCTGGTCGCTCGATGTCGACCCGCTCGAGTTCTGAAACCGCTGAACGCGCGCCGCCATGATAAAATCCCGTTTTTTCAATCACTTTCCCGCCGCTGCCGGCCCCGCACCAGCGGCAGATGCCCCCACCCCATGACCCACGACTCGCCCACGGACATCAAAGCACACGTCGTCGAGCTGCTCGCCGCGGCACTGAAAAACGTGGCGCCGGCGCACACCGGCGCCACCATCGTGCTCGAACGCCCCAAGCAGGCGCAGCACGGCGATTACGCCTGCAACCTCGCCTTGCAGCTCGCCAAGGCGCTCAAAAACCCGCCGCGGGATCTCGCGGCCCGACTGGTCGCGGCATTGCCGGCTTCGCCCTGCGTGGAAAAAGCCGAAATCGCCGGCGCGGGTTTCATCAATCTTCATCTGAAGCGCGCTTTCAAGCAGGCCGTGGTCAATCGCATCCTCGAGGCCGGCAGCGATTACGGCAAAAGCGCGCTGGGACGCAAAAAGAAAGTGCAGGTCGAGTTCGTTTCGGCCAATCCCACCGGGCCGCTGCACGTCGGGCACGGGCGCGGCGCGGCATTCGGCGCAAGCCTCGCCAGCGTCCTCGCTGCCGCGGGTTTCGATGTCACGCGCGAATATTACGTCAACGACGCCGGAAGGCAGATGGACATCCTCGCGCTTTCGACGTGGCTGCGCTATCTGGAGCTCGCCGGCGAAAGCGTCGCGTTCCCGCCCAACGCCTACCGCGGCCATTATGTGCGCGAGATGGCGCAACAGATTCTGACGGCCCACGGCAAACGCTACGTCCGCCCCGCTGCCGCCGTCATGGCCGGCGTCGTCGACGTGACGGCCGACGCCGAGGCCCATCTCGACGGCCTGATCGCCAATGCCAAACAGCTGCTCGGCGAAGACTACGAATACATCCATGGCCACGCGCTCAACGAACAGCTCGCCGACTGCCGCAACGATCTTACCGAATTCGGTGTGCTGTTCGACCACTGGTTTTCGGAGCGTTCGCTCCACGACTCGGGGCTGGTCGAGCTCGCGGTGAAAAGACTGGAGGAACGCGGCCACGTCTATGTCCAGGACGGCGCCAAATGGTTCCGCTCGTCGCATTTCGGCGATGAGAAAGACCGCGTCGTCCAGCGCGACAACGGCCAGTACACCTATTTCGCATCGGACATCGCCTATCACTGGAACAAATTCGAGCGCGGTTTCGATCTCGTGATCGACGTGTGGGGTGCCGACCATCACGGCTACGTGCCGCGTGTCAAAGGCGCGCTCGAAGCGCTCGGCCTCGACAAGGAGCGGCTCACGGTCGCGCTGGTGCAGTTCGCCGTGCTCTACCGCAACGGCCAGAAGGTTTCGATGTCGACGCGCGCCGGCGAATTCGTGACCCTGCGCGAACTGCGCCATGAAGTCGGCAACGATGCCGCGCGCTTTTTCTACGTGCTGCGCAAAAGCGACCAGCATCTCGATTTTGATCTCGATCTGGCGAAATCGCAGAGCAACGAAAACCCCGTCTACTACATCCAGTATGCCCATGCGCGGGTGTGCAGCGTGCACGAGCAATGGGGCGGGGATGCCGACGAGCTCAAGACGGTCGACACCTCGCCGCTGGAATCCGAGCACGAGCTGGCGCTGCTCGCGCGCCTCATCGAATACCCCGAGGCCGTGGAAGTTGCCGCACGCGATCTCGCTCCGCATGTGATCGCTTTCTACCTCAAGGACCTCGCCGCCGAGTTCCACAGCTATTACAATGCGACGCGGCTGCTGGTCGACGAAGCGCCGCTCAGGCTGGCGCGGCTCGCGCTGGCGACCGCCGTGCGGCAGGTGCTGCGCAACGGCCTGTCTCTGCTGGGTGTGTCCGCCCCCGAAAAAATGTAAGATGTGCGGCCATGAGCAGAGACTATAAAGGGCTGGAACGCAAAGGCGGCGAGCGCAAGGGCGGCAGCTCGCTGCTGCTCGGCGTGCTGCTCGGCCTGGTGCTGGGTCTCGGCATCGCGCTCGGCGTCGCCTGGTACATCAACAAGATGCCCAGTCCCTTCCTCACCCGCGACGTCGCCCCCGCCAGAGGCGAGGCGCCCAAGGCCGCGGCGCCGGCCGCCGCCAAGAGCGGAGATGGCGTGGCGGGGGCGCCGGAGTCGCGACCGCGCTTCGACTTCTACAAGATCCTGCCGGGAGCCGAGGAGCCTGTGACCGAACAGCAAATGAAGGAAGCCCAGAAAAAAGCGGCGGCCAGGGAAGCGTTTTTCCTGCAAGCCGGCGCTTTCCAGAGCGCGCCCGATGCCGACAATCTCAAGGCCAGGCTCGCCCTGCTCGGCATCGAAGCGAGCATCCAGACCACCACCATGCCCGACAAAAGCGTCTGGCACCGCGTGCGCATCGGCCCTTATTCCAGCGTCGAAGAACTCACTCGTGCCCGCGACACCCTGACACAGAACGGCGTCGAAACCACCCTGATCAAGGTGCGCGAATAGCCGCACGTCACGCTCATTCACCCCTCCGGAGGCCAAATGAAATCGATCGCGCGTTTTTCCGTCTGGGCGGCAACCGCTGCATTCATGTTGGGCATTGCCACCGGCGCCGCCGCGCAACTCGTTGCCGGCAGGGATTACCGGCTGGTCGAGCCGCCGCAGCCGACCGACAGCGGCAAGAAAATAGAAGTGCTCGAATTCTTCTGGTACGGCTGCCCGCACTGCAACAACCTGCAGCCCGCCCTCAATGCGTGGCTCAAGCGCAAGCCCGCCGACGTCGATTTCCGGCGCGTGCCGGCGGTGTTCCAGGACTCCTGGGTCCCGCTCACCAAGGTTTTCTACGCGCTCGAGGCGATGGGTCTCCTCGAGAAGCTGCACCACGACGTGTTTGCGGCGGTGCATGAGCAGAAAATCCGGCTGCAGGATCCCAAGATCCTGTTCGACTGGATTGCAACCAAAGGCGTGGACAGGCAGAAGTTCATCGACACCTACAATTCGTTCGCGGTCCAGGGGCGCACCCAGCGCTCGATCGACATGACGCGCAACTACGACATCCCCGGCACGCCAGCGCTGGTGATCGACGGCAGGTACCTGACGGCACCGTCGCTGACGCTGAAAGCCGACAAGACCATCGATTACGACCGCTTTTTCAAGGTGGTCGACCAGCTGATCGCGATGGCGCGCAAAAACCACGGCGGCAAATAAGCCGTCCCGCCACCCCGCCATGGGGCACGCTCCCGCCCAACGCGTCGTCATCACCGGCGCTTCCAGCGGCATCGGCGCAGCGCTTGCCCGGCATTATGCGGCGCAAGGCGCGCGCCTGGGGCTGATTGCGCGCCGCTTGCCGGCGCTCGAACGGCTTGCCGCGCAATTCGCCTGCGATGCCGCGGTTTATGCGCTCGACGTGCGCGATGGCGAAGGCATGCGGCGCGCCGCGGCCGATTTCATGTCGCGCCACGGTTGCCCCGACGTGGTGATCGCGAATGCCGGCGTGAGCCTGGGAACCCTCACCGAATATCCCGAGGATGTGCAGGCATTCCAGGACGTGCTCGACATCAACGTGGTGGGCATGGTGAAGACCTTCCAGCCGTTCGTGCCCCCCATGCGTGAAGCAGGAAAAGGCGCGCTGGTCGGCATCGCCAGCGTGGCGGGCTATCGCGGTCTGCCGGGCGCCGCCGCGTATTCGGCGTCCAAGGCAGCGGCCATCAGCTATCTGGAAAGCCTGCGCGTCGAGCTCAGAAACAGCGGCGTCAAGGTTGTCACCATTTGCCCCGGCTATATCGCCACGCCGATGACGGAGAAAAACCCCTATCCGATGCCGTTTATCATGAGCGCCGACGCCGCCGCGCATAAAATCATTTCCATCATCGGGCGCGGCAAGACCTACGCGGTGATCCCGTGGCAGATGGCGCTCGTCGCGCGGGTGCTTCACGTTTTGCCGAACCGGCTCTACGACCGGCTGCTCGCCCGCGCCCCGCACAAACCCCGCCAGATCTGAAACTCTCGGGCACGGCCGCCCCGACGTTTGCGCCTACCATAAAACTCTAATAAATACAATGAGTTACTTTAGATAGTAGGCGCTCGCTTACTGCCGCGGCGTCATTCGACCGTGACCGATTTCGCCAGATTCCTGGGTTTGTCCACGTCGGTGCCGCGCAAGAGCGCGCAGTGGTAGGCGAGCAGCTGCAGGGGCACGGTATAGACGAGCGGCGCCTGCAGCGATTCCACGTGCTCGGGCATCTCGATCACGTCGACGCCCGCCGACGCCTTGATGCCGGACAGCGGATCGGTGAACACATAGAGGTGGCCGCCGCGGGCGCGCACTTCCTGGAGATTGGATTTCAGTTTTTCGAGCAGCTCGTTGTTGGGCGCGACCGCCACCACCGGCATGTTCGCGTCGACCAGCGCCAGCGGCCCGTGCTTCAGCTCGCCGGCGGCGTACGCCTCGGCGTGGATGTACGAGATTTCCTTGAGCTTGAGCGCGCCTTCCATCGCCACCGGCCACAGCGCACCGCGGCCGAGGAACAGCGCGTGCTGCTTGTCGACGAAACGCTCGGCCCACGCCGCGATGCGGGGTTCCAGCGCCAGGCTTTTCTCGATCATTTCCGGCACGTGGGTGAGGAGCTTCACGGCCTGCGCTTCCTGTTTCGCCGGCAGTCCGCGGTGGCGTGCCAAAGCCACACCGAACAAAGCCAGCGCCGCGAGCTGCGTCGTGAACGCCTTGGTCGAAGCCACGCCGATTTCGGGTCCCGCGCGCGTCATCAGCGTCATGTCGGCTTCGCGCACCAGCGAAGACTCGGGTACGTTGCAGATCGCGAGCGCGCCGAGATAGCCGAGGTGCCTGGCCTCGCGCAAGGCCGCGAGCGTGTCGGCGGTTTCGCCCGACTGCGAAATGGCGATGAACAGCGTAGCGGGGGACACCACCGGCTGGCGGTAGCGGTATTCGCTCGCCACTTCGACCGCGCACGGCACTTTCGCCCACTGTTCCAGGTAGTAGCGCGCGATCATGCCCGCGTGGTAGCTCGTGCCGCAGGCAACGATGTGCACGTTGCGTATCGCCGGCAGCAGGGCCGCCGCTTTCGGCCCCAGCGCCGCGTCCAGCACCTTGCCGTTTGCGATGCGTTCGGCGAGCGTGTCGGCAACCGCCCGCGGCTGCTCGAAAATTTCCTTCTGCATGTAATGCTTGAACTGGCCGAGCTCGACGGTGTCGGCCGAAAGCTCGGATTCGTGCAGCCTGCGCTCGACGGCGCGGCCCGCGGTGTCGAAAAGGCGGATGCCGCCGCGCGAAATGTCCGCGACGTCGCCGTCTTCGAGGAAGCGGAACCTGCGCGTGACCGGCAGCAGTGCCTGTATGTCGGAAGCGACGAAATTCTCGCCGTCGCCGTGGCCGACCACCACCGGACAGCCCATGCGCGCCGCGATCAGGCGTTCGGGGTCGTGCCTGCTCATGACCGCGATCGCGTAGGCGCCGTGCAGGCGCCCGATGACCTGCTGCACGGCGCCCGGCAGATCGGCGCCGTGCTTGATGCGATCATGGATCAGGTGGGCCACGATCTCGCTGTCGGTGTCCGACTGTATCCGGTAGCCTTTGGCCCGCAGCTCGTCACGCAGTTCTTCGTGGTTTTCGATGATGCCGTTATGGACGAGGGCGATGCCCTCTTCCGAGAAATGGGGATGGGCGTTTTTTTCGGATACGCCCCCGTGCGTCGCCCAGCGGGTGTGCGCGATGCCGCACGATCCCGCGAGCGGCTGTCGGGCGAGCGCTTCGGCCAGCAGCGCCACCTTGCCGACGGTGCGCCGCCGCTCGAGCTCGCCCTGCGCATTGCACACCGCGATGCCCGCGGAGTCGTAGCCGCGGTATTCCAGCCGCCGCAGGCCTTCGACGAGGATCGGGACCACGTCTCGTTGTGCAATGGCGCCGACGATGCCGCACATGTCAGTTCGGTGATGCGTGATGGGTGATGAGTGATGGGGAAAAACCTCTCATCAGCTCACCGTTGATTCCGCGCGGCCTCAGTCCATTACCCATTAGCCGTTAACCCTTTACCGGTTTTGTGGGTCGTTTCCAGCCTCGCAGGGTGACCTGCTCCGCCTTGGTGAAGGTCAGCTCTCCGGGCGGCGCGTCCTTGGTGATGGTCGCGCCCGCGCCGATGGTCGCGCCTTTGCCTATGGTCACCGGGGCGATCAGCTGCACGTCGGAGCCGATGTGCACGTCGTCCTCGATCACGGTGCGGTGTTTGCGGGCGCCGTCGTAATTGCAGGTGATGGCACCAGCACCGATGTTGACGTTGCGCCCGACCGAGCTGTCACCGACATACGCGAGGTGGTTGGCTTTGGAGTGCGCGCCGATCTCGCTGTTTTTGATTTCGACGAAATTGCCGATATGCACGTCCTCGCCCAACCGCGTGCCGGGCCGGATGCGGGCATAAGGACCGACGCGGCAGCCGGCGCCAATCACCGCGTCATCGATGTGCGTGAACGGCTCGATGCGCGTGCCGGCACCGATTTCCACGCTCTTCAGCACGCAGTGGGCGCCGATTTCCACCGCGTCGCCGAGCGTCACTCGGCCTTCGAAAACGCAGTTGACGTCGATGCGCACGTCGTTTCCGCACAGCAGCTCGCCGCGCACATCGAGCCGCGTCGGGTCGGCGAGCGACACGCCCTGCTCCAGTAGGCGGTCGGCGCACCGCCGCTGGTAAATACGCTCGAGCTGCGCGAGCTGGGTCTTGCTGTTTACGCCGAAGGTTTCCCAGGCATCGGCTGCCGAGACCGCCTCGACCGCGACGCCATCGGCCAGCGCGAGCGCCACCACGTCGGTCAGATAATATTCCCGCTGGGCGTTGTCGTTGCCGAGCTTGCCCAGCCAGCCCGCCAGATGCCGCGTCGGCAGCGCCATGATGCCGGTGTTCACTTCGCGTATCCTGCGCTGCGCCGCGCTGGCATCTTTTTCTTCGACGATTTTCGTGATGCGCCCTTTTCGGTCGCGGACGATGCGCCCGTAGCCGGCGGGCTCGGTGAGCCTCGCCGTCAGCAGGACGAGCCGCTCGCGATCGCCGCTCGTCATCGCGCGCAGCGTCTCCGGCCTGATGAGCGGCACATCGCCATACAACACCACGGTCAGCGGCGCCTTGCCGAACTGTGGCAGCGCCTGCTGCAGCGCATGCCCGGTGCCGAGCTGCGGCTCCTGCCTGACGCAAACGATGTCCGGCGCCGCGACCGCCAGCGGCACCTGTTCGCCGCCATGGCCGTAGACCACGCAGATGCGCGCAGCCCCCAGCGCCCGCGCGCTGGCGATCACGTGGGAAATCAGCGGCCGGCCGGCGAGCAGATGCAGCACCTTGGGCAGGTGCGAATGCATGCGTTTGCCCTGCCCGGCAGCGAGGATCACGACATTGATCGTCATGTGAAAATTATCGCACAGCGTCAGCGCGTGCGCTGCGCGACGTAACGCGCGACGGCGCGGATTTGCGCAGGCGCCAAGTGCAGCCCGCATTTGGTGCGGCGCCACAGCACGTCTTCGGCGGCAAGCGCCCATTCGTGCGCCAGCAGGTAATCGATTTCGCGCGCATAGAGCCCGGCGCCGAAATACTCCCCGAGATCGGCCGGCGAGCGGGCTCCGCCCAGCACTTCGTAGGCGTTGGCGCCGTGGCGCCGCGCCAACGCCCGGCGCGCACCCTCCGGCAACCACGGATAGTCGCTTTTGAGCCGGCCGTCGGCAAACGCCCCAAGGTCGGCCGCGCCCAGCTCGCCGCCCGGCAGCGCCGCAGCCGCGGTCCACGCGCCGGGCAGCCGCGGAAACCACGGCGCCAGCTTTTCGAGGGCGCGCTCGGCGAGCCGGCGATAGGTCGTGATTTTGCCGCCGATGATCGACAGCAGTGGCGCCGCGGCGGCTTTCGCGTCGAGCTGCAGCACGTAGTCGCGGGTCACGGCCGAAGGGTTGGCGGTGCCGTCGTCGAACAGCGGCCGCACACCGCAGTAACTCCAGACGACGTCGCTTTCCGTCAGTTGCTGCGCGAAATAACGGTTGGCGGCGCGGCACAGATAGGCAACCTCCTCGCCGCTCGCCTGGCACGCACGGGGCTCGCCACGCAGCTCGACGTCGGTGGTGCCGATGAGCGTGTAATTCTTTTCGTACGGACAGGCAAATACCACCCGCCGGTCGTCGTTCTGCAAAATGAAAGCGTGTTCGCCCTCGTACAGCCGCGGCACGACGATATGGCTGCCTTTGACCAGTTTGAGATCGAAAGCCGGTCGCTCGCGTAGCGCGTCGACGAGAAAATTTCTGGCCCACGGCCCGGTCGCGTTGACCAGCGCCCGCGCGGCGACTGCGATGTGGTTGCCGGCTGCGTCGTGCAACGTGGCCTGCCAGCCACCGCCGTTGTCGCGGTGCGCGGCGATGCACGCCGTTCGCGTCAGGACGACCGCACCGCGCCTGGCTGCGGCACGGACATTGGCGACGACCAGCCGCGCATCGTCCACCCGGCAGTCGGAATAGACGAAACCCCGCGCGAAACCGGGCTTGAGACCGGCACCGTACGGCGCACGGCGCAAATCGATGCCGCGGGAGCCCGGCAGCGTCTGGCGGCGGGCCAGCCAGTCGTAGAGGAAAAGCCCGGCGCGTATCAGCCACGCCGGCCGCAGTTGCGGCACGTGCGGCATGACGAAACGCATCGGCTGCACGAGGTGCGGCGCGCAGCGCAGCAATATTTCCCGCTCCGCGAGCGCTTCAGCGACGAGCCTGAACTCGAACTGCTCGAGATAGCGCAGCCCGCCGTGGATCAGCTTGCTGCTCGCCGAGCTGGTGGCCGCACCGAGATCGTCCTTCTCGCACAGCAGCACCTTGAGGCCACGGCCGGCGGCGTCGCGCGCGATGCCGGCGCCGTTGATGCCGCCGCCGACGACCAGCAAATCGACTTCGCAACGAGCGCTCATGGTTGCAGGAAAACCCTTTGCCGGCGCCCGAAAACAAGCGAGGCGGCCGCAGCCGCCTCGTTGTAACACAGAAAACCCAATAAAATCAACGTCTTTTTCTCAGCTTCTGGATCGCAGCGAGTTGTGCCACCGCTTCCGCCAGTTCGGCCTGGGCTTTGGCGATCTCGAGCTTGGAAGTCTTGTTCTGGATCGCCTCTTCGGCCTGGCGCTTCGCTTCCTGCGCCTTCGCTTCGTCGAGATCGTGGGCGCGGATCGCGGTATCCGCCAGCACCGTCACGACGCTCGGCTGGACTTCGAGTATGCCGCCAGCGACGAAAATCAGTTCCTCGCCTTCGCCGCCGGCGGGCTTGATGCGCACCTCTCCCGGCTTGATGCGGGTGATCAGCGGCGTGTGGCGCGGATAGATGCCGAGCTCGCCGGCCTCGCCGGGGAGCACGACGAACTCCGCCTCGCCCGAGTAGATCGACTCTTCGGCGCTGACGACATCGACGTGTATGGTATTGGCCATGGTCTAGTAAAGGGTAAATGGTGAAGGGTGAATGCCGATAAACGCCATGGTTTTACGATTTACGATTCCCTATTCTCCATTTACTGAAGTGTTTTCGCCTTCTCGATCGCCTCTTCGATGGTTCCGACCATGTAGAACGCCTGTTCGGGCAGGTAGTCGTAGTCGCCGTTGACGATGCCCTTGAAACCCTTGATGGTCTCCTTGAGCGGCACGTATTTGCCTTTCTGGCCGGTGAACACTTCGGCGACGTTGAAAGGCTGCGACAGAAAGCGCTGGATCTTGCGCGCGCGCGCCACCGCCAGCTTGTCTTCGGGCGAAAGCTCGTCCATGCCCAGAATCGCGATGATGTCGCGCAGTTCCTTGTAGCGTTGCAGCGTCGCCTGCACCTGACGCGCGGTCGTATAGTGTTCTTCGCCCACCACGTGCGGGTCGAGCTGGCGCGAGGTCGAGTCGAGCGGATCCACCGCCGGGTAGATGCCGAGCGAGGCGATGTCGCGCGACAGTACCACCGTCGAATCGAGATGGCCGAAGGTCGTCGCCGGCGAGGGATCGGTCAGGTCGTCGGCGGGCACATACACCGCCTGGATCGAAGTGATCGAACCGGTCTTGGTCGAAGTGATGCGCTCCTGCAACCGGCCCATTTCCTCGGCGAGTGTCGGCTGGTAGCCGACCGCCGAAGGCATGCGGCCCAACAGCGCCGAGACTTCGGTTCCGGCGAGCGTGTAGCGGTAGATGTTGTCGATGAACAGCAGCACGTCGCGGCCTTCGTCGCGGAAGGCCTCGGCCATGGTGAGGCCGGTGAGCGCCACGCGCAGGCGGTTGCCCGGCGGCTCGTTCATCTGGCCGTACACCAGCGCCACCTTGTCGAGCACTTTCGACTCCTTCATCTCGTGGTAGAAGTCGTTGCCTTCGCGCGTGCGCTCGCCGACGCCGGCGAACACCGAATAGCCCGAGTGCTCGATCGCGATGTTGCGGATGAGCTCCATCATGTTGACGGTTTTCCCCACGCCGGCGCCGCCGAACAGCCCGACTTTGCCACCCTTGGCGAACGGGCAAATCAGGTCGATCACCTTGATGCCGGTTTCGAGCAGCTCCTGCGAAGGCGAAAGTTCCTCGAAAGCAGGCGCCTTGCGGTGAATCGACAGGGTTCTGTCGGCGCCAATCGGCCCCGCCTCGTCGATCGGGCGGCCGAGCACGTCCATGATGCGCCCCAGCGTCTTGGTGCCGACCGGCACCGAAATCGGCGCACCGGTATTCTTGACGGTCATGCCGCGGCGCAGCCCGTCGGAAGAGCCGAGCGCGATGGTGCGCACTACGCCATCGCCGAGCTGCTGCTGGACTTCGAGCGTCAGCTCCGCGCCTTCCATCTTGAGCGCGTCATAGACTTTGGGCACCTGTTCCCTCGGGAACTCGACGTCGATCACCGCGCCGATACACTGAACGATTTTTCCTTCACTCATCGCCGTTTTTCCTAGTCAATAGCTTGAAATTCATGCGTCATACCGCCGCCGCGCCTGGGCGATTGGGTCTCCCCGTCACATGCGCCAAGCGCATATGAGTGTCGCCCCATCGTTTTCGCGTGTCGCGTCATACCGCCGCCGCGCCTGGGCGATTGGGTCTCCCCGTCACATGCGCCAAGCGCATATGAGTGTCGCCCCATCGTTTTCGCGTGTCGCGTCATACCGCCGCCGCGCCTGGGCGATTGGGTCTCCCCGTCACATGCGCCAAGCGCATATGAGTGTCGCCCCATCGTTTTCGCGTGTCGCGTCATACCGCCGCCGCGCCGCCCACGATTTCCGAGAGTTCTTTGGTGATCGAAGCCTGGCGCGTCTTGTTGTAAATCAGCGTAAGTTCGTCGATCACGTTGCCGGCATTGTCCGAAGCGGCTTTCATCGCCACCATGCGCGCCGACTGTTCCGAGGCCATGTTCTCGGTGATCGCCTGATAGATCAAGGCTTCGATGTATCTAGTCAGCACTTGATCCAAAACCGGCTTTGCGTCCGGCTCGTAAATATAGTCCCAGCTGCCTTCGGGCGCGCCCATTCTTTCGCCCGATAACGGCAGAAGCTGTTCCATCACCGGCTCCTGTTTCATCGTATTGATGAAGCGGGTATAGAAAATCAGCAGCCGGTCGAAGCGATCCTCGATGTAGCCGTCGAGCATGACCTTGATCGCGCCTATCAGTTTTTCCATGTGCGGGCGGTCGCCAAGCCCCGTGACCTGGGACACAATGGTGGCGCCCAGACGTTGCATGAAACCCAGCCCTTTGTTGCCGATCGCACACACTTCGACGGTCTCGCCCTGGCTTTCCAGTTCCTTGATCTTGTTGAGGACGAGCCGCAACACGTTGGTGTTGAGTCCGCCGCACAACCCCTTGTCGGTGGTCACGACGACGATGCCGACGCGTTTTTTCGTGTCGCGCTCGACGAGAAACGGATGGCGGTACTCGGGGTTGGCCTGGCTGATGTGCGCCGCGACGTTGCGGATTTTTTCGCCGTAGGGCCGCGCCATGCGCATCCGCTCCTGGGCACGCCGCATTTTCGAGGCGGCAACCATTTCCATCGCTTTGGTGATCTTGCGCGTGTTCTGCACGCTCTTGATCTTGTTGCGGATTTCCTTCGAGCCCGGCATTGCAGTAAGTCCTTGCTAACGTTGGCAGCGGAGCGGCTCAATAAGCGCCGTTCTGCTTCCAGTCCTTCATCGCCTGGTGCAGCCTCTCCTCGTCTTCCTTGCCGAGGTCTTTGGTGTCTTCGATGCGTTTTACCAGGTCGCCGTACCGGGCCTTGATGTAGTCGCGCATCGAGCGTTCCGCCGCGAGCGCTTTTTTCACCTCGATGTCGTCGAAATAGCCGTTATTGACCGCATAGAGCGTGAGCGCTATTTCCCACACCTGCAGCGGCTCATATTGCGGCTGTTTCATGAGCTCGGTCACCATGCGGCCGCGTTCGAGCTGCTTGCGCGTCGTCTCGTCGAGGTCGGAAGCAAACTGCGCGAACGCCGCGAGTTCGCGATACTGCGCGAGCGCGAGGCGCACGCCGCCGCCCAGCTTCTTGATGATTTTGGTCTGGGCCGCGCCGCCGACCCGCGAAACCGAGATGCCGGCGTTGATCGCAGGCCGGATGCCGGCGTTGAACAGATCGGTTTCCAGGAAGATCTGGCCGTCGGTGATCGAGATCACGTTGGTCGGCACGAACGCCGTCACGTCGCCGGCCTGGGTTTCGATGATGGGCAGCGCCGTCAACGAGCCGGTCTTGCCCTTGACTTCGCCCTTGGTGAATTTCTCGACGTATTCCTCGTTGACACGCGCCGCGCGTTCGAGCAACCGCGAATGCAGGTAAAACACGTCGCCCGGATAAGCCTCGCGGCCCGGCGGACGGCGCAGCAGCAGCGACACCTGGCGATAGGCCCACGCCTGCTTGGTCAGGTCGTCATAGATGATCAGCGCGTCCTGGCCGCGGTCGCGGAAATACTCGCCCATCGTGCAGCCGGAATAAGGCGCGATGTACTGCATCGCCGCCGATTCCGAAGCCGAGGCGGCGACGACGATGGTGTAATCCATCGCGCCGTGCTCCTCGAGCGTGCGCACCACGTTCTTGATCGACGAGGCCTTTTGCCCGATCGCGACATAAATGCAGATCAGGTCCTTACCTTTCTGGTTGATGATGGTGTCGACCGCGACCGCGGTCTTGCCGGTCTGGCGGTCGCCGATGATGAGCTCGCGCTGCCCGCGCCCGATCGGCACCATCGAGTCGATCGCCTTGAGGCCGGTCTGCACCGGTTGCGAAACCGATTTGCGCGCGATCACGCCCGGCGCGACCTTCTCGATCACGTCGGTCATCTTCGCCTGGATCGGGCCTTTGCCGTCGATCGGCTGCCCCAGCGAGTTCACGACGCGGCCGATCAGCTCCGGCCCCACCGGCACCTCCAGGATGCGGCCGGTGGTCTTGACCGTGTCGCCTTCGGAAATGTGCTCGTAGTCGCCGAGCACCACGGAGCCGACGGAATCGCGCTCGAGGTTGAGCGCAAGCCCGAAAGTGTTCCGGGGGAATTCGAGCATCTCGCCTTGCATCACGTCGGCCAGGCCGTGGATGCGGCAGATGCCGTCGGTCACGGAAATGACCGTGCCCTGGGTGCGCGCCTCGGCGGCGACCGCCAGATTCTGGATGCGGCTCTTGATGAGCTCGCTGATCTCGGAAGGATTGAGTTGCATGTAAGGCTCCTAATGGGTGAGCGCGGCGGCCATCGCTTCGAGCTTGCCGCGCACCGTCGCATCGATCACTGTGTCGCCAACCACGATCCGGACCCCGCCGATCAGCTGCGGGTCGAGTTCGACCGTGGCCGTCACTTTGCGCTGATATCGGGCTTCGAGCCGGGCAAGCAGCGGGCGCAACTGTTCCTCGGCGAGCGGCATGGCGGAAACGATTCTTGCCTCGACCACGCCTTCGTGCTCATGGCGCAGCGCTTCGTAAAGGCTCCTGATCTGCGGCAGCAGCTCGAGCCGGCCGTTGTCGATCAGCACCCGCACGAAGTTGCGACACAGCGCATCTATTTTGTCGCCGGCCACGTCGACGATGAGCGCTTCGAGCTGCGCCGCGCTGACGCCGGGATCGTCGGCATACGCCCTCACCCGCGGGTCCGTTACCACGATTTCCAGCAGCGCGAGCATTTCGGACCATGCCGCGAGCGCGTTTTTTTCGCGGGCGAGCCGGAATACACCTTCGGCGTAGGGGCGGGCCAGTGTGACCAGTTCAGCCATGATGTCCTTTAGAGCTGGCTTTGTACGCTGCGCAACATTTCGGCATGCGCCTGGGCATCGACCTCGCGCTTGAGGATCTGCTCGGCGCCGGCAACCGCGAGTGCCGCCACCTGGGTGCGCAGCATCTCCCGCGCACGGGAGACTTCCTGGGCGATTTCGGCCCTGGCGCCGGCGATCAGGCGGTCGCCTTCGACGCGCGCCGCCGCCTTGGCCTCCTCCACGATCTGCGAAGCGCGTTTCTCGGCCTGACCGATGAGTTCCTGCGCCTGCTGCCGCGCCTCGCGCAGAAGGTCGGCCGAGCGCCGGGAAGCAAGCTCCAGATCCTGCCTGCCGCGCTCGGCGGCAGCCAGCCCGTCGGCAATGCGGCGATGGCGCTCGTCCATCACGTCCGTGATCATCGGCCATACGAATCTGACCGTGAACCAGATCAGGATGGCGAAAGACAGCGCCTGCGCTATCAGTGTCGCGTTCATGTTCATGGCAATGCTCCTGGCTGCGCGCGCAGCCGTTTTACTTGGCGACGCTGAGCAGGGTATTCAGCAGCGGCCCGCCGGCAAAATACATGGCGAGGCCCACGCCGATCAGGAACGCCGCGTCGATCAGACCGGCGAGAATGAACATGAATTTCTGCAGCTGCGGGATCAGTTCCGGCTGGCGCCCGGCCGACTCCAGAAACTTGCTGCCCATGATGCCGATGCCGATACATGCACCGATGGCGCCGAGGCCGATGATCAGGCCAATGGCGATGGCGGTTAAGCCCTGAACATTGCCGAGCATGATCAATTTGTCCATGTGTTGCTTTCCTTTCGTGTTTGCGAGGTTGAAAAATGAAACCGGGCTCAGTGGTGTTCGTGGGCGAGCGCAATGTAGACCACGCTGAGCACCATGAAAATGAATGCCTGCAGCAGAATGATCAGAATGTGGAAAATCCCCCACGCCGTATAAAGCACCGACGCCGGCAGCAGCCACAGCCAGCTCGATCCGAGCACGGCGAGTAGGATGAATATCAGTTCGCCGGCATACATGTTGCCGAAAAGCCGCATCGCCAGCGACACGGGCTTCGACAGGTATTCGATGACGTTGAGCACCAGGTTGGGAATCCAGAACAGCGGGTTGGCACCGAACGGCGCGGTGAAAAGCTCGTGGACAAAGCCGCCGACGCCCTTGGCCTTGAAACTGAAAAACAGGGTGAGGAAAAACACCGTGATCGACATCGCGAAGGTGGTGTTGAGATCGGTCGTCGGCACCGCTTTCCAGCTGTGCAGGCCGCCGGCTTCGGCCGTTTTCGCGACGAAATCGACCGGCACCAGATCGATCAGGTTCATCATAAAAATCCACACGAAAAGCGTCAGCGCGAGCGGCGCAAGAAATTTGCGCTCGCCTGGAAACACGCTTTTGACGGTATCGTCGACGAACTCGACCACCAGCTCGATGAATCCCTGCAGCCGCCCCGGCACGCCGCTGGTGGCGCGCCTGGCAACGAGATAAAAAGCGCCGATGCCGGCGATGCCGGCGAACCAGCCCATGATGATGGTGTCGAGATGAAAGGTCCAGAATCCTTCACCGACCGCAAAATTGGTGAGGTGATGGGCGATGTATTCGCCCGCCGTTTGTGACGTTTGACCCGCGGCCATATCAAGTAAGATCCATGGTTTTCTTGTGGTCCAGCAACAGCGCGAACGGATAAGCCATCAGACTTGCCGCGAATCCGGCGACAAAAGCCCCGGGCTCCGCGACCCACCCCAGCGCCAGCGGCAAGAGCGTCACGATCACGCCGACCTTGCCCGCCTCGGCGGCGAGGTGCGGCCGCAACGTGGCGCGCGCCCGGCCGCCCGCGAGCAGCGCCCAGCACAAGCCATACGCCAGGGTTCCCGCAACACCGGTGGCGCCGCCGAGCGCCGCCGCAGCTCCTGCTGCAAGACCGGCAAACAGACCGGCCACCGCCGCAATGGCGACCGTCAGCGCTGCCTGCGCCGCAAGAACGATCCTCACCGCGTTGAACACGTTATTGCCCGTCCCTGGTTGGCCGTTTTGCCGCGACAAGGAGCGCCGCGCCCGCTGACTCGCCGGAAAAAGGGTTGCGCCAGCCGAAAAATCTTTGAATTGTACAACGCGGCTGACGCGGCCGTCAACGAACGGTGCACCGCAGCAT